>NZ_CP071488.1:0-24230 GCF_017352235.1 Glaesserella parasuis | reverse complement strand
AACACCTTCAAAATGGGCTTTGCGAGGGTAGATCTATTGCGATAATAACTGTTAATCGTTTGTTACTAATGAACAAAAGTATTTGATACTAATGGAAACTATTTTATGCTAAAGATAGAGAGAACAGCAAAGTGTTTGTTAGCGTCGGACAGGAGTGTTTGATACTAAGGCTTGTGGATGTTTTGTGCTTGTCAAATATACTATTTTGCACCTAGCACGCAAAATGCGTACTAGGTTACGCATAGTTGAGTGGCTTTGCCACTCTTTGTCACTCTAATTCCAGCCCCAAAGGGGCTGAATTATGCGTAACCCAGTACGGCTCTGCCGTGCTGGGTGTCAAGCATTGCTTGTTCAGTGCTAAGGGTGGTTTATTTTTCAAATTACCCCATCAATTCATCAACCAATTCCTGCACACTTTTCACGCGGTCAATCGCAGAAATGCCATTGCCTACCGACACATAGCCATGCTCAAAATCCCCTTCCAGCATACCTAAACGCATACCCGTACCCGCATTCATCACTTTGGCAATATCGGCACGAGTTGCACCATTTTCGCTCATTTCAAAGCATTTTTTGGCGACTTCGGTTGGCAAAGAGCGGTAATAATACGGCTCGGTGCGGAACAGCAACAAATCATTGGCAGTTGATTGAACAATCCAATCCTTCACTTTTTGATTGGCTCGGCACTCATGCGTAGCGATAAATGCCGTCCCCACCCACACGCCTTCTGCACCGAGCATAAACGCTGTCTGAACCGCTTTTTTTATCGGCAATGCCACCAGCGAGCATCATCGGCAAATCCACCTTGCCCACAAATTCCGCCAACACATTAAAACTGCCAATTTCTTTCATAGGCAAGGTTCCGCCTTCATCAAAACCCGTCAGCACCAAAATATCTGCACCCAATTTTTGAGCTTTTAAAGCGTCTGGCAAATTCGGATTGCCCAAACGACAAATGATTTTAATGCCTGCCTGTTTGAGTTTGGCGTAAATCGCTTCGTCCAACCAACCATTATCCAGCACCACAGGTACTTGCTCTTCAATCAGCAAATCCACCATCAGCGGAATGAGCGAAAGGTCATAAGACAACATAAATGGCACGCCAAAAGGCTTATCCGTCAAGGCTTTGACTTTGCGAATTTCGGCACGCATACGGTCTAATACGTCTTGATTTGAAGTGGGATTGGTGGTTTGCCCAGCGTGTGGGGCTAAAAATCCCAATCCGCCAGCATTGGCAACACTCGCCACCAAATGAGCATCAGTCAGCCACGACATTGGGGCCTGGACGATGGGGTGTTTGATGTTTAGGATTTGGGTAATGCGGTTCATAAAATTTTCTCTTTAAAATAAATGGAATGGGTGTATTATAAATTTTATAATTGGCAATGGAATGGCGTTTTTTGGAAAGTTGGTTTTCATTTTTGGAAATATAAATTTTTCAGGCAGCCTGAAAGTTTTTTAAAGTAAAAAACACCGCTTTATCAAAAGCGGTGTTTTTGCCTTATTGCCCCTACTGTTTTAGCCAGTCTTGCATCAGCTTGATTTCAGGTTCTTGGGCTTTGATGATGTCTTGAGCAAGCTTTTTCATTTTTTCGTCTTTGCCGAACTGTAATTGCACTTTTGCCATCTCGACCGCCCCTTGATGATGCGGAATCATTGCTTTGGCAAAGGCAACATCAGGGTTTGGCTCATTGATTGCCGCCATCATCGCCTCGTGCTGCGCCTTGCCTGCGGCATAGGACTTGGCGTGCGGGGCTTGCGGGTTTTGGGTTGCTGTGTCTTTACCCGCCAGCCAAGCGTTCATCAGGTCGATTTCACTTTGTTGCCCATCAATAATCGCTTGGGCAAGTTTTCTCATTGTTTCGTCTTTGCCAAATTCAAGCTGTACTTTTGCCATCTCAACTGCTCCGATATGGTGCGGAATCATACCTTTGGCAAAAGCGGTATCAGCATCGGCAAGATTGCCCGCTTTGCTCATCTCATCGCCCATCTTGTTCATCATTGCAAGATAGGCTTGGGTATGGGGCGGAGCATTTTGAGTGTCCATCGCCATAGCAGAGTGGTTCATATGGGCGTGGTTCATCTCTGCGTGCCCGTTTTGGTTATTTGGGCTGTCGTGGGTGGTTTGGGTGTGGTTATTGTCGCCTACCATCGAGTGCGTCGGCACTTCGTTTTTGCCGTCGGCACAAGCGGTTAAAGTCGCCAAAATAAGGGCAAGGGCAGATAATTGTACGGCACGGTTTTTAAACATTTTCATTACAGTTTTCCTTATCAAAATGGGATTTGGCAAACATTGGGCAAACATAAGTCCGCCCAATGTTTTTAGCTAATCAATTACTTGCAATCACAATCGCCACAAGTGCAGTTTTGACAAATGCACGGCTCGCCATTTTGGCAGTTGCATTTTGGATTGCAATTTTGCCCTGTGCAAGATTGGCAACCGCAGTGGGCGTTTGGGTTTTTGATGATGTCGTTCATAACAATTCTCCAAATTAAAGGTTGATTATCAAAACAAAAACCGTTTTTAAACCACTAAAAACATTGCTTTTTTGTTTTGATGAGCGTATCATAAAGCCTAACCTTATGTTAGGGTCAAGGATTATTTTTACGGATTGACAATTTTTTACAAACGCCAAAACAAGGAGCAACAATGAACATCGGTCAAGCGTCCAAAGCCACAGGGCTATCCATCAAGCAAATCCGTGATTATGAAAAGTTGGGTTTGTTATCAAACACTTCACGCACATCATCAGGCTATCGCATTTATGATAATGAGACACTAATCCGCCTAAAATTCATCGCCAAAGCAAGGGGCGTGGGCTTTTCGCTTGCCCAAATTGGCGAGCTTTTGGCACTGCAAGACAATCCACACCGCAAAAGCTGTGAAGTCAAAGCGTTGGCAAATACGCACATTGAATTTTTATCAAATAAAATCAAGGAATTAGAAGAAATGAAAACTGTTCTTGGGGCGTGGAGTGATGCCTGTCGTGGCGATGATATGCCAGAATGTCCGATTTTACAGGGGCTTGGGGGATAGGTTTTTTTCAGGCAGCCTTAAAAAGTTTATTTTACCCATTTTAAAAACAAAAACACCGCTTGAACATCAGTCCAAACGGTGTTTTAAATTAACTGACTTTTAATTCTGTCCAAGCTCTTTTGATGATTTCTTGACTGGCTTGTAATGCTAAAAATGCCAAAACAAAAGCTACAATTAAATCAGGATATTTTGATTGAAAAAAATAAACTGCTATACCAGCCAAAATCACTGCCACATTACCAATCGCATCATTGCGAGAACATACCCATACACTTCGGACATTACTGTCGCCATCACGGAATTTTAATAATATCAACAATGCCGACACATTCACCAATAACGCCAAAAATCCCACAATACTCATTTCGCTATAACTGGGAATTTCCCCATAAAATGCACGATAAATGGTTGTAATTAAAATAAATAAGCCAAAAACGCCCATCGTTAGCCCCTTAACCATAGATGCTTTGGCACGGTAACTTAATGCCATTGGCAAAACAATCAAACTTATCAAATAATTAGCACTATCACCCAAGAAATCCAAACTGTCTGACAATAGTGAAGTTGAACCTGATTTAACCCCCATTACAATTTCCACAAAGAACATTGATAAATTTAACATCAAGACAATCCATAAGGCTTTTTTGTACTTGGGTGATTGATGAATGGGCTGATTTGAACTGCAACAACTTTGGCACGTCATAACAAACTCCGAAAGATGATTGAAATTTGCTATAATATAAACTCCGTAGTCATTACAGGGTCAAGTACAATGTCAAAAATTTTTCAAATTAAACAAGCCAGTGAACAAACAGGCGTGCATTTGGAAACCATTCGTTATTATGAAAAACAAGGCTTAATCAAGCCAACTTTTCAAGCTAATGGCTACCGAGTTTTTGATGAAAATCAGCTAGAACAATTACGCTTTATTAAAACTTGTCGCAATATCGGTTTTTCTTTAAAAGACATTCAGATCTTATTGACATTCCAAACAACTCCCAATCATCAATGTGATGATGTTGATGAATTAACCCAAAAACATTTATCGCATATCAACGAACAAATTAAACAATTACAAGAAGTTAAATCATTTTTGGAACAAATTATTGGTTGTCAAAATAAAAAAATTGAAAATTGTCAAATCATTAAAAGTATTAAAGATAAAGGATAATGTTTTTCAGGCAGCCTGAAAATCTTTTGCAAAATTTCCAAACAAAAACACCGCCTGAATTGCTCCAAACGGTGTCTAAATCCCATTATTTCACTTCAAAATACGCCATTTTATCTTTATAAAATGAGCCTAAATAATAAGTATTATTCACAGGCAATACGGTAGAAATACCACTAAAATCAGCCGTATATTTACCTTTCATCACAGGATTGGTTGCCAAATTATTGGGGTTAATGGTGGTGATGTGATAATCTTTTAAGCAATCAAAGCTTAAATGGTGTGCTTGATTGGCGTACAAGCCACGCCAAGCGAAGTCAATGCTAATGCCATTAGGCTGATTTTAAAAATTTTTTTCATGGATTTTCTCTGGGATTAAAATGGAATAAGCGTATTTTAGGTTATTGAGTTTGATGAATGAATAGCGAATTTTGGGAAGTTAATTTTCAAATTTGGAAATTAGGTTTTGACAGTCTAAAAATATCTATCCTGAAACTTTCCTTTTGAAAAGTGTTTTTAATAACCTTATTTTCATTTGAAAAAATGATATTTAACCTCAATCTTTCCTTTGAAAAAGTGTAAACCCTGCTGTAAAATAGCCTGAAATTGATAAAAAATAACCTATTATGCAACGAAAAATCCTTCAATCCCTACAAAACTGGAAACAAAATCTAAACCGCAAGCCTTTGATTATTCAGGGAGCAAGACAAGTTGGTAAAACTTGGGCGATGAAACACTTCGGCGAGCAATCGTTTGAGCAAGTTGCCTATATCAACTTTGATAATAACCCTAGAATGAAAACGCTATTTTCGGGCGATTACGACATCAATCGCTTGATTTTAGGTTTAAAAATTGAAAGCGGTGTGGATATTCAAGCCCACAATACGCTGATTATTTTTGATGAAGTGCAAGAAGTGCCACAAGCTTTGTCATCACTGAAATATTTTTATGAAAACGCCCCCGAGTTTTATATTGTGTCAGCGGGGTCGTTGTTGGGCATGTCTTTACATCATCAGGTGTCTTTTCCTGTGGGTAAGGTGGATTTTTTACCGCTTTATCCTATGGATTTTCATGAATTTTTGCTGGCGGTGGGCAAACAAGATTTAGTGGAATTATTAAATCTAAAAGATTGGTCGCTGATTTCGGCGATGAAAAGCCGTTATATTGAGCTACTTCGTCAATATTATTTTGTCGGCGGAATGCCGGAAGCGGTGAAAGTGTTTATAGAAACGCAAAATGTTGATGCCGTTCGCCAAGTGCAAAAAAATTTATTGATGGCGTACGAGCAGGATTTTTCTAAGCATATTCGTGATGGGCAAACGGTGCAAAAAGTGCGGTCAATTTGGCATGCCATTCCCGAACAACTTGCCAAAGAAAATAAGAAATTCATCTATGCCAATTTACAAAAAGGGGCTAGAAGCAAAGACTATGAAATCGCTTTGCAATGGCTAAAAGACAGCGGTTTGGTGCATAGCGTCCCACGCATTAAAAAACCGCATTTGCCTTTATCCGCTTATCAAGACAATGCGTTTAAATTGTATGGATTGGATATTGGTTTATTGTCAGCTCAAAGTCAGTTGGACGCCAGTGTGTTGCTAGACGGTAGTCGTATTTTTAGCGAATTTAAAGACGCATTGACCGAACAATATGTTTTGCAACAACTGATTGCCAATCAAGACAACCCTGTATTTTATTGGGCAACGGAAAAAGGCACGGCAGAAGTGGATTTTGTTGTACAACAAAAACAAGCGGTCATTCCCATTGAAGTGAAAGCCGAAGAGAATTTAAAAGCCAAAAGTTTGAAAGTCTATGTGGAGCAATTCCAGCCTGAACACGCTTTTCGTTTTTCAATGGCGGATTATCGGGAACAGGATTGGTTGGTGAATGTGCCGTTGTATGGGGTATTGCTATTTGGGGAATAGAATTAAAAAGCTAACCTGCTTCCTAATTAAAATGGAATAAGCGTATTTTAGGTTATTGAATTTGATAAATGAATGGCGAATTTTTGGAAGTTGGTTTTCATAAATGAAAACTAAAATCCCATGCTATGACATTTTTTCCCAAAAAAATGCTATAATAGCCCAAAATTTTAATGACAATGGTGATACAATGAGCCAATCTCTATTAGACTTACTCAAAGCCCACAATCCAGAACTTTTTGACAAAGAAGGCAATTTTAAATTTGCCGATTTTCGGACAGCCTTAGCCGAGGCGGATTCCACATTTTCCCAAGAAACTTACCGCCTTGATTGGCGTGGTAAATCCTACGCCAAAGCCCTTGTCTATGATGAAAACCGCACGCTTTTGTCTGCCAATCACTCCCACAACGCCAACAATTTAGATAGTCAAAATGTTCTGATTCAAGGCGATAATCTAGCCGTCCTGAAACATTTACGTGAAGCCTACCGCAAACAAATCAAAATGATATACATAGACCCGCCTTATAATACAGGCTCGGACGGTTTTGTCTATCAAGATGATAGGAAATACACGCCAGAGCAAATCGCCCAAATCACAGGCGAAAGCGAGGAGTATGCCGAATATATTCACGGCTTTATCAATGCAAAAGCATCCAGTCATAGTGCGTGGCTGACTTTTATGTATCCACGCCTAAAACTTGCCAGAGAACTCTTAAAAGACGATGGTGTGATTTTTATTTCTATTGATGATAATGAACAAGCCCAATTAAAATTACTTTGTGATGAAATTTTTGGGGAAGGGAATTTTGTTGCTTGCTTACCAACCGTTATGAATTTAAAAGGCAATAACGATGAATTCGCTTTTGCAGGTACGCATGAGTACACTTTAGTTTATTGCAAAGACAAAACAAGTACAACTTTTAATCAATTAAGTATTGATGAAGATGATTTGGAGGATTGGCAAGAAGATGAGCAAGGTTTTTATAAGCAAGGGGCAAATCTAAAAGCAACTGGCACAAATGCCCCAAGAGAAAAAAGACCTAATCTATTTTTCCCAATCTTTATTGATGATAATAATACTATTTTTGTCACTGATGATAATAATCCACCAACAGATTTTGTAGGTGAATTGATAACTTTACACCCAATTACTAACAATCAAGAAATGTCTTGGCGTTGGAGCAAAGAGAAGTTTAAAAATAGCATTAACGATGTTATCATTTCAAGAAATGGCAGTATTGGTATTTATAAAAAACAAAGACCTGCATTAGGGGATTTGCCATCCAAAAAACCAAAAACCATTTTTTATAAACCAGAGTACAGTAGTGGCAATGGTACAACTCAATTAAAGCAACTATTTGATGAAAAAGTATTTCCAAACCCAAAACCTTTGGAGTTGCTGGTGGATTTTATTCAGCTTGGTGTAAATGATAATGATTTGGTTTTGGATTTCTTTGCAGGGTCTGGCACCACCGCTCACGCCGTCATGCAATTAAATTCAGAAGACAATGGCAACCGTAAATTTATCTGCGTACAATTAGATGAACCAGTTAAGCCAAAATCCGAAGCCGAAAAAGCAGGATTTAACACCGTTTTTGAAATCACCAAAGCCCGTATTCAAAAAAGCATTGAAAAAATTAAAGCCGAAAATCCCGATTTTAATGGCAATTTAGGTTTTAAAGAATATAAAATCGTCCCAACGCCTGATAATTTTGGCACATTGGCGGATAATCCTGCACACGGCTTACAATTATTAGAAAATCTGCAATTAAGCGATACCGATTGCCAAAATATTCTCACCACTTGGTGCGTACAAGATGGTATGCCCTTGCACCATACACCAAAGCAGGTGGATTTGGGCGGTTATATCGCATATCGTTATGATACAGTACTGTATTTGCTTAATAAAGGTTTTGACACCAAGCATTTGGCAGTGATTTTACGCCGTTTGGACGATACCACTGATGAATTTAACATTGATAAAATCGTCATTTTAGAACCGCACTTTGACAGTAAAGCCAAGCGAGAACTTACCGAGGCAATCGGTCAATACAAACCCAGAAAGGGCAATAAATTGTATTTAGTTGTACGAAATCGTGCAGATAAGGGGTAAAAAATGGCTGGCTTTAATTTTGAAAACGACTTACCGCACCAATTATCCGCCATAGAAGACATTTTGCAAATGTTTGAATACGCCAAAATTTCTTATGCTCAAAATTTGGAAACACGATTAAAAAGTAATCCTGTTTTAGAATTAAACGAATCGCAAAAAAAGAGAAATTTAGCAGAAATTCAAACTCGCTCAAGTTTCGCCAAAAGCCTAAACAAAACAGGCAATACTTTATCCAATATTTTTGATATTGCGATGGAAACAGGCACGGGCAAAACTTATACCTACACAAGGGCAATGTTTTCTTTAAATCAATCTTTTGGGGTGAATAAATTTATTGTGCTTGTGCCAACGGTTGCGATTAAAGCAGGCACAAAAAACTTTTTGGAGTCTGCATCCGCCAGAAGTCGGTTTTTTGATGATTTTGGCAAACGCATTGAGCTTTATGAAGTCAATGCCAAAAAAGGCAATAAAAAAGACAAACAACAAGTCCCCGAAAATCTCATCAATTTTATCAATGCCAATGACCAAAACAGCATTCATATTTTGCTGATTAATATGGGTATGCTCAATTCAGAGACGATGAACATTGCCATTGACCAAGATATGTTTCAAGAGGCACACGGCTCATCATTTGAGGCGTTATCGGCGGTTAAACCGTTTTTGATTATTGATGAACCTCACCGTGTCAAAACCAGTGGCAAAACTTGGCAAAATGTTTTAAAACTCAATGCCCAATATATTGTGCGATTTGGGGCAACTTTTGATGGCTTTGAAAATTTAATTCATACGCTGACTTCGCTTGATGCCTTTGAGCAAAATTTGGTAAAAGGCGTGCATGCGTTTATTACCCAATTTGATGGGGCTGATGATATGCTCATCAAATTTATTGGGCAGACTGAAAGCAAAAGTGAAGCGGTTTTTGAAATCACTCACAGCCATAAAAAGACCCCAAAACGCTTAGAAATTGCCAAAAATGGCTCATTAGGCGTTATTCATGGCGAAATGTCGCATTTATTATTAAATGAATTTAATGGCAATACCGCCGTACTTTCTAATGGATTGGCTTTGCAAAAAGGCGAAATCATCTCACCTTATTCATTTAGTCAATCTTTGCAAGAACAAATGCTCTATCAAGCGGTAATTCGTCATTTTGATATTGAACGCACCCTATTAACCAGAACACCACGTATTAAACCGCTTTCTTTGATTTTTATTGATGATATTGCAGGTTATCGTGATGAACAAGGATTGCCCGATAGCTTAAAATCTCGTTTTGAGGCAATCGTTATCAATGAAGCTCAAAAAAGATTGGCAAATGAAACTAATGAATTTTATAAAGCCTATTTGCAAAAAACTTTGGCAGATATTAGTCAAACGCATGGCGGTTATTTTAGCGATGACAATAACAATAAAGATGAGTATATAGAAAAACAAATCAATGAAATCTTACATGAAAAAGAAAAACTCCTTGATTTGGATAATCCACGCCGTTTTATTTTTTCAAAATGGACATTGCGTGAGGGCTGGGATAATCCCAATGTATTTGTGATTTGTAAATTGCGTTCCAGTGGCTCTGAAACCAGTAAATTACAAGAGGTGGGGCGAGGACTTCGTTTGCCTGTCAATGAATTTATGCATCGTGAAAAAGGCGAGCAGTTTTATTTAAATTATTTTGTGGATTTCAGCGAAAAAGATTTTGTGGCGGATTTGATTAAAGACATTCGTGAAAAATCAGGCGAAAAAGTCATTATTCCTACAAAATTGACCGATGAACTTCTTGCCAAAATTATGCAATGTTATCCCAATGAAAGTAAACGCAAAATCATCAATCATTTGGCTGATGAGCATATTATTGATGATGATTTGAATTTATTAGAAAACGGCTGGAAACAATTACAACAGGCTTATCCAAAAGCCTTTGAATTTGAAAGTTCATTGAATAATAAAATTCAAACAGGCATTGGCAAAAAAGAAACGGTCTTGATTAGAAAAGACAAATACCACGCTTTAAAAACATTGTGGGAAACTTTAAATCGCCGTGTGGTGCTAAATTATCAAATTGATAATGAACAGAGTTTTTATTCCTTATTAAAGCAGTTTTTTGCCGTCGAGGTGATGGGTAAATTAGACAAAAGCTATACCACAATGCAAGCCCAAGAATTACAAGTTAATCCTGATGAAATGCTTATCAAATATGGCGGACGAGAAAAGCTGATAGAAAATACAGGCTATGTACTTAGCTATGGTGAATTTGCCAATGAATTGGCAATGAGTTTGAATGTTAGTTTAAAAAGTCTACATCAAGTTTTATTGGAATTAAATTGGACAGAGCATAAACATCAAACTCGCCACAATATTCGGCACATTCATAGTTTGTTTAGAAAATGGTTGTTGCAACATTTTTTATCCACACAAACCATTAGCTATACCGAAGTTAATAGCCAAGTTCACCCAACGGCATTTACTGATGAAAAAGGCAATGCCAAAGACAGCATATTGTCATCAGATATTGGGCGTTTGAATGAAACTGGTATCGTAGCGGACAATTATTTGTTTGAAACGCTGTTTTATGATTCGCCCCTTGAAAAAGAAAATATTCTATTAAATTTGGATTATGTTACCGTTTTTACCAAAATTCCCAAAAATACCATTGCCATTCCTGTGGCGGGAGGTGGGACTTATTCGCCTGATTTTGCCTATGTGCTTCATCACAAAGACGGCACTCAAACCTTAAATCTCGTGGTAGAAACCAAAGACGCTTATGAATTTGATTTACGTACTGATGAAAAAGAAAAAATCAAATACGCACAAATCTTATTTGATAAATTAAGTAGCGATACTGGCATTAAAGTAGAATTTAAAACGCAATTTAAGGGTAAGCATATTGAGCGGATTCTCGAAGAATTGAGAGAGGGGTAACAATGAACCTAAACGCCTTATCTCTATTTGTCTCTGTCGTCCAAGACGGAAGTCTCTCCAAAGCATCAGAACGGCTGAATGTGCCGATTGCCACCATTAGCCGTCAAATCACAGAATTGGAAAAGTCGCTCAATATTCAATTATTTGACCGCAAAAAATCAGGCGTTAAGCCGACAATGGCAGGGCAAAAACTTTATGAGCAAGTGTATCAAAACATCGATAATTTATTGCAAGTAGAAAAAGCATTCTCTGAACATCAAGAAATTAGCGGAACATTACGCATTTCCACCTTTACAGGATTGGAAGAAGTTTGGGCGTGGCTCGATGAATTTGGTGCAAAATATCCCAAAGTGAGCATTCATTGCCAAGTAACCGACCGAGTTTTGGATTTGGTGGAAGATAATATTGATTTTACGTTTCGGACTGGGGATTTGCATACGGATAATGCGGTGGCGCGTTTGGTGCTGACGGCAAAAGTCAAATGCGTGGCACACCCGCATTTATTGGCACAATACGGCACACCGACAACGCCTGATGATTTGGCACGTTTTCCTTGTGTCGGTTTTGCCAAAGCCGAGCAAAAAGAGTTGATAATTTCATTAGAAAATAAGGTGTTGAAATTGCCTTATGTGTTTGCGTCAAACGATGTGTATGCTATCGCTTATTTCATTCAACAAGGGCGTGGTGTTGGTTATCTATCTGAAAATATTGCCAATCGCTTGATTGAAGAATATGGCTTGGTGGAAGTATTGCGCGATTACCCGATGCAGACTTATCCTGTGCATTTGTTGTATTTGAAACATCGTTATCCGTCTTCGGTGATGCGTGCGTTTTTGGATTTTGTGGTGGAGAAAGTGGGGATTGTGGCTGGTTAAAAACAA
The DNA here is from genome assembly GCF_017352235.1 of Glaesserella parasuis. Lineage (NCBI taxonomy): Bacteria > Pseudomonadati > Pseudomonadota > Gammaproteobacteria > Pasteurellales > Pasteurellaceae > Glaesserella > Glaesserella parasuis. Next base: position 12,193 of record NZ_CP071488.1, on the reverse strand, counting down.
GCGGTGGAATTTTGAAAGAAATTTGTAAAATCCCCTCAAAATCCCACCGCTCTTTTACAGTCCTTTCAAATAACTGTCTAACGATTGAACGTCCCCATACAACAACTGGCTTGGCACAATATGCAACCGTTCGTCTTTTTCTACAATCAACTGCGGTACGCCTTGCACGCCACAATTCTTGGCAAGTTGTTGCCCGAATTGAAGACGCTGTTCTAACGCTACTTTTGTCGATTGTTCGCTAAGCAACGGCACAGATTGGCTAAGATTGAGCTTATGCAACACCTGTTCAACCACCGTCAAATCTGCATTATCCAAACCGTCCACATAACGTGCTTTCTGCAACGCTACCAACACCGTAAGCTCTTTTTCAGGGGCAATTTGTTGCACCGCCGTTAAAGCCAGCAAACTGTTTGCCGAATTAAACTCGCCCTGCCCTTGCAATACGTTTTCCAAATACGCCTGACTAAACGGCTGATCGGTCAATTTTTCAATTCGTTGGTCGTTACTCCACGCATAGCGAGCAAAATCTGCGTCCATTTTCCGACCGCATTGGTAAAACAAACCTGTTGGCGTAAGTGTAAGCGGATAGATTTCATTGAGTTTTTGCAAGGTTGCCGATGCCCCGTAGCACCAACCGCAAAGGGGATCGAATAAGTAGTAGATTTTCATTTTGTTTTCCTATTTTCTGCACCATAAAAATCATTGAAGTGTGGTGCATTTAAGTTGGCAATCTGCAATACTACAAACTTAACCTTAACTTAATTACCCTTTTACCCAATGTACAAATACACCAAACTCACCCAGCACCTTAAACATTTAATTGAAACAGGCGAGTTGAAACCGCACGAGAAATTGCCGTCTTTGCGAGATCAGACAGCATTCGGGGCTGAGTTTGATGATGGTATTAAACGCCTATCAAGGGTTAGAGGCTCAGGGGATGATTTATTCGGTGCAAAAGAGCGGTTATTTTGTTGCACCTTTTTACCCGTCTTCTCGTCCGCACGCCAATAGTGAAATTAGGTTGAACAAACAAGTCGAGATTAATTCGTTGGTGTTTCGTTATCTGAAATCCATTACGGATATTGTGCCTTTGGGGTCGCCTTTTCCGAGCCACGATTATCTCAATCCACCCAAATTGCTACAAATTCTAAGCCAGCTTAGCCGTGATAGAACGCAGATTGAGCCACAGCCTGTGTTGTCGGGCAATGTGGACTTGCGTAAATTAATCGCACAACGTTACCGCTTGCAAGGTGTTCCTACGCAAGCCGATGATATTGTGATTACGTCTGGCTGTTTAGACGCTTTGAACCTTTCGCTACAAGCCTTAACGCAACAGGGCGATTATATTTTATTACAGCAGACGGTATTTTATGGGGTGTGGCAGATTGCGGAAAAGTTAGGTTTAAATGTCGTCACCCTGCCCGACCACCCAAGCGGTTTTGACCTTGTGGCGTTTGAGCAAGCCTTACAGCGTTATCCGATCAAGGTTTGTTGGTTTATGCTCAACTGCCACAATCCGCTTGGGTTTACCGTTAGCCCTGAAATCAAACAGCGGATTGGGGAATTGTTAGCTCAATATCAAGTGCATTTAATTGAAGACGATGTGTATCAAGAGCTTTATTATCGGGGTAAAAAGCCCTTGCCGATAAAGGCGTTTGATGCACAAAACTGGGTGTTGCATTGTTCTTCTTTTTCTAAAATTTTAGGGGCAAACTTCCGTATCTGCTGGGTTCACGCAGGGCAATTTGCCGATAAAATCCAACATTTGCAACTGATGAGTACCATTTCTGCTAACGCTTTAATTCAACAAGCCTTGGTAGAATTTATCTCTAATCACCACTACGAGAAACATCTGCGACATCTTCGCCGTCATTTAGAAAAAAACAAAAAGCAGTGTTTGGATTACCTACGTCAGCACTTGCCTGCAAGTTGTCCTATCGAACACCACAGCAGCTGCTATTTCCTTTGGATACACCTGCCCGAACATTTGGATAGTATGCGGATTTATCAACAGTTACTCGAAGAAAAAATCAGCATTAGCCCAAGCGAGCTTTTTACTTTGCTTACTTCGCAGCATAAAGGGATTAGGGTTAATTGTTCGTTTGCTTGGAGCCAAGGGATCGAACAGGCGTTAGGGGTTTTGGTGAGGGTATTAACAAAATAGCGGTTACTTCATAGAAACTTTTTGCACCTGTTTCATTATGCCCGTGAATATTTGATCCCGTACATTTTCATCTATCTGTTTGGGTAGTGTTGTTGCTACGCTATCAATGGTTTCTTGCACTGTATCGCAAATTTGCTCTATCACTTGTTTCATATCACTTGAGCTAAATCCGACAAACTTAGCTGTGGCATAGAAATGTTCAGCATAAATTTTACTCCAATGCCATTTTTTTCCTTTTTGCGTGCTACGCAAGCTCATTGCCATTTGTAATTCACTGTGATGCCAACCTTTTCCGCCTAACATTGGATAAGCAGAAATTACGTCATACACAGGGGATAAGTGATAACGCCCTTGTTTTTCAATGGCGAGAGAAAAGTTTTTAGCGTGTCCATCAATGGCTGCCAGTAGCCAAAACAGAAATTGAAATAGAAATTCTGAAGTCCTGATTATTATCAATCATACCAAGCGGGGCATTGTATTGATAACTTTGTAGAATTTTCGTCATTTCACTTTCGTCTAATTCTGTGGCTTGAATTATTCGATGATTAGGAATTTGTTCATCTTCCCCTAAAAGAGTAATAGCACCCGCAGCATCGCGACCAATTTTAGCAAGTAAGTCAAAAGGTTGTTGTGTTTCAGCATTAAATCTTGTCGCAATTCTTGCTCGAATTTGAGGATTATCGGGCAGTAAATTATCAAAGAAATTAATCACTTCTTTGCCTTGATATGTTGCTCTTTGCAAGGGCATAGAAAGGGAAATCGGGCGAGCTAATGGGGAATTTAGCCAACTTTCAGCATAGGTAAAATGGTGGGAACCCGATAAAGTGCGGTCAAAATACCCAACCATTTCGCCATTCATTAATACTCGTAATCGCATTACCATTCATCATTCCCCTCTGTTTTTTCAGGACGAGGTTGGATATGTAGTTCATAGCCTAAACCTGAAAGTAACTTAAATAATGTTTCAATAGTGGCTTTATCGGTTTTTTTCTCAAAGGTGGAAATCGTGGCTTGTCTTAAAGCTACTTGATTTGCTATTTGCATTTGAGAAAGCTTTTTTTGCTTACGAATATCGCGTAGGCTATTTCCAAGCATATCTGGTGTCGTGATTAACATATTTCTTCCAAATTTATTTTATACTAAGTGAAGTATAATTTATGAAATATACGCTGTAAAGTATAACTATGGTTTTATACTTTATAGCGTATATAGATAATCTGAAATGATGTATAGAAGTATTGGGTATTTATTCCAATAACTTTTTAATGATTCATCAATGAAAACCGTAAAAACTCGACAAAATGATCCGCCCAGTGCATTTCGTGGTGGATTTCATTTGCCATAATTTTTAGACGAATATTATCGAGAGGATGTCCCGTGCGGATTAGTGCTTGGTAATAATGCAGCGTACAGTCAATATAAGCCTGATTCATATTTGAAATAAAATGTGAATCCACTTCATCGCCTTCATTCGTTCCCACTTGAATAAACACTTTGCTTGAGCAGTTGAGTGGGTGTGTATGAATAAATTCCATAAAGGCAGGTTCACTAAACCACGAGGCAAGAGAAAATACGCCTAAATGCCCGAATACTTCAGGATATTCCGCTCCCATATAAGCAGTGATAATACCGCCCATTGAGCTACCTGCAAGTAGAGTATGATCACGATCACGTTTAGTTCGGTAATGTTGATCGATGAAAGGCTTAACCGTTTCAACCACCCAACGCCCGTACGCCATTCCATATCCTCCAGCATTTTGGGTTTCAGGGGTAGAGCCTGTGTCTGTTGGCCACGGACCATATTCATCAAGACGATCAGGGCCTGCATTGTCAATACCAACAATGATCATCTTTGGAAATTCTTTGTGATTTTTAATCGTCGGAATCACTTTCCAAGAATGTCCCGAATAAGACTCTTTGCTATAAAAAATATTTTGTCCGTCGTGCATATATAACACAGGATAATGCCCTGCTTCTTCACGATACCCTTTGGGTAAAAGCACACGGATTCGGCGTTGTTGGTTGAGATAAGGTACATTTAGATAATGCTCTCGCATTTCAAGGAAATAATATTGAAGAGGATCTAGCATTGTAAAACTTCTTGGATAAAACAGATAATCGGGCGAAGTATATCACAAATCATCTTTCCCCTAAAAATTTCCCTATCATTTGCAAAAATCCGTTAAAATCTAACCGCTTGTTATTATTTAGAGAAAACCAATGTTAAACCAAGTTTCAAACAGTTTGCTGTTACCTAGCGGACTTCAATTATCCGATCTGACGAAAGTGTTGGATCATTTTTCTAGCCGTCAAATCGACTATGCTGATCTCTATTTTCAATTTAGCCAAGATGAGAGTTGGTCGTTAGAAGATAGCATTATCAAAGAAGGCGGTTTTTATATCGACCGTGGTGTCGGCGTGCGTGCGGTGTCAGGGGAAAAAACGGGCTTTGCTTATGCCGATCAAATCTCGCTCAGCCAGCTTGAGCAGTGTGCAATGGCAGCTCGTAGTATTACGCAAGAAAGCGGTCGGTTGTTGGTAAAACCTTTCAAAGAAACGACCGCTATCAAACGTTATGCCTCGATCAATCCCCTTGATACCTTAAGCCGTGAGCAGAAAGTTGAACTATTACACTTAGTCGATAAAGTGGCGAGAGCTGAAGATCCCCGTGTCATTCAAGTGAACGCAAATCTGTCCGCCGTATATGAAGAAATGTTAGTGTCTGCAACGGACAGCACTTTAGCAGCGGATATTCGCCCGTTAGTGCGTTTATCTATTTCGGTATTAGTAGAACAGAACGGTAAACGTGAGCGAGGCAGTGCAGGGGCTGGTGGACGCTTTGGCTTGGAATGGTTCTTAGCACCACACTATACAGGCGACAGTCGTGCCGTCTATCTTGCTAAAGAAGCCGTACGACAAGCGGTTGTGAATTTAGGTGCGGTCGCTGCACCTGCTGGCTCAATGCCGATTGTGCTTGGGGCTGGCTGGCCAGGGATTTTACTGCACGAAGCGGTCGGACACGGTTTAGAAGGCGATTTTAACCGCAAAGAATCATCAATGTTCACAAACAGAATCGGCGAACTTGTGACATCACCACTTTGTACCATTGTCGATGACGGTACTGTGCCAAATATGCGAGGTTCGATTACCGTTGATGATGAAGGTGTACCTTCACAACGTAATGTATTGATTGAAAACGGGATTTTAAAAGGCTATATGCAAGATAAGCTCAATGCTCGTTTAATGGGCGTTGCCCCAACAGGTAACGGTCGCCGTGAGTCTTATGCCCACTTACCAATGCCCCGTATGACCAACACCTATATGACAGAAGGCAATCACGAGTTCGACGAAATGATTGAATCTGTGGACTTTGGTTTATACGCTCCCCATTTCAGCGGCGGACAAGTGGACATTACCTCAGGCAAATTCGTATTCTCAACGTCCGAAGCCTATTTAATCGAAAAAGGCAAAATCACCAAACCAGCCACAGGGGCAACCTTAATTGGCAGCGGTATCGAAGCAATGCAACAGGTGTCAATGGTTGGCAAAAAAATGGAACTGGATTTAGGTATAGGCACTTGTGGTAAAGAAGGGCAATCTGTACCTGTTGGCGTTGGGCAACCTACGGTGAAGTTGGATAAGATTACTGTGGGGGGAAGGGGTTAGATGTGCTTTATTTTTGCTTACTAGTTGAAATTATCACAGATTGAATTTATGGTATTTTTTTAGAATGATTCTAAAAATAGATGACAAGGTTATAGTGCAAAGTAATAACGTACTTGAAAATCCTTGTAACACTCAAAAAATAATAAGATTCACCAGGGCAACCGCATATGTTGTCCATTTTTCAACCTACACGCCGAGCAACAGCTCATCTCGAAATTCATCTGACCAACCAGCAGCGGTCAATTTCCCTTTCATACTCTGCTTTTTCGGGTGCAATCGAGCCAAGTTCAACGCTAATCGACGCAAAATTGCCAGATTTTCCGCACCCCATTCATCGGTCACAGCACATTCGTCTTCTTTATAGACCACATCTAGCACCCAATGGGCTTTGTTTTCCACTTCCCAATGCCCTCGCACACACTTCGCCAATATTTGAATATCAACATCCAAACTACTGATATAAAAGACTTTTTCTTGTGATTCTTTGCCATTATCTGACCGCTTGCGACACACCTCCAACACCGATTTTATCCCCTTCCATTCCTCCGCTTTGCTCAGCCAATCACTCACTTTCAGCTTACGGTAGTAACGCTCATCAATTCGACTACGTTCCGCATTTACCTCCTCATACGTCTCAAGCATTTCAGGGCAATCTCGGCTGATTTTGTGAAAATACACCTCCACTTCCGACTGAAATTGACGGTGATTTTTCTTCAACGGCATCACATAATCCCCTTTCTTTTCGATGATTTTCTCGGCAATTTTCTTCTGTGTATTCATCGCATCCACCGTTATAACGGCATTTTTTAAGCAAAAACTATCGATAATTTCCATCACTGCCTGCTGCTCATTTTGCTTACCCGAGGATTTTTTCTGCGATAAAATCAAACCACGAGACTGGCTCCACACCGTCACACTGTGCAAAGCACTTTGGGTTTCCGGATTGAAACTATGACGAAGTGTCTTGCCATCAATCGCAATCACCTCACGTCCTTGTTGTGTGCGTATCTCATTGATAAAATTAAGAAAAACCTCATTAAACGCTTGTGGCTCAATGCGTTTTATTACACGAGCGATAGTATCATCGACAGGAATGCCACACTCAAAAGGACGATATTTTCGCAACCAATCCAAATGTAATTCGCCAAAAAGTTTGATTTCAGTCCAGCTGTTTGCCCCCGAAATCACGGCACTGACGACGAGAAAAACGATGTCTAAAAAGTGGTGTTTTTGATTATAGGCTCGTGGGTCGGATAAATTTTCAAAAAAACGAAAAACGCTCATTTTACAACCTGATTTGATATGGATAATTAAGGTGTATTAGATCATAAATTTGAGAAAGATGCGATCTTGCCCTGTGAGATTGGGTGTTTTGCAAAGGTTTTGTGTTGATATTTTAGGTTAATCTATTTATACTGTAAAAAGACATTTAAGTCGGGGTGCTGCCAAAAGCGGCTGAGAAATACCCGTGAACCTGATACAGTTAATACTGGCGTAGGAAACTTATGAATATCATCTTATCTATCTCTTTGATGCACACGCAAGCTGCCTGAATATTAGGTAGCTTGCGTGTGTTTTTATTTTCTGGTTGTTTCTTATCTTGTTTAACTTTGTCATCAAAATCAACGGTATCTTCTCACATTTTCAGGCAGCCTGAACATAAACTTTCGCAGGAGAATATTTTTGATGAATCCAAAAATCATTTTTTTAGATGCTGTTCGTGAACATAATCCATTAATTCACAATATTACCAATTTGGTTTCAGCGCATTTTACTGCTAATGGCTTATTAGCATTGGGTGCCTCGCCCATGATGGCAGAAAGTCCTGATGAAATGGCAGAATTGGCTACCATCAGTAGTGCGGTGGTACTGAATTTAGGGACACCGTCTGACGAAAAAGTCTCGGCTATGTTGGCAGCGGGTATGGCAGCAAATCAAGCTGGCGTGCCTGTGGTGCTTGACCCTGTGGCTGTTGGTGCAAGCCATTTGCGTCAAAAAACAGTTGCGACATTAACCCAAAATATTCAATTTGCCGCTATTCGTGGTAATGCTGGCGAATTGGCATATTTGGCTGATGTTCAATGGGCTAGCAAAGGGGTAGATGCGGGGCAAGGTTCGGGGAATTTAGCTGAAATCGCTCAAAAAGTCGCTCAAAAATTTAACACCATCGCTGTTTTGAGTGGTGAACATGATTTTGTTGCCAATCATGACCGTGTGATGAAACTGTCTAATGGTGTGGCATTGTTTCCCAAAGTAACGGCTACGGGGTGTTTATTGAGTGCAATTGTGGGTGCTTTTTTGGCGGTTGCGCCGCGTGAATTGGCCTTTCAGGCAGCCTGCGAAGCGTGTACGGTGTATGCCATCGCTGGCGAATTGGCAGCCGTAGGTTTACAAGCCACGCAGTCAGGCACATTTGCAGTGCGTTTATTAGACGCATTAGCAGCGATTGATGCCACTCAAACCGAACAGTTAATGAAAGCAGAATGGATTATCTAGGAGAAAAACCATGACTATACCCCAAGTTTTAACCATTGCAGGCTCGGATAGTGGCGGTGGCGCAGGTATTCAAGCAGATTTAAAAACCTTTCAAATGCGCGGTGCATTTGGTACTAGTGTGGTAACAGCAGTTACCGCTCAAAATACATTGGGCGTACATCATATTCACATGATTTCATTGGATAATATTGCAGCGCAAATTGAAGCAGTGGCAACGGATTTCACCATTTCGGCATATAAAATTGGGATGCTGGGTACTGCAGATGTGATTGAATGCGTGGCAAATTCAATTAAAAAACATCATTTAGGCACATTGGTATTAGACCCTGTGATGATTGCCAAAGGCGGAGAATTATTATTGCAAAATCATGCTATTGAAGCCTTAAAACGCGAATTGTTACCTTTAGCGGATATCATTACCCCCAATTTGCCCGAAGTTACTGCATTAACAGGGGTTCAGGTAAACAATGATATTGATGCCCAATATGCTGCGCAATTATTGCGTGATATGGGCGTGAAAACAGTCGTCATTAAAGGCGGACATTTAGACAATTCCAACAGCGCGGTGTGCCGAGATTGGGTCTTTTCAGGCAATGAAATGCACATATTGGATACACCTAGATTTGCCACACCTCATACACATGGCACCGGTTGCACATTTTCAGCCTGTATTGCAGCAGAATTGGCAAAAGGTATAGATACATTATCAGCCATTCGCATTGCCAAGCAAGCCATCAGTGCTGCCATCTCGCAACCGATTGGTGTGGGCAAAGGTTGTGGCGCAGTAAATCATTGGGCAATATCGGCTTAATTAAGGAAAAAATCTCATGTTTCAACGTGAATTATTATCCGTCTATTTTGTGGCAGGTACGCAAGATTGTTTGCATTTACCAACAGGTTCACCTGAACAAAAATTATTGTCTACATTGGAAACGGCTTTGCAAGCAGGCATAACCTGTTATCAATTTCGTGAAAAAGGCGAATCGGCATTGCAAGATAAACAGGCACAATGGCAGTTAGCACGTGATTGCCAAGCATTGTGTCGGCAATATGGCGTACCGTTTGTGCTGAATAATGATGTGGAAATGGCAGTAAAATTGGGAGCTGATGGTGTCCATATTGGACAAAAAGATATGGCAGCCATCCAAGCCATTCAATTAACGCAAGGCAAGTTATTTTTAGGGATTTCCAATAGTAGCTTGAATGATTTGCAAAATAGTTTCAGGCTGCCTGAAATTGATTATTGGGCGGTAGGTGCGATTTTCAATACTCAATCTAAACTGGATGCCATGCAAAACGTGGGAATTGATTTGATTCGTCAAGCCAAACAGCTCAATCCCAATCAACCATTGGTCGCGATTGGCGGTATTTCGGTTGATAATGTTGCGAGCATTTGGGCAGCAGGTGCTGATGGTGTGGCAGTGATTTCAGCCATTACACAAGCCGATAATGTGATGCAAACGGTGCAGAAATTAAAGACAACATATTGATGATGTTAGGGGCTGATGACAATATTAGCCCCGCTCATTCAGCGAGAATTGCATTATCATTTGCTAAAAAGTGAAATGGCGGGCAGGCTTTATCAAATGGTTGCGGTGGGTGGCAATGTCGCCAAAATTGCCCAAGCAATTGCTTTTTTAAAGGCAAATTTCAGGCAAACCTTGACCATAGATTAGTGTTTCAGGCTATCTGAAAAGAAATGAAAAATTTGCAGATTTTTTGCAAAATTCGACCGCTTGTAGATAAGAAAGCCGTCTGAAAGTTTGTCAGACGGCATTATTTTAGTCCAAATATCGCTCCAACTCTCTTTCCAGTTCCTCCCTATTCGGCAAATAAAGCTGATATTTGCTGACAAAAAGCTGGTTGTCGATGTTATCCAACGCATATTCCACCAACAGCTTATCTTTATATGCACCTAACACAATGCCGATCGGCTCGTTGTCGCCGTCCACGTTTTCTTCTTTACGAAAATAATTGAGATACATATTCATCTGCCCAATGTCTTGATGATTGACTTCGCCACGCTTTAAATCAATCAACACAAAGCATTTCAAAATGCGGTGGTAAAACACCAAATCTACATAAAAATGTTTGCCGCCAAGCGAAATGCGGTATTGCCGACCGATAAAGGCAAAGCCTTTGCCGAGTTCCAGCAGAAAATGTTGCAGGTTGGAAATCAGCTGCTCTTCCAGCTCATTTTCCTGCATTTGATGGGCTTGCGGAATATTGAGGAATTCCAGCACCACAGGGTCTCGCAAAATATCTTGTGGACGTGCAATTTCCTGCCCACGCTCCGCCAATGCCAACACGCCCTCTTTGTCTTTACTTAACGCCAAGCGGTGGAACAGCATCGATTTCATCTGCCGTTTTAGCTCTCGCACGCTCCAATTTTCTTTTTCTGTCTGTTTGGTGTAAAAGCCAATCGCCAGCGGATTATCTTCTTTGATAATCTCAACATAGTGGCTCCAACTTAGTGTAAACACAGGTATTGCGAATTGTTCAGACACTGTCTGAACAATTTGAAATTTGAGATAAAACTGTCGGAATAAAGCGATATTCGTACGGCTAAACCCTTTGCCGTGAATTTTGGTTAAATCCTTAGAAAGGCGGTTCAACAAATCCGAACCATACTCCGCCTTATCTTGCCCATTCTGTTCAAATTCCACAATATGACGACCGATCAGCCAATAAGTCTGCACCAAAATGGTATTGGCAGTTTGGGCAACCTGCTCACGCCCACGGTTAAGCAGCGTACCGATGTCGGTAATCAGGCTTTGATAATTCTGCGTACTGATATTGTTCATCTTTAAGTTCCACTGTGTAATTTTTCAGTTATTCAATCATAAACGACAACCAGTATCAATACTGGATAAAGGCTTTATTGGTACTTTAGAAGCAAGCTCACAAAATGAAAATGCCGTCTGAAAGTTGATTTTAGACGGCATTATATTTTAATCCCAGTGAAAGATGATTTTCAAACCGACTGCATCGGCAAAATTTTGAATGGATTTGCGAAGATCTTTCATTGATAGATTATGATAAAGATAAATATTTTTGGTTAATTCGGTGGTATATTTCATTCCATTCGGGCGGAAGCTAGGCTCATTACCAATACAGTGGTTACCGCTTGGTTTTCCATTTAAACAAAACTCTTCCACTAATTTTCGATAACGGCTATTTTTCAATAAAAACAAAAAGAATTGTTTTTGATTATCTCGATAACTTTTTCCTGAAATTTTATGACCTTCTAATTCAATAAAATACTGTCCTGTGCTATTTTCTTCATCGGTAATAGTGGTTTCAAAAATATTAATATGTGCCACTTCGTCCATAATTTCTTGAGCTAAATTCCAAATATTATCGGCTTTAATTTTACTTGTTTTCTCAATATAAGAACGATTGCCCACGGTATTATTGTCTAATTGAAGTTCCATTTTTTTAAATTCTTCAATCAATCTCTTTTCAAGATAATCCGTTTGGGATTTATCTAAATGCCCATCTTCTCGCCCAAAGAAAATAATTTGGTTCCACCAAGATTTATTTTCATCAAGATGATGAGCGGCTAAGCGTTCATAAATTTTATTACTTACTTGCCCAACATAACGCTGATTTTCGCCTAATAAAATATAAATTCTGGCTTTATTTGCCTCTTCCAAATATTTTAATGCTTTTAAATCTGTGCGATCGGCAATCACTAAAAATGCAGGTTCTTTGGTATAAACCGTAATATTATCTTTTGATCGGTCGCTGATAATGACTGTGTGCGTAACCATAAATTATCCTATTTTTATATTTTTAAAATTATTTATTGTAAATACTGCTGCTATTTTCTCTTTTCAGATTTGTACTGATCTGTCTTAATGCCCA
>NZ_CP071487.1:1905000-2289620 GCF_017352235.1 Glaesserella parasuis | reverse complement strand
AGTTTGCTCCAAATTAATAGGGTTGAGAAGATCGTTATCATACCCGAAAAAATGATCAAGATCTTGAAGTTTTTATGGATTAAATAATTTATTTCTCAAATACTTGTAGATTTTTCTGGCCAAAATAGATTAAAAGAGAACCGATGAATTTATGTTTTTTGATAAAAATAGGCGGAATATATAATGCATATATTCCGCACGACTTCTCACATTATGTAGGATTAAATAACTACATTCGCAATTGCCACGCCTACACAACAAGCGACAAGTACACCAATTAATCCTGGAACCATAAAACTATGGTTGAAGTAGAATTTACCGATCTTCGTTGTACCTGTTACATCGAAGTTTACTGTCGCAATATCTGACGGATAGTTAGGAATGAAGAAGTAAGCGTAAGTTGCTGGCATTAAACCGACTAATAATGGAGCAGGTAAACCTAAGCCGATACCAACAGGTAACATCATCACGGCAGTTGCTGCTTGGCTATTAATCACCACAGATACTGCGAAAAGAGCTAATGCAAAAGTCCAAGGGTAGGTTTCTACCATTTCAGTAATACCTGCTTTAAATTGTGGCATTGCATATTGGAAGTATGTATCACTCATCCACGCAATACCGAAAATAGCAATCGCTGCAACCATACCTGATTTAAACACCACACCATTTGGCACAGTTTGTGGGTTAGTTCTTGTTGCAAGAAGAATTAAACCACCAAAGCAGAGCATCATCATTTGAATGATAAGTGACATTGAAATTGGTTTTGCTTTCTCACCTGTTGCCACAGTACGAATTTCAGGGAACATTGCGATTACAACAATGGTGATTAGTGAAAGTAAGAATAACAATACTGCGGTTTTAGCACCAGCTGGCAATACATCATTTAATGTTGTACTGGTTGTGCTTAGAATACGTTCACGCCAGATTGGATCTTGTAAACGGCGTTGATATTCTGGATCATCTTCTAACTCTTTACCACGACGTAAGCTATATAGTGATAAGGCAATTGTACCTGCAAAAGTCGCAGGAACAGTTACAGAGATGATATTAAGTAAGGTTACATTTTCAAGCCCTGGTAATTCTGTAATACGCGCAAGATAGAATACTACTGCTGCAGAAAGTGGGCTTGATGTAATAGCTAATTGCGATGCAACAGAGGCCGCAGCCATTGGACGCTCAGGTCGGATTTTATTTTTTAATGCAATATCTGCAATAATTGGCATTACTGAATATACAGAGTGTCCAGTTCCAAGCATAAATGTCATGATATAGGTAACAATTGGACCTAAAAGTGTGACACGTTTTGGATTTTTACGCAGAATACGTTCTGCAATTTGGAGCATATATTTTAAACCGCCAGCCGCTTCTAAAATAGATGCACAGGTTACAACAGCTAAGATAATTAACATGACGTCCACAGGTGCCTTACCTGGTGGCATACGTAAAATAAATACTTCAACGGCTAAACCAATTCCCGAAACAACCCCTAGACCGATACCGCCAAAACGGCTACCTACATAGAGAAACGCTAATAATAGTAAAAACTCAAAATAGAGCATACAAACCTCGTTAAGTAATAATAAAACAGGATAAATTCTATCTAGTTGAATTTGAAGATGGAAGTGGTAGGTTTTAACTAGATCAAATTTTTGTTATTTTTATAAAGAATTAACCCTTTGTTTTTATTCTAAAAAAAGAAGAACAGAGATCTTTTTCGTACAAAATCTCTTCTCTGTGTTAAAATCCTCCCAGTCAAGTTATCTGATCTAAATTCATTTCCCAACTGAACCTACTTCTGAATTTACATTTCAATAATAAAAACAATAAGTTATATAATTTTATAAAGAGAATAATAGAATGATCGTTGATCCAAATTACCAAAAAGAACTCGAGAAATATGAGAACCCTGTGCCGAGCAGGGAATTTATTTTACAAACCATTCGTAACTATGACGCTCCGATGAGCAGAGAAGAGTTGCTTGAAGCGTTTCATCTTTATGATGAAGAACGTCAAGAAGCGGTGCGTCGTCGTTTGCGTGCGATGGAAAATGATGGGCAGTTAGTCTTTACTAAGAAGAAACGTTATGCCTTACCTGAAAAAATGGACTTAATCAAAGGCACGGTGATTGGACACCGTGATGGCTACGGCTTTTTGCAAGTTGAAGGCGATGATGATTGGTTTATTCCGAATAGTCAGATGATCCGTGTGATGCACGGCGATTTTGTGCTGGCTCAACCGAATGGGATTGACCGTCGTGGGCGTAAAGAAGTGAGGATTGTGCGTGTGCTTGAAGCGCGTAAAAAGCAGATTATCGGGCGTTTTTTTACCGAGAGCGGTATTAATTATGTTGTGCCTGATGATAGTCGTATCAATCAGGATATTTTGATCCCTGAAGAACATCGTCTAGGGGCGAGAATGGGGCAAGTGGTTGTGGTTGAACTTCAGCCACGCAAAGCAGATTTCAAACGCCCTGTTGGTGTGATTACGGAAATTCTAGGGGATAATCTTGCACCAGGTATGGAAATCGAAATCGCTCTGCGTAACCACGATATTCCGCACATTTGGCCTGAAGGTGTGGAAAAACAGGTGCGTCAATTTAACGAAGAAGTGCCTGAAGAAGCCAAAATCGGTCGGGTCGATCTGCGTGACTTGCCGTTGGTGACGATTGATGGCGAAAGTGCGAGGGATTTTGATGATGCGGTGTTCTGTCAAAAAGAGAGCAACGGCTGGCGTTTGTGGGTGGCGATTGCAGATGTGAGTTACTATGTTCGCCCGAAAACTGCCCTTGATCTTGAAGCACAACAGCGTGGTAATTCGGTCTATTTCCCTAATCGTGTGATCCCGATGTTACCTGAAGTGCTATCAAATGGGTTATGTTCATTAAATCCGCAAGTAGATCGGCTCTGCTTAGTGGCAGAAATGGTGGTGTCTGAAAGCGGTAAGTTACTGGGCTATAAATTCTATGAAGCGGTAATGAACTCGCACGCTCGCTTAACTTATACAAAAGTGTGGAACATTTTAGAAGGCGACGAAGCACTTCGTGAGCGTTATTTTTATCTTGTGCCACATTTGGAAGAGTTGCACGCAATGTATAAGGTGTTGCTGAATACTCGTCACCAACGTGGTGCAATTGAGTTTGAAACAGTGGAAAATCAATTTATTTTCAATCCGCAAGGGCGAATTGAACGGATTGAGCCTGTGATCCGCAATGATGCACATAAAATCATTGAAGAGTGTATGATTTTAGCCAACATTGCTTCCGCTCGTTTTGTGGAAGAAGCAAATGAAGCAGCCTTATTCCGTATTCACGCTCAACCGAGTGAAGAAAAGCTCACCAGTTTCCGTACTTTCTTGAAAGAGTGCGGTTTATTCTTAAATGGCGGTTTGCGTCCAACGCCTAAAGATTACGCCGAATTGCTGGAACAGGTCAAAGAACGCCCTGATGCCGAATTAATTCAGACAATGTTACTTCGCTCACTCAAACAAGCGGTCTATTCTCCTGATAATGAAGGGCATTTTGGTTTGGCATTGACAGAATATGCCCATTTCACTTCGCCGATCCGCCGTTATCCTGATTTGTTGTTACATCGTGCCATTAAGTATTTGATTGAGAAGGAAAAAGGCAATAAACGTCACTATACCGATGGCGGTGGCTATCACTATCAGATCGACGATATGGATATTTTCGGTGAAAAATGTTCTGCAACGGAACGCCGAGCGGACGAGGCTACACGAGAAGTTGCCGACTGGCTGAAATGTGAATATATGCAAGATCATATCGGCGAAGTGTTTGATGGTGTGATTTCCAGCGTAACGGGTTTTGGTTTGTTCGTAAAACTCAACGAACTGCTGATCGACGGTTTAGTCCACATTTCAACCTTAGATAACGGCTATTACCATTTCGACAGCGACCGCCAGCGTCTTGTCGGCGAAAACGGCGTAATGTACCGCTTGGGCGATCCTGTTAGGGTTAAAGTGATCGGGGTAAATCTTGATGATAAAAAAATTGATTTTGCGTTGGTGACCAGCTTACGCAAAGCTCGTGGTGAAGGCAAAACGGCGAAGAAAAAAGCGAAAGCGGAAAAGCCAGTGTTCAAGGAAGTTAAGATAAAAAATGCGAGAACCAAGTCCATAAATAAAAAATCGAGTAAAAGTAAGTATTGAGCGAGGGTGAATATGCGTTTTTTCGACACTCACACACATCTAGACTATCTCGCTCAAGATCTCAATCTCTCTGTTTCGCAATTAATGCACAATGCTAAAGTGCAACAGGTGGAACGAATTTTAGTTGTGGCAATTTCTGCAAAAAATTTTGAGCAAGTCGCCGCTTGTAGCCAAGCTGAACCAAATCATATTGTGTATGGCTTAGGCTTACATCCCCTTTATATTGCCGAACATCAAACAGCCGATTTGGATTTACTTGAAAACTATCTGCAACGCCAAGATCCGCATTGCACGGCAATTGCCGAGATTGGCTTAGAGCGAGCAGTTGAAGCAGTTTGTACGCCTGAGCTGTGGCATAAACAATGTGCATTTTTAGAAGCACAATTAGCTTTTGCCAAGCGGTATGATTTGCCTGTGAATTTACACTCTCGCAAAAGCCACGATCAGCTTTTTACTTTTTTGAAAAAAGCACAACTTGCTCGAACAGGTGTTGTACACGGGTTTGCAGGAAGTTATGAACAAGCGAAGCGTTTTGTTGATTTAGGTTATAAAATCGGGGTGGGCGGTACGATAAGCTATCAAAGAGCAAATAAAACCAGAGAAACAATGCGTAAATTGCCTTTGGAAAGTTTGTTACTTGAAACCGATGCCCCTGATATGCCTGTCTTTGGTTATCAAGGCGAGCCGAACCGTCCAGAGCGTTTAGTTGTCAGTTTCAATGCATTATGCGAATTACGCCGTGAAACGCCTGAGCAGATTGCCGAAACTATTTGGCAGACAAGTGAAAGGTTATTTTGGTTAGGCTCTCGCTAACGTCCACACCTGAATTTCCTTTACCCCCTGTTTGAGTAATTCAGCACAGATGGCATTTAAGGTTGAGCCAGTCGTAACCACATCATCTACAATCGCCACTCGTTGATAAGGCTGTTTCGGTTGATAAATAAAAGCCCCTCGTAGATTTTTACGGCGTTCTTGACCTGTCAGCTCTCGTTGCGGTTGGGTGGCTCGAATACGTTGTAAACTCTCTTTATCCATTGGCAGATGAAGCCATTTCGCTAACTGTTGGGCTAAAAGCACCGCTTGATTGTAGTCTCGTTGCCATTCACGTTGCCAATATAAAGGCACGGGCAAAATCACTTCGGGTAATGTGAGCTGATGTGTTCGTCTAGCTTGATAAATAGCAAGTAGTAGCAGCCGTGCTAACGGTTGATCAAGCCAATATTGCTGTTGAAATTTGAAACGGTGGATCCATTCTGCAAGCGGTGGTTTATATTGGGAAATTTGCACGATGCGATGCCATTTAGGTTCATTCTTTAAACAATTTCCACAGTAATTGTGATCGCTTAGCAGAAAACTTCCACAGCCACCACAGTAGCAGTGGCGTTTTAGCAGATCATTACAACGGCTACAAATACCGTGCGATGCAATGGCAAGCCGTCTGTCGCAATGTATACAGCGAAATCCCCAGTCGTTCATCTTTTCCTCAATAACTTTTTTCTTTGAACTCTATCAAGTTTTTTAAGAGAAGTTTGGGGAATTTTTGTGACGCGGATCGAAAAAAGAGTAAAATTTCACAGATTAAACATAAAAGGAGATATTATGCAAAAGCCAACTGCCCCAATCAAAATTGTGTTTTTTGATATTGATGAAACCTTATATTACAAAAAAGAAACCCGTATTCCGCTGTCTATTTCAGAGCAAGTACTTCCTCGTTTACGAGCTAAAGGGATTATCCCTGCGATTGCCACGGGCAGAACTTACGGGGCTTTTCCTAAAGCAATCAAGCCGTTAATGAATGAAAAAGGTTTTGATCTGTTTGTGACGACAAACGGACAATATAACCTTTATCGAGATCAGGTTATCAGTGAATATCCGCTAACAACTGAACGTATTGAGCGTATATTAGCCAAACTGCAGGCGTTGCAGATTGAGTATGCCTTTGTGACAGCAGAACAAATTGCGGTGTCTAAAAATACGGCGGAAGTTGAAGAGTCGTTGCGTCCAATTAAAGAAGATTATATTGTCGATCCGAATTTTTATTTGGATCACTCGGTTATTCAACTATTGGTGTTTTTTCCACAAGAACGCACGGAAGAGGTTATTCGCTCTGGAATTTTAGAAGATGATTTAAAAGAAGTGCGTTGGCATAAATATTCGGTGGATTTGTTAAATAAAAACAACTCAAAAGCACGCGGTATTCAAGATGTTCTCAACCATTTTGGTTTTGGTATTGAAAATGCGATGGCGTTTGGTGATGGTTTAAATGATTTGGAAATGATTGCTACCGTAGGCTTTGGGGTTGCAATGGGCAATGCGGAAGATGAACTGAAAGCTGTGGCAGATTATGTCACTTTGCCGATTGAACAAGATGGTATTTTGGTGGCTTTAGAAAAGTTAGGGGTGATTTAACTTGCTGAGAGCGTTTAACGAATGTAAACAAAAAGAGTTTGTGGTAATAAAGAAAACAATTAACACGAACTCTTTTGTCTATTGTGCTTAACTAGAAATATTAAGCTGACCTTGCAGAGCAGTTAAGCAATCATAATTTTGAAAAGAATTTATAGGACGGAATAACCAACAAGCTAGCAAGTACAGCCTTAATAACTCCGCTAATAATGAATGGATATAAACCGAATTCAAGCACTTTATCGCTTGGTACAAAAAGTGAAAGTTGAGCTAGTCCAAAAACGAAAGTAATAACAGTCGCAGCTAATGATACCACAACACTTTTCCAGAAAGATTTTAAAATACCTTTATCACTAAAGTATCCTAATAAATAAGCTGTTGGTACAAAACCAATTAAATATCCACCCGTTGGGCCTAATAACGTTTGAAATCCAGATCCACCATTAGCAAATACTGGTAAACCAATCACACCTTCAAATAAATAAAGCAATACTGCAGAAACAGCAGCTTTACGTCCCAATGCAAAACCAACTACGGTTAATGCTAGCGTCTGACCTGTAATTGGAACGGGATACATTGGCACAGAAATTTGAGCAAAAATCGCAATAAGATTTGCACCAATAAGAGATTTCAAAATAAAAGAAAGAGATTGGTTTGCCTCTAACCATTTTTTAGCTTGAGAAAGTTGTGTTATGAACATAGTTACTCCTTTGAATTGGAAAATAGACGTAAATTATACTAGACTTGTCTTAAAAAGTAACTGACTTAGAGCGATAAGTAAAATGGTAAAACCAGTTTATATCTATGCAGATGAGGGAACAAGTGATGTGGGAGTAGCATCTTTGCAACTTGCAGTTGCTACAAATCTTGGTTTACCCACAAAAACTATTACTGCACAGCATATTATTGATAATGAGCTAGAACATTGTCAAATGTTGATTATGCCAGGCGGCGCTGATCTCCCTTATTGTGCAAAATTAAAGGGAAAAGGGAACCAACATATTCGGCAGTTTGTACAACATGATGGTGGTTTTTATCTTGGAATTTGTGCCGGTGCTTATTATGCAACAAAGACCATCGAATTTACTGGAGATGGTTATCAAATTTTTGAGAACAGGGAATTAGCGCTTTTTAACGGGAAAGCTGTTGGTTCATTGCCGGATTTGACTAATCAGTACTACTATGATGGAACAGCTGTATCAAAAACCTTTGCAACATTAACTTTTCAAAATAACACTCAATTGAGCTTTTATTATCATGGAGGTCCAATGTTTTTGAGTGAAGCAGAGGATGCAGAGACTGTGGTTGCTTGCTATTCTGCAAATCGCCCAGCCATTGTTTGTGGATCTTATGGTAAAGGTAAATTCTTGCTCTCTGGTGTTCACTTTGAATTACAGCCCGAAATTTATGAGCAATATATCATAAGAGATACTCTACACTCATCAGAATACATTCTAGAACAATCTATCTATAACCAGATTAAACAAATGGATAGCAATTATATCTGGAAAAAAATTAGAAGACTGCTAGATAAGGTATCTACTATATGAAAGGACTAACAAAACTTGTAAATAACCACGCAGAGTTGTTTGGCAATTACGCTATTGATTGCTAAAATGCTACTTTAGATTGCGATATAAGGAACTGCCTATGAATATCCCATTCTGCTTACCTGAAAATATTTCTGCTGAAGACTTTTTGCAAAATTACTGGCAAAAACGACCGCTTTTAATTCGTAATGGATTACCACAAATTGTGGGGCTGTTTGAGCCTCAAGACATTATTGAATTAGCTCAGGAAGAGGAAGTAACTTCTCGTTTGATCCAAACACATCAAACAGCAGAAGGTGAGAAATGGTCGCTCAAGCGTAGTCCGTTATCGGCTGAAGATTTTGAAAATTTACCTGAGCAGTGGTCTGTATTAGTGCAAAATCTTGAACAGTGGTCGCCAGAACTTGGTGCATTATGGCAAGCATTTGGCTATATCCCACAATGGCAACGTGATGATATTATGGTTTCTTACGCTCCTGCTGGCGGTTCTGTTGGCAGACACTATGATGAATATGATGTTTTCCTTGTGCAAGGCTACGGTCATCGTCGTTGGCAGTTAGGCAAATGGTGCGACCCAAGCACTGAATTTAAACCAAACCAACCGATCCGTATTTTTGATGATATGGGCGAGTTGATTTTTGACGAGGTGCTTGCACCAGGTGATGTGCTTTATGTGCCGTCACGCCTTTCACATTATGGCTTAGCTCAAGATGACTGCTTAACTTTCTCTTTTGGTTTACGTTTCCCTAATGCTACAGATTTACTTGAAAACCTATGTAAAACCATTGAACATCAAGGGGAAATTATCCCAAATTCACAATTTGCAATCCCATTCCGTTTGTCGCCAAATATGCAACCGAACGCCTTACTTGATCCAAAAATGGTTGCTACATTAAAAGCACGTTTGATCGACTTATTGCAAAACTCGACGCAGTTTGATGAAATCTTTACGCATAGTGTTGCTACTGCCGTGAGTACGCGTCGTTATGAACAATTAACCGAAGACAACGAGTTTTATCCTGACGAAGTACAGGAGGTGCTAGAAGCGGGTGGTTGGGTGCAACAAGATGCGAATGTTAAAGTCCTTTATACTGAGAACCCGTTACGCGTTTATGTCAATGGTGAGTGGATTGATGAACTCAATGAGGCCGAGGCTAATTTGTTAATCCGTATTGCCAATGGTGATGCGATTTCGTGGAATAAACTTGCTTCTAAGGCCGAAAATCAAGATGAATTAGAACTCTTACTCGATACACTCTGCGATTGGTTAGATAGTGGTTGGGTAGTGTTGATGGATAAAGAATAATTTCTTTCTCTATTCATACTAGGGACTATCTTTATTTTTTGTCCCTAAGGGCTACTTTAGCCCTCTCTATGTAGCATACAATCAAGCGGTTATTTTCCACAACCATTTTGCAATGAACCAACAACTATTAGACGGTGTACCGCTAACCGCCCTTTCGGGTGTTGGGGCGGCGATTTCAGAGAAACTCAGTCGGATCGGCATTAATAACGTGCAAGATCTGCTATTCCATTTGCCGCTACGGTATGAAGACCGTACTCGGATCACGCCGATTGCCGATGTTCGTCCTGAAAGTTTTGCGACGGTTGAAGGCTTTGTGCAACTGACGGAAGTACAATTCGGTCGTCGCCCGATTTTAAGTACCACGATTTCTGACGGCACGAGCAAAATTACTCTGAAATTCTTTAATTTCAATGCGGGAATGAAAAATAGTCTGGCGACTGGCGTAAGGGTCAAAGCCTTTGGTGAGATTAAACGTGGTCGCTTTATGGCAGAAATGCATCACCCTGAATATCAAATTATTCGGGGAAATCAACCGCTTGAGCTGGCAGAAACATTAACACCGATTTACCCGACAACCGAAGGCTTGAAGCAAGCCTCTTTGCGTAAATTAACCGATCAAGCCTTAGCGTTACTTGAGCGTGTGCAAGTGGCAGAATTGCTTCCCGATGAATTTAATCCACACAAATATAGCTTAAAAGAAGCCTTACAGTTGTTGCATCGACCGCCGCCGAGTGTGTCGTCCGAATTATTAGATAAAGGCGAACACCCTGCACAAAAACGGCTGATTTTTGAAGAGTTGTTGGCACATAATTTGGCAATGCAACAGGTGCGAATGGGCGTGCAACAACACTTTGCTGAACCGCTATGTTATCAAACCGATTTAAAACAACGCTTTTTGGCGACTTTGCCGTTTCAGCCGACTAACGCCCAAAGTCGTGTAACCGCAGAGATTGAACAGGATTTGGCGAAACCTTTCCCGATGATGCGACTGGTGCAAGGCGATGTGGGTTCAGGCAAAACCCTTGTGGCAGCCTTGGCAGCACTGCTGGCGATTGACAATGGTAAACAGGTGGCGTTAATGGCACCGACCGAAATTCTCGCCGAGCAACACGCCCATAATTTTGCCAACTGGCTGCGACCTTTTGGGATCGAAGTGGGCTGGTTAGCTGGCAAAGTGAAAGGTAAAGCGAGAACGGCACAGTTGGAAGCGATTAAAAACGGCGATGTTCAGATGATTATCGGCACGCACGCCCTGTTTCAAGATCAGGTGGAATTTCATCATCTTGCTCTTGTGATTATTGATGAACAGCACCGCTTTGGTGTACATCAGCGTTTAACCTTACGCGAGAAAGGGGCGAAGGGCGATGTCTATCCGCACCAGTTGATTATGACCGCAACGCCTATTCCACGCACCTTAGCGATGACTGTCTATGCGGATTTGGATACGTCCATTATTGACGAACTTCCCCCAGGGCGAACGCCGATTACGACGGTGGCGATTTCAGAAGATCGCCGAGATGAAGTGGTTCGCCGTGTTTATCAAGCCTGTAAAAATGAAAAACGCCAAGCCTATTGGGTCTGTACGCTAATTGATGAGTCGGAAGTATTGGAAGCACAAGCGGCAGCGGCGATTGCCGAAGATTTGCAACGAGCCTTGCCAGATTTGCGGATTGGCTTGGTTCACGGGCGAATGAAACCGCAAGAAAAACAGGCGATTATGGCGGAATTTAAGGCGGCAGATATTGATTTGTTAGTCGCAACAACAGTGATTGAAGTCGGCGTAGATGTGCCGAATGCCAGTTTGATGATTATCGAAAATTCCGAACGCTTGGGGCTGGCACAGTTGCACCAACTGCGTGGGCGTGTCGGGCGTGGGGCGACGGCTTCCCATTGTGTCTTGATGTACAAAGCCCCATTGGGTAAAATTTCAACTAAGCGTTTACAGGTGCTGAGAGATAGCCAAGATGGCTTTGTGATTGCTGAAAAAGATTTGGAAATTCGAGGACCAGGCGAAGTGCTAGGCACAAAACAGACGGGAATGGCAGAGTTCAAGATTGCAAATTTAATGCGAGATCGTAAGATGATCCCGTTGGTGCAGAGCTACGCTAAACAGCTAACGTTAAAATATCCCGATACAGCTAAACAGCTAATTCGCCGTTGGCTTGATGAAAAGACGGTTTATAGTAATGCGTAACTTGATTTTATTCTATTTATTCAATACTAAAACTTTATTTTTCTCCCTTTATTGGGCCTCAAAAAGGCAATAGTAGTATTCTTCTAGTACTTTTGTATATCATTTCTCTAGTCGATTCCAATTCATAATGTAAATAGAGATTAGATATCTTTATTATCAATAAAGATATAAAAAATTTTTTACTTCTTAAGAATTTTTTAAGATTTACTTGCTTTAATACTCTCAACGAAAGGCAAGAACCTTCGTTATTCATACTTATTATTTTAACTATTCGGAGTATTCTATGAAAAAAGCAATTATCTTAACAATATTATTAGCGGTATCTACTGTATCAATGGCAAAAGGTGATGATGATTATCGTCACGGTGGCTATCACGATGGCAAAGCAAGAACACATCAATCACAGGGTTTCTTTGATGAAAGTATTGCAGTGAAGAGCGTAGCAGATGCACTTAAAGCGGTGGATGACACCCCTGCACTACTTGAAGGGCAAATCGTTAAACAAATCGACAAAGATGAGTTTATCTTTAAAGACGCAACGGGCGAAATTGAAATTGATGTAAGCAAACGTGCTTGGAACGGTTTAAATATCGGTCCTCAAGATACCATTCAAATTCGTGGTAAAGTTGATAACGATTGGAACAAAGTTCAAGTGGATGTAAAACAGATTACCAAGAAATAATTTATCCTCACTAGCGGTCTGTTTTTGTAAAAAATTTGCAGAAGCTGACCGCTTTTTTATGCCTGATTTTCGGAAATCCTTTCTATGAACAAAATTAAACTTATCCCTTGGCTTTATTCTATTGCACCTGAATATCAAACCAAAGTCCCGATGATTATGTGGTTTTCAAAATAGTGGATTAAAAACGAACCTTTTGATCTAAATTGCGTTAGAGAAAATGCGAAAACAAAAACCTATTCTCATGACAATTATTTTCATTCTGTGATAGGTATGATGGATATGGATTTATCGCTCTCTGTTTATCAGAAAGAGTTAGATATTTTAAATCAGTGTCGTAAATAATCTTGAATATAAGAGCAAAAAGTTGGTAATAGGTATTTCAATGATAAAAAGCAGTTTAAGTTGGTATGTTTCGGTAGTATGCGAAAGACAAGCGAGGGCGGGAGAAGTTGTGGTATTCAAGCATATCAATTATTGTAATGGTAAGGTTTATTCTGTTGTTGTGCTGAACCCAATCGGCAACATCTCTCTTAAAAGATTTTGCATTTTATACTATTCTAACGTAACATTTACCCAACGTAATTAACAATACATACATAAATAATGAAAAAACTGATATTTATGCTCTTCCTGATAATAATCGGGTTAACATCTTGTGGAGTAAAAGGTCCTCTTTATATTCTGGCTTAATATTTGGTATAAAGGTTTATGTTATAAGAGAGTGTTTGTATTTTTTTGAAAATGCACTCATTGCATAAATTTACGCTGGAGCTTTATGTCATTTAACACGGAAAATAGTTGGAAAAGTGCGTTCAAACTCACTATACCAATATTTATGGGATACCTTGCGGCAGGTATTGCCTATGGAATGTTAGCAACCAATGCAGGAATGCCTGCGTGGTTTACAATTGTGATGTGTTTTACCGGGGGTATATGTTGATTCTGCTAACGATTCGATCGATGATGCAATATCTTGTGGAGTTACTGTACTGATTGGTTCTGAAACTTCAACAAGTTGCTCTAATGGGGTTTCTTCAGTAGGTACAACAACACGACCACGGTTATTTAATAATTCACTTAATTCACGTGCAGATTCTAAAGATAAACGAGTAAGCATTATTTACCTCCTTCTAAATGACGTGCTAGTGTGGCTTGGATATCATTCATGAGTTCTTGATCATCCGTTGGTACCTGTACATTTTCAGGATTTAATTTTCTCATTGCGTCGAATACAGCTTGCTCAATATTCGCTACTGTACTGACGGTAGTATAAACTTCATTCATGGGTTTTAAACCTTCTTTTTATTTTGGCCAAAATAAATATAACTAATGCACGTTACATTAGTTATCGATTGTTTTCTTTATAGTGATAAAGACACATAGCAACAAAACAATACAAATACATCAAAATTTCTATGACACTTACGTGTCATCGTAAAAAAGATGCAGATTTTACAAATGCATCTTTTTTTCAAACTTATATAATCTAAGTGAAGAAAGAGAGATAGAGATATCTCTCTAGTTTATTAACCTTCTTATAGGAGAAAATTACGATGATAATTAATAGTAAAAAAATTAGCCGTTCACCAAAGCGATATAATGTAAGTTATCTTCCAGAACTTGCTCGATTATTGAAACAACGAGGTATAGAGTGTCGCTCTAACCTCTATATGTTAGATATACTAAGCGATGTTCCAGATAAATTAATTATCGATCTCGCCGAATATGACTGTGGGTATTCGGTATATCCGTATGCCATGACAGACAACGAGAAAAGAAAGATAGGAGAAATAATCGATAAACATCTATCTTAATTGAACATAGTGGTGACCCAATTGGGTCACCACTATCAATTTTTTTTAGTTCTTCTCAATAAATTCATATTTAACGAATTTACCGACACCCTCAAATTCTTCACCAAAATGGTTACGCGCTTTTTGAATATTGTTGTAATCTAATGTTATTCTTACCTTACCTAATTTCTTAATTTTAATAGTCGTAGTTATACAAATTTCTTTACTTAATTCATAATCTGCAACAGTGCCTTTAACATATTCAGGTTTAATGTGTTGAGTTTCTTTATCCGTTTTACCGTTTTTTCAGGCACAGCACAGTATGCAGCAATTCCCTTTTTTGTTTCTGGAGCGGGAGTAGTTTCCGTTTTTCTCAGTACTTTATTGATGAGCTTACGTTTTATTTTTTATACACTTAATATGCATTCATCATTACCCAAAGAAAAACTCAACCGCTTTTTTGTATTAAGCTATCTGACAGATGAAAACTTTGGCATATTAACCACCTTACCACAAGAAACCCGTCAGGCAATGATGTTCAAAATCAGTATCTTAGGAATGAGTTATTGGACATTTGCAACTATTGTTGGCATTTTATTGGGTGATTCTGTTTCCCAATATATTCCCAATTTAGATTTTGCACTGCCTTGCTTATTCGCTATTTTAGCTTATGAACAATACAGTAGCCAAAAGCAGTGGAAGCCAATTTTTATTGCATTGATTGGATTTTTACTTGCAGGGCAAATCACACAAACAAGCGTCTTGCTTGTGGCAATCATCATCGCCATTATCATTGTCGCTTTCTTACCCCAATCATTCACTGAGAAAAAAGGACAAGTTTAATGGAAACGCAAAATATTATTTATATGTTGATTGCATTGGCATTAGGCACTCAACTTTGTCGCTTTTTGCCGTTATTTTTGCCAAAAACTGTACTATCTTCGCCAATTTTGCAAAAATTAAACAAAATGTTACCGCTTGTGATTATGGTATTACTGGTACTCACCAGCTTAAGTTTGCCGAAAAGTAATGAAGGTTATACCTTATTTATCGCTCAAATAATAGCATTAGTAGGAGTAGTAGTGAGCTATGTATGGTTAAGAAATGTTCTATTTAGTGTGGGTATTGGTATTTTAGGTTTCAATCTATTCCTTTACATTTTATAGATGCAAGATATTTGTTAATTATAGATGTTACAGTGTTCTCCCATTCAGAATGATGCTACAAGTTTTACTTCTCTTGCTAATTATTCCTCTATATAATAATCATATTTTGAATCGAAAGATATTTGGAAAATTTAAGTGTCAAAACGAAATACACAACAACGCCGTCAAATTATTGTAGGTCTTGTTCAAGAACAAGGTGAAGTAAGTGTGGAATATTTGTCACATTTATTTGAAACCTCTGAAGTAACTATTCGTAAGGATCTAACCGCTCTTGAAGAAAGCGGTTTTTTATTGCGTCGCTACGGAGGTGCAATAAAATTACCAACAGAGATGAATGAAGAATCGCAAGAGCAACTTTCGAAACAAAAGTTAGCTATTGCTAGTGCGGCAGCAAATCAAATTCGAGATCATAATCGCATTATTATTGATAGCGGTAGCACAACAGGGGCGTTAGTCAAAGCACTTCATCATTCAGGCTTAGTTGTAATGACAAATTCGCTTGCTCTTGCAAATGAATTAATCGCCTTAGAGTGCGAACCGACAGTCCTGATGACAGGAGGAACTTGGGACGCTCGTTCGGAGTCGTTTCAGGGGAAAGTTGCCGCAAATGTATTGCGTTCTTACGACTTCGATCAGCTTTTTATTGGTGCTGATGGACTGGATTTAACCCGTGGCACAACCACTTTTAATGAACTTATTGGCTTGAGTCAAGTAATGGCTGAAGTATCAAGAGAAGTTATTGTGATGATTGAATCTCAAAAAATCGGACGCAAAATGCCAAATCTTGAATTGGAGTGGCAACAAATTGATAAATTAATTACTGACGATCAGCTTGATCCAAACGTCAAACAACAAATTGAGGCGTTAGGGGTTGAGGTGATTGTTGCAAAATAAACAACATAAGCAACAAAATAGGAAAGTAAATTTATGTGTGGAATTGTAGGTGTAGTAGCACAACGTGATGTCGCAGAAATTTTAGTCGATGGTTTACACCGTTTAGAATATCGTGGTTATGACTCAGCCGGTGTTGCAGTCTTAGGAAACGATCATAACTTACAGATCGTTCGCCGTGTGGGTAAAGTGAAATTCTTAGATGAAGCACTTGAAGCAAACCCACTTTTAGGCGGCACAGGGATTGCACATACCCGTTGGGCAACACATGGTGAGCCATCAGAAGTTAATGCTCACCCACACCGTTCAGGCAAAATTGCCGTCGTTCATAACGGTATTATCGAGAACTACGAAGAACTTCGTGCTGAATTACAACAACGCGGTTATGTATTCCAATCACAAACGGATACTGAAGTAATTGCACATTTAGTGGAATGGGAATTCCGTACAACGCCAAATTTACTCGATGCGGTAAGAAAAGCGGTCAAACAGCTTCGTGGTGCTTACGGAACAGTGGTAATGAATCAAGATGAACCTGAGCATTTAGTAGTTGCTCGTTCAGGTAGCCCGTTAGTGATCGGTTTAGGTGTTGGGGAAAATTTCCTTGCTTCTGACCCGCTTGCATTATTAAGTGTAACTCGTCGTTTTATCTACCTTGAAGAAGGTGATGTAGCAGAAATCACTCGTCGTACTGTCGATATCTATAATCGTGCAGGTGATAAAGTAGAGCGTGACGTTCACGAAGGCAACTTTGAGTCTGATGCAGCGGATAAAGGTCAATATCGCCACTATATGCAAAAAGAGATTTTTGAACAGCCAGTAGCAATTATGAATACTTTAGAAGGACGTATTGCGAACGGTAAAGTAAATATTGAAGCAATCAGCAACAATGCTGAAGAGATCTTAAAGAAAGTTGAACACATTCAAATCGTTGCTTGTGGTACGTCTTACAATGCTGGTATGGTGGCTCGTTACTGGTTTGAATCTATTGCAGGCGTGGCTTGTGATGTCGAAATCGCTTCTGAATTTCGTTACCGTAAATTTGTGACTCGTCCAAATAGTTTGCTAATTACCATTTCTCAATCGGGCGAAACTGCAGATACTTTAGCGGCATTACGTTTAGCCAAAGAATCTGGTTTTATGGCGGCAATGACGATTTGTAATGTGGCAAGCTCTTCCCTTGTGCGTGAATCTGACTTTGCTTTTATGACCCGTGCTGGTGTAGAAGTTGGCGTTGCTTCAACTAAAGCATTTACAACACAATTAACCTGTTTACTACTTTTAACGGCAGCATTAGGACGTTTAAAAGGCAATGTCTCTGCTGAACAAGAAACGGAAATTGTGAAATCTTTACAACGCTTACCAGCACAAATTGAAAATGCATTAGTATTTGATAAAGAGATTGAAAAATTATCAGAAGACTTTGCAGAGAAACATCATACGCTCTTCTTAGGTCGTGGTGAGTTCTATCCTATCGCAATGGAATCTGCATTAAAATTAAAAGAGATTTCTTATATTCATGCGGAAGCTTATGCGGCAGGCGAATTGAAACACGGCCCGTTAGCATTAATTGATGCGGATATGCCTGTGATTGTGGTTGCACCAGAAAATGATTTACTCGAAAAAGTAAAATCGAATATTGAAGAAGTGCGTGCCCGTGGCGGTCAAATGTATGTCTTTGCTGATAGAGAAGCTGGATTTAGCAGCCAAGAAGGTTATACGGTATTAACTTTCCCGAAAGTAGATCACGTTACAGCACCAATTTCCTATGCTGTTCCATTACAACTACTTTCTTATCACGTTGCCTTGATTAAGGGAACTGATGTGGATCAGCCTCGTAACTTGGCGAAGTCAGTGACGGTTGAGTAACAAATATAGATATTCATTAAGGTAATGCTTACTTAATATGGAGTGAATTATTTGGCTAAAGAGGATATAATTTATTTTGTTTAATTGTAGAGAGATGTAAAAATGAAGAATATACCTATTCGTTCAGAGGCAGAGATTGAAAAGTTACGTATTGCCTGTAAGTTAGCTTCTGATGTTTTAGTGATGATTGAGCCCTATGTTAAAGAAGGAATTAGTACTGGAGAATTAGATCGCATTTGTCATGAATATATTGAACAAGTACAGAAAGCAATTCCCGCATGTTTAGGCTATCATGGCTATCCAAAAGCAACATGTATTTCATTGAATGAAGTTGTGTGCCATGGCATACCAAATCCAGAAAAGAAATTGAAGAAAGGAGATATTCTGAATATTGATGTGACTGTGATAAAGGATGGCTATTATGGGGATAATTCAAAAATGTATGCTGTAGGAGAGCCAACGATTAAAGATAAGCGCTTGTTAGAGGTTACTCAAGAATGTCTTTATATTGGCTTACGTGCGGTAAAACCAGGTATTCGTTTAAATCAAATCGGTAAAACAATTCAGCAATTTGCAGAAAAAGAGGGATTTTCAGTAGTTCGTGAATATTGTGGACATGGTATTGGCGATCAATTTCATTGTGAACCCCAAGTACTACATTATTTTTCAGATGATGGCGGAGTGGTATTACAAGAAGGTATGGTGTTTACTATTGAGCCGATGATTAATGCTGGGAAAAAGGAAATACGCCTGATGGGAGATGGGTGGACGGTAAAAACTAAAGATCGTAGTCATTCTGCACAATATGAACACCAAATTGTTGTTACAAAAGATGGCTGCGAGGTTATGACAATCCGTGATGAGGAAATTTTTGAGGGGAGAATTTCACGATTGATGAAAAATACGTAATAACATCAATATGTGTGAGAAAAAGTTGCTAGCCCTTGCTTTTGCAGTGGTTAGCAACTTTTAGTCTATTTAAAATACGCTATTTTGCAATACTATCCGCCCACTTAAACAACTCATCTAAATCATAATCCCCTGCGTGTGGAACGCCCCAAGGGGTTGCATAATCGACCTGTTTACCTACCATATTGAGCTTAATGGCTAAAAGTGCACTGATTGCGTGAGAAGTATCACGATCTGAAGTACCTACACGGATACGCCAATGTTCTGCGGCTTTAGGGTTTTCAACGTAGTTCATTGCGTTCATCATTTTGATAATATGAGCATCAACCATACCGCCTTTTGCGGTACTACGTTCAAGGGCGTAAGGGGTAAAATGTTGATTATTAACGGTTTCCGTTCCAAAGAGATTATTTTCCCCTGAGCTTAAATCAAAGGCATCAAAGGCAGGCGGTGATTTCATTCGTTTTTCTGAATGAATATAGCCGTTCCAATCCATATCAGCCACACCATCTTTACTCAAAGTGAGCCACGACTTATCACTTAAATCCGTGCCATTTTTACGAGCTGTATCAGCAGCTCTCACTATCACCTGTTTGACATACTCTTTAAAAGAGCCGTTTCCTTCTTTATCAAGGGTAAGCGAATTACCTTTTTCATCTTTTAAGTTCAGGCTATTGATATAAGCTGGAAATGCGGCTTTTAGTTCGTGAGAAGTTTTGATCTGATCTGCAGTTAATTCACCTTCAATGCGAGGTTTTGACTGAGAGCGATCATTGTAACCTGTTGCGAATAAACGGCTCATATCAATGCGACTAAATTGATTTAAGCCATTAAATTCCCATTCATAAGCGGTATCGGCGTTTTCTAAATTGGTAATTGGACAGTAAGCAGATACAGCAAAAATCGCATCGCTAGCTTCTGCCGCCCCAACTTGTTTGAAGTATTCCGCATAATCGCGATGATCGCCACTTGCCCCTAGTAGAGCCGACAAAGCACCGCCTGCACTGGTTCCATTTGAGATAATTTTATTCGCATCACCTGCCATTCGTTGATCGTTAAAATGCAAGTAACGAACCGCCGATTTTAAGTCAATGATCGCTGCTGGGGCTTTTCCTGTATATTTGCCGTCTTTCTCAAGGGTTCGACCACGAGCACCAACACTTGCCACCACATAGCCTTTAGAGAGTGCTGTTACGATTGCATTCGGTTTATCTGCATTCGAGCCGAAACCTTTTTTATCATAGGTTGCTGCTTTGGCAGGCATATAACCCCCAACCGCATTAGGTAAGAAAATCGGTGCGGTGTTAGCCGTAAATCCATTGATTGAACCGCCGTTAAAATAGGCTTCTGGCACATAAAAATTGATGGTTTGATAATCAGGTTCTAGTGGATTTTTGACATAAACAATCTTCTCAAAAGCTCGGAATTTAATCGTTGCACCATTAACCACCGTTTCTAAGCTACGGTAGTTTTTATCATCAAATTCAAGCTGATAGCCATCTTGAGTTTGGTTGAAATAAGGTAAATTAGCTAAGGGATCGGGCTGTGTTGTAGGGGCAGCAAAAGTCGTTGATATTGAAGCTATTAAGGATAGTGTTGTAAGTGTAGTGCGTTTCATCATGCTCTCCAAAAATAAAAGATATATTGTTAAGACTGTGATATAGGAAGAAAAGTTCTTTTATTTTAATATAATTTCTTATATAGCGAAGCAATAGAACGAAAACATAAGCGCTCAGATTATGACAAATTATTGCAACAAACTGACCGCTTACGAGGGTTATATATTAGTTTTTACTATCCGGCTTCACCATCTCATTCGGCGCGCCTTTCTGTACAGGGAACGTTGAGTCCATCTGCCACGCGTTCCAACCGCCGTCATAAACGTAGGTATCTTTCCAGTCTGCTAATTAGGTCATAAACCAAGATACCCCTGCTCGCCAGCCTGTGCCGCAGTAGAACGCAAGTTGATCGCCTTGGTTGATGTTTTGACCTTTCCAGAGTGCGAAGATTTCATTTGGGTTACGCAATGTGCCGTCAAGATCGTAATAATCCGCCATATTAGACGAGTCGCTACCAGCGAAGCCCCAGATTGCTCCTTGTGGTTCGCCTTTACCTAGAATGTAATCGTAACCACTGATTTTGCCTGTGTATTCGTCCCACGCTCGGTTACTGATTAATTTCAAACCTTGTTGCTGGCGAGCCATCGCATCTGCTGGCATTGAGATGTTGATCTGTGGATTAACTGGAATAACTGCACCAAACTCACTGGCTGGAGTTGGGGTATTAACGGTCGTTTCATCTGGGAAGCCTGCTTTTGTCCAAGTAGCAAAATTGCCGTTTAACACTCGCACATCTTCCACGCCAGCCCATTTCAACGCCCAGAAAATGCGGTAAGCGGCGAGTTGGTTATTGGAATAAAGCACAATAGTTTTATCTTTGGTAATCCCGTGTTGTAACAGGTTTTGTTCAATTTGTTGCGGATTGGCAAGGTTATACACAGGGGCCTCACCCTCCCCCGTAAACGGGGGAGGGAATTTAGGCTGGTTTATTAAATTAAATACGACATTGCGTTGGCTTAATAAAGTAAGTTGCAGTCCAACAGCCGAGCATAATCATCAGCGTAGCAAGCCAACCTTGCCACGAAGAATAAGCGGTCGAAACCAGTGAGTTGGTGATCGTACAACCGCCTGCAAGGCTGGCACCGATCCCCATCAGGATACCGCCGAACATTCGTTGCATAATCGCTTTGGGTTCAGGCACGCGGATTTCAAATTCCCCACTCAATTTTGCGGCAATAAAAGAGCCGAGCAAAATGCCGAGAACGAAGTAAGTTCCCCAGTTGAGATAACGTTGCTGTCCGATCACGATATATTGCACCACATTGGCGGTCGGCACAGCGACACCATAGCCGTAAGCTCTGCCGTACTGCTCACTCACAAACCACGCCAACACGCCGAGCAGACCGATACACACGGCGGTAGCAAAAGGGTGCCAGTGTTTGGTAAAAATTCGGTGCGAAACCAACCACCGCTGGCACAGCAATTTGCCAAGATCATCCCGATACCAAATACAAAACCGCCTAACACCGTTGCTAACAGAGGCATTGGGGTATTCGGAATGGTGATCAGCCCTAATTCACTTAAACTAAAAAATCCGATGGATTGAATGGAGACCGCAATTAACAATGCGGTAAAAAAGCGGAAGTTTCGCTGGGTATAAATGTTGCGAAAACCGGATACGAAGCAAAATTGCCCGCGTTGTAAGAAAAAACCGAGAAGTATCCCGATAAAAAGACCACTAAACATTGATTAAACCTTAATACAAATGTTACGGAAATGTTGTTGGGGGTATTAGAACATAGTTTGGGATAGGGTCGATAAATGAAATAATTTGTTATTGTAGAGATTTAATATTTATTTGTACTTACATGAAACGCAATAAACTCCATTTTTGAAATATCTTTAGCTATTGAAAATAGACTTTTCTTGGGATGTGAGTAAATTAACCCTAAGGGAGATATATCATTTATTGTGCTTATTTCTCTTTAGTTAGAGAAATAGTCGGTATAAAGAATTTGTACAGTATGCTTATTGGTAAGCATATGCTTTATTCACATTGAATAAATTATTCCTACAATAAAAGTATATTAATTATTGAGTATTCGTATATTTTATTTCAATCACTAAAGTTCTCGACATTGTGTTTACAGGACGTTACAATTGCTATCTATTTGTATTTTATAATCAAATCCTTTTTAATACTGAGGTTTAAGAATGTCAATTTCTATTGAAACATTAGAAGGCTTACAACGCCGTGTAACAGTTACCGTAGCTGCAGATAAAATTGAAGCAGGTTACAAAGAACAATTAAAAGGCTATGCGAAAAATGCTCGTGTAGATGGTTTCCGTAAAGGGAAAGTTCCTCACTCAATCATTGAACAACGTTACGGTTTAGCGGCTCGTCAAGATGTATTATCTGAAGAGATGCAACGTGCTTTCTTTGATGTAGTGATTGCAGAGAAAATCAACCTTGCAGGTCGTCCAACATTCACACCAAACAACTACCAACCAGGTCAAGATTTTTCATTCGTAGCGACTTTTGAAGTGTTCCCAGAAGTTGAATTAAAAGGTTTAGAAAACATCGAAGTAGAAAAACCAGTGGTTGAAATCACAGAAGCTGATTTAGACAAAATGGTTGATGTGTTACGCAAACAACAAGCAACATTTGCAGAAACCACTGAAGCAGCAAAAGCAGATGATCGTGTAACTATCGATTTCGTTGGTTCAGTAGATGGCGAAGAGTTTGAAGGCGGTAAGGCTTCTGACTTCGTATTAGCAATGGGTCAAGGTCGTATGATCCCTGGTTTTGAAGAGGGTATCGTTGGTCACAAAGCCGGCGAACAATTCGATATCGATGTGATATTCCCAGCAGAATACCACGCTGAGAACTTAAAAGGTAAAGCTGCAAAATTTGCTATCACCTTGAAAAAAGTAGAAAACATCGTTCTTCCTGAATTAACAGAAGAGTTCGTGAAAAAATTTGGTTCAGCAAAAACCGTTGAAGAGTTGCGTGTTGAAATCAAGAAAAATATGCAACGTGAGTTAAAAAATGCATTAACTACTCGTGTAAAAAACCAAGTGATCAACGGCTTATTAGCAAACAACGACATTGAAGTTCCTTCATCAGCAGTAGCGGAAGAAGTTGATGTATTACGTCAGCAAGCAGTTCAACGTTTCGGTAGCAAGCCAGAAATGGCAGCACAATTACCAGCAGAATTGTTTGAAGTAGAGGCAAAACGTCGTGTTCAAGTAGGTCTATTACTTTCGAGCGTGATCACATCTAACGAATTAAAAGTTGATGAAGATCGTGTGAAAGAAACTATTACCGAATTAGCATCAGCTTACGAACAACCAGCAGAAGTAGTTGAATACTATGCGAAAAATCCACGTTTAACCGATAACATTCGTAACGTAGTATTAGAAGAGCAAGCGGTTGAAGCTGTGCTTGCAAAAGCAAAAGTGACAGAAAAAGCATCTTCATTTGATGAAGTAATGTCACATCAAGGCTAATTTCTCTAATTAATAATTTGGCACGCATTAGCGTGCCTTATATTAAATGTCGCTGGCGAGTTACTTTCGCTACCATTATTCATTTACATTAGAGAGAAACCTATGGAACAACTTACTTTTGCAGAACAATTTCAGCAGTTCACCGCTAACCACACCATTATGGTTGTAGCGTGGGTGGCACTTTTTATTGCGGTAATCATCAATTTGTATAAAGGTGCAACCAGCAAATTCAAGATTGTGGATAATGCTCAAGCAACTCAGCTTATCAATAAAGAAGATGCAGTGTTAGTTGATGTTCGTTCTGATGATGAATTTAGACACGGTCATATCATTGAGAGCGTGCATTTAATTCCAAGCGACATCAAAGGTAAAAAAACACAGGCTATCGAAAAATATAAAGATCGTCCTGTGATTGTTGTTGATGCGAATGGTTTAAGTGCAAGTGGGCTTGCAAATGAACTTGTGAAACAGGGCTTCGATAAAGTCTATGTATTAAAAGAAGGCATTGCAGGCTGGCGTACGGCTAACTTACCGCTCGTAAAAAAGCATAAATAATTCAATACATTAAAATTAAGGAATGACTATGGCTGAAGAAAATCAAGTTGCTACTGAAGAGCAACAAACTCCGTTTGAAATGCAAATTCAACGTATCTATATCAAAGATGTTTCTTTTGAAGCGCCTAATTTACCAAACATTTTTCATCAAGAATGGAAACCTCAGTTAGGTTTTGATCTTGATACAGAAACGCGTGAAATTGGTGAAGATACTTACGAAGTGGTTTTACATATCAATGTTCAAACAACTTTGGAAGACAGCAACGATGTCGCATTCATCTGTGAAGTAAAACAAGCGGGTGTATTTACCATCAAAGGTATTGAAGGTATCCAATTGGCACACTGTCTTGCAGCGAAATGCCCTGAAGTGCTTTACCCTTATGCACGAGAGTTAATTTCAAGTCTAGTAAATCGTGGTACATTCCCTGCATTAAATCTTTCACCAGTAAACTTTGATGCATTGTTTATGGACTATTTAGCTCGTCAACAAGCGGAAGAAAACGGTGAGAGTACTACAAATACTACACTAAATTAATCAATATTATGGCAATGTATTAGTTCTAAATACTATACTGATCACATAACATTTCATCTTACAAAGTCAAAAGAGCTGGTTATAATGATCTGCCCCCCAAAAGTTAGACTGATTTAGTTCAAGGACTGAGTTCTGTATTCCACAGGGCTTAGTCCTTTTAATTTTACTTGAATACGCCCATGATTGTAATAATGAATATATTCGTGAATAGCTTGTTCCAGTTGCTCAAAGGTCTCAAACCGTTTGCCAAAGTAACATTCCGTTTTTAAACGCCCAAAGAAACTTTGATCTGCACCTTAATTAGTTGGTTGTTTAGTCCAACTTTTGGGGTGCAGATCATAATCACCAGCTCTTTTTTTAATGATATTGTGACATGGTTAATAAAAAGGTGTAATAGACAAAATAGTTGCTGAAAAGTGGCTTAAAGTACTTATAGTACAAGGCTTTAAGCCCTATTTTTGAAATATGAACAAAAAACTTCCCATTTTGCCAAAGTCTGAAAATAAAGAAACATGGTACATCAAATAATATTCAACGATATTTTTGTCATAAGTGTCATAAAACATTTTTCCTTGAGAATAAATTAGATCCAATAAAAATTTGGACTGATTACACATCCAGAAAACAAACCTATCAACAACTCGCCGTTAAATATCATTGTTCAGTCAGAACTATTCAAAGATATATCAATAAAGTCCCTAAAACATCTTTAAAACCGCCTTCAAATCGATAGCTGAATATCATTATGGATACAACGTTTTTCGGACGTTATTTTGGCGTATTAGTGTTAATGGATACGCTTTCAAATAATGTCATTTCCCATTATTTTGTGCGAACCGAAAAAGATATTTACTACAAACTTGCCCTGAATAGGTTAAGAGAAAAAGGCTATATCATTCAATCGGATTACCTGCGATGGCAAGGAGTGGTTTGATGAAAGATTTATTTAATACGCCAGTACAGATGTATCAATTTCGTATGGTGGCAATGATATCCATATGTAATTCATGTGTATAGAGATGCGTTGATTTAGTAATAAATCACTGGAGTAAATTTTAAAAATATACATTTTTAGACCAAAATATTCGATCTTGTTATTTTCAAATAAGATACATTATTTAGTTCTATTTGGATTAACTTATACTTAATCTTGTATGCTCCTGCTATGCAAGGCTATAATAGTCATTTTATTAAAAAATGAAGGAAAACAAAATGGCTTGGGTACAAATTCGTTTAAATAGTACAGATAGAGAAGCTGAGAAAATTAGCGATTTTTTAGAAGATATTGGAGCAGTGTCCGTGACTTTTATGAACAGCCAAGATACGCCAATTTTTGAGCCACTTCCTGGAGAAACTCGTCTTTGGGGTAATACTGATGTCGTTGCCTTATTTGATGCAGAAACTGACATGAAAGAGATTGTTTCTACATTAGTAAAAAGTAAACTTGTAGCTACTGACTTTCCATATAAAATAGAACAAATTGAAGATAAAGATTGGGAACGGGAATGGATGGACAATTTCCACCCAATGCAATTCGGTAAACGTTTATGGATCTGCCCAAGTTGGCGAGAAATTCCCGATCCAAATGCAGTCAATGTAATGCTAGATCCTGGTTTAGCATTTGGCACAGGAACACACCCAACAACTGCACTTTGTCTAGCTTGGTTAGACAGTCTGGATTTAACAGATAAAACGGTCATTGACTTTGGCTGTGGTTCGGGAATTTTAGCAATTGCAGCTCTTAAATTAGGTGCAAAAAAAGCAATAGGTATCGATATTGATCCACAAGCAATTTTAGCTAGTCAGAACAATGCAGAAGTAAATGGTGTAGCGGATAGATTGCAACTATTTCTTACAAAAGATCAACCGCAAAACCTAATTGCTGATGTCGTTATAGCAAATATTCTTGCAGGCCCGTTAAAAGAACTTGCCCCTCAAATTATCACGTTAGTAAAACCACAGGGGAATTTAGGTTTATCAGGTATTCTTGCTACACAAGCAGAATCCGTTTGTAAAGCTTACCAAAATAGCTTTAAACTTGATTCTATCATAGAAAAAGAAGAATGGTGTCGAATTACAGGGATTAAAAAACATTGAGAAAACTCATATTTAACAGTAAGCTGTTGATAAGTCTGTTTTCTAGATGTGCCATTCGTCCAAATTCATATTTCAAAAAAAAGAGCTTTGATTTCTGTACTTATCCAGTATTATATAGCACTTGCACAAACACTTAATTTTTTCGTAGCAACTGTGTTCATCCACAAAAATAAGGGGCGAAAATTCGCCCCTATAGTTCAACAATTCAATGATTATGCTTTAGAGTTGTATCATCAATATAAACATCCAGGTCTTCTTGACCTTCACGTTTAATTATTGTGAAGAATGCAACTAAGCACGCTGCTGCTAATGCTAAACCAATGTATACCGATAATTGGTAATCTAAACCGAAACCAATCTTATTGTACGCTAAGAAGGTGAACGATACAGTACTGATAAATGCTGCTGGGATTGTACATACCCAGTGGAATTTATTGTAGCGATATAAGTAAGCCGCTGCTGTCCATAACATTACCATTGCTGTCGTTTGGTTTGCCCAAGTAAAGTAGCGCCATAAGATACTGAAGTCGATTTTTGAAACGATAAAACCGATAGCAAATAATGGAAGACAAATCATTAAGCGTTTTACTAAAGTTCTTTGTTCAATATTGAAGAACTCCGCAATGATTAAACGTGCTGCACGGAATGCGGTGTCACCAGATGTGATAGGTAATACAACTACGCCTAACACTGCGAAGATACCACCTACGAAGCCTAAGAAGTAAAGAGAAGAATCATATACCACTTTAGAAGGTGAACCTACTGCGATTGCATCTTGTAACGCTTGTGGGTTTTCATAGAATGCTAAACCAACCATACACCAGATTAACGCAATAACACCTTCAGCAATCATTGCACCGTAGAAAATGAAGCGACCTTCGCTTTCGTTTTCTGCACAACGAGCCATTAATGGAGTTTGTGTTGCGTGGAAACCTGATAATGCACCACAAGAGATGGTTAAGAAAAGTAACGGCCAAACTGGAACATCGCCTTTAACTTGGAAGTTTTGGAAGAACTTCTCAGCACTCATTCCATCAATAGTACGGAAGAAATCAACAGGGTCTGTTGCACTGAAGTGGCTAGTCACTAAACCATACACCATACCTGCTGACATAAATAGGAGTAACGCACCGAAGAATGGGTAGATACGACCGATGATTTTGTCAATTGGAAGTAAGGTTGCAAGAATGTAGTAACAGAAAATAATGATTGTCCATACTGTGATTACCGTTGGTTTATCCATACCCCATACAGTGATGTCGCTTGCGACTGTCGCTGTTTTCGCAATTTCTTCAGCGTTATCTAAAGAGAGTGCGCCACCTGCTGAACCAAATACGTCAACAGTAATTGTACTTAATAATTGAGCAGGACTTGCTACGAATACTACCCCTACTAGAAGAAGTAATACAACGGCTAAAAGGTTAATAAAGGCTTTAACTGGACGACCTAAGTATTTACCAGCTAAATTAGGCATTGATGCACCGCCGTTACGCACACTTAACATACCACAGAAGTAGTCGTGTACTGCACCTGCGAAGATACAACCTAATACGATCCAAAGCATTGCAACTGGTCCGTATAACGCACCAAGGATAGGACCAAAGATTGGACCTGTTCCTGCAATGTTTAATAACTGAATGAGCCAAATACGCTTTTTAGACATTGGTACGTAGTCAACACCGTCTTGCATTGTGTAAGCTGGCGTTGTTTTTTTCGGGTTAATCACGAAAATTTTTTCGATGATTTTACCGTAAACGAAGTAGCCTAGGATTAATACGGCTACGCAAAATAAGAACCACAACATAATGGAGATCCTGTGAATAAAAAGTTGAATATAAGTTAAACCTAAAAAGGCAGTGTATTCTATTAATTTGTTACCTTAAGGTAAATTAGCCTACAAAACTTTGTTTATATAAAATGTGAAGTAGTTCACATTTTTGTAATTATATCGGTCAAATATTGATTAAAATTAGCTGAAAGAATGATTTTTAAACAATTAACCACAAAACTGAGAACTGACAAATAAAATCAGAGTCAAAGGCAATACGAACTCACTGGGTTTGAAATAAGAAATAATATAAATCATGAATTTAGTAAGGATAATCAATGAAAGCAACAATGAAAAAATCACTTTTAACCTCTTTAGTACTCGGATTAGGTGTGCTTTCTGTGCCTATGGCGGCTCACGCTACATTGCCTACTGCTGTAAACGGACAAGCATTACCGAGCCTTGCACCAATGTTAGAAAAGGTACGTCCTGCGGTAGTCAGTATTGCTATTGAAGGTAAAACCAAAGTATCCGCAAGACGTGCAGTTCCCGAAGAATTTGAATTTTTCTTTGGTCCAGATATGTTTAGAGATGGAGGTTCTCCTCGTCAGTTTAAGGGGGAAGGTTCTGGTGTAATTATTGATGCGAAGAAAGGCTATGTAGTTACAAATAACCACGTTATTGATAATGCCGATAAAATTACCGTTAAATTAGAAGATGGCCGTGAATTTAAAGCCAAATTAGTTGGGGCAGACCCAATGTCTGATGTGGCATTAATCCAATTAGAAAATCCTAAAGATTTAACTGAAATTAAAATTGCAGATTCAGATAAATTGCGTGTTGGTGATTTCACTGTGGCTATCGGCAATCCATTTGGGTTAGGTCAAACGGTGACATCTGGTATTGTATCGGCATTAGGTCGTTCAACAGGCGATATTGATGAAGGGTATGAGAGTTATATTCAAACCGATGCAGCAGTAAACCGTGGCAACTCAGGCGGTCCATTAATTAACTTAAATGGAGAATTAATCGGCATCAATACTGCGATTATTTCACCAAGTGGCGGTAATGCAGGTATTGCGTTTGCAATTCCAAGTAATATGGCAAACAATCTTGTTCAGCAAATTATTGAGTTTGGAGAAGTGAAGCGTGGCTTACTTGGTATTAAAGGCGGTGAACTCAATGCAGATTTAGCTAAAGCCTTTGATGTCAATGCACAACAAGGTGCTTTTGTCAGCGAAGTGATGCCAGAATCTGCTGCAGCTAAAGCTGGCTTGAAAGCAGGTGATGTGATTACAGGGCTAAATGGTCAAAAAATCCGTAGTTTCGCAGAATTAAGAGCAAAAGTAGCGACTACTGGGGCTGGCAAAGAAATTGAATTAACCTATTTACGTGATGGTAAAGAGAAAAATGTTAAAGTCACATTACAATCTGACGAACAAACCAAAACAAGTGCGAAAAGTTTATTACCAAGTTTAAATGGTGCTGAGTTTTCAAACTATAACGAAAAAGGAATAAAAGGCGTTGAAATCACTAAAGTTGAAAAAAATTCACTCGCTGAGGCAAGAGGATTTAGAAAAGGCGATGTGATTGTTGGTGTAAATCGTCGTACCGTTGAGAATTTAGGCGAGTTGCGTAAGGTTCTTGATTCCAATCCATCTGCCATTGCCTTAAATATTTTGCGTAATGGTTCAAATTTCTATGTAATCATTAATTAAAAAGTTTTGCGATACTATCATTTGTGATGACCGCTAGCTAAAGATTCTATACTGATTCAGTATAGAGTCTTTAGACTTATCTCACAATTATTGGGTTAGAAAATATAACCTAAGTATAATCGGGTACTGTACCTGAAGTACGTCAGTATTTCATTAATAAGGCACAGTACCCTAGTTCTAATGAGTAGACTTATTGGTAAATCCAATATAGAGACAGAAAAGCAGCCCAAGTCCAACCCCATAAGGTGTAAAGGTGGATATGCCTGTACCTGATGCTGCCAGCGAAAAGTTATGAGCTGCAGCCGCACCTAATAGCATTCCGACAAGGAAAAGTGCCGCATCATTATTACCTTCACCTAAATGCACCAGTTGTTTACCTGGGCAGCCTCCTGCGAAAGAAAAACATAAGCCGCACAGTGTCATACTCAGGAAGTTCCATACAACATCATTATGGGCAATTGGTTGTTGTTCAAAACCAAGTTTGAACTGACCCAGCATTAGGTTGGTTATAGACGTACATACCACCAATGCAACAATTCCGTTTAGCAGATAGCTGTCTTTGGATAAGATAAAATTACGGAATGCACCGATTGAACAAAAACGAGAGCGTTGCATAACGATACCGACAAGCACACCAGCACCTAATGAAAGCCATAGGTTGGCATGTTGGGCGGCAGGGGCTTTTTCAGAGAAGAAAATGGGTAAGTTTTCACCAAAGCGGAATTGGGTGATCAGGGCAATAAACAGGGCGATCACAATAAAAATAGGGACTATGCTGGATGCTGTACTTTGTTCGCCGGACTTACCGAGCCGAGCGAAAATCCACGTTTGAAGAAG
Source organism: Glaesserella parasuis (assembly GCF_017352235.1). Taxonomy (NCBI): domain Bacteria; kingdom Pseudomonadati; phylum Pseudomonadota; class Gammaproteobacteria; order Pasteurellales; family Pasteurellaceae; genus Glaesserella; species Glaesserella parasuis. The sequence continues at coordinate 2,258,111 of NZ_CP071487.1, read as the reverse complement.
AAAATCCCTGCAAAAACACCCGCAAGCAGCCCAACGATACCAGCAATACTGGTTAAGTCTCCTCCACCTAAGCGTAAATAGGCACGCCACGGGCAGCCGAGAAAGGTTAAAGCACCTAACATAGCAAAAAGCCTAGCATAATGCGTGTAATGGGGGCAGAACCACCACGAGGACGAAATTCTTTGGTCAAAAGTGCCATCGCTAAAGAGCCTAAAACTAAGCCGATTAACTCAGGACGAATATATTGAAGTGGAGCAACGATACCAAGTGCAGCACCTGCAACCACAGGCCGAGTTAAGATGTTTTTCATAATAAGGCCCTTGTGATATCTGAAATAAAATAAATTGTCATTGCTTAAAAAAGCTCAGCTATTATACAAGGGTCGTGAAAAGAGGAAAAGATGACTTACATTTTATCTAACACCTATCTCACATTCTAGGTAAAGCCCCATACTAATTTAAATGTGATCATTCAAAAACTCAGTAAATTCAATGATAAAAAGGCTTAGTGCCGTTTTATAGTTCCTGAGCAGTTAGAAATGGGGCTTTTTATTATAATCTCCAATTTTGTCTACATTCCAAGGTGTCTTTATTTTATAAGTAACTTCAACCGATACAACATCTCCAACGCCTGTTTCGGTGTGAGTTCATCGGGATCAATCTCTGCGAGGGCTTGTTCGACTTTGGACGGTTCGATAAGCGGTGAGATTGGTTCAGCATTTTGCAAATTCGCCGAAAAGAGTAAATCTTGCTGTTGATTTGCGTCTAATTGTGCCGTTTGTTGCGAAAGTCGTTCAAGCTGTGTGAGTTTCTGTTTCGCAAGTTGGATCACCTGCTTTGGTACGCCTGCTAGGGCGGCAACGGCTAAACCATAACTTTTACTTGCTGCCCCTTCTTGTACGCTGTGCATAAAGGCGATAGTGTCGTTATGTTCCAACGCATCTAAATGGATATTGGCAACGCCTTTGAGCTGGTTTGGTAAGCTGGTTAGCTCAAAGTAGTGGGTGGCAAATAGGGTGAGCGATTGGGTTTTCTTCGCTAACCATTCGGCACACGCCCAAGCGAGTGATAAGCCATCGTAGGTCGAGGTGCCTCGCCCGATTTCATCAACAAGAACAAGGCTGTTTTCGCTAGACTGGTGCAGAATGTTCGCCATTTCGGTCATTTCCACCATAAAGGTTGAACGCCCTGAAGCTAAATCATCAGAAGCACCGATACGGGTAAAAATACGGTCAATCGGTCCGATTTCTGCACTGTCCGCAGGCACAAAACTGCCGATATATGCCATTAAAGTAATCAAGGCAATTTGTCGCATATAGGTACTTTTACCGCCCATATTCGGACCTGTGACGATCAGCAAATGGCGTTGTGGGTTGAGCAGTACAGGGTTGGCGATAAACGGTGTTTTCAGTACTTGTTCAACAACAGGGTGGCGACCGCCTTTGATATTCACGCCTCTCTGATGGCTGAAACTTGGCATTACATAATTCAAACTTTCGGCACGTTCGGCAAGGTTGGTCAGCACATCAAGTTCTGCTAACACAAAGCTTGCCAACTGCAATTCACCCAAACGTGGCATTAACAGTTCAAACAGTTCATCATAAAGCTGTTTTTCAAGGGCAAGAGAAGCCCCTTTGGCTTTCAACACCTTATCTTCATAGGTTTTCAGCTCAGGGATAATGTAACGTTCCGCATTCTTTAAGGTTTGACGGCGGACATAGTGGATCGGAGCTTTGTGAGCCTGTCCTTGACTGATTTGGATATAGTAGCCGTGTACCGCATTGAATCCGATTTTAAGGGTATCAATGCCTGTTTTGGCTCGTTCTCTCGCTTCTAAATCTTCAAGGAATTTGGTTGCCCCTTCTGCCAAACTTCGCCATTCGTCCAACTCAGCATTGTAGCCTTCGGCGATAACGCCACCGTCACGGATAAGTTGCGGTGGGTTATCAATGATTGCTTGGTTTAATAGCTCGAATAGCTCGCTAAAATCGGCGATCTGCTGCAAAGTATTGTCTAAACAAGCGGTCTGATGTTGTGAATGTTTTACAATATCGGGGATATGCTCTAAAGCTGTGCGTAAACGGGTTAGGTCACGAGGGCGAGCAGTGCGTAATGCAACGCGAGCCAAAATCCGTTCCATATCGCCTACTTGTTGTAGCAGGGGCTGAAGCGGTTCGATACGTTCATTTTTTTGCAATGCCAAAATAGTTTGCTGGCGAGTATGCAGTTTGGCTAAATCACGAATAGGTTGATGGATCCAACGTTTGAGTAAACGACTCCCCATTGAGGTGACGCATTTATCCAAAACCGATGTAAGTGTGTTTTCTGTACCGCCTGCCAGATTGGTGGTTAATTCCAAATTTCTGCGAGTTGCCGAATCAAGTAAGACAGTATCGCTATTTTGAGCCAAATGAATGCTGTTGATATGTGGCAGTGCGGTGCGTTGAGTTTCTTGAGCATAATGCAAGACACAACCAGCCGCACACAAGGCAACCACCGCCTTTTCTACTCCAAAACCTGTAAGATTTTGTGTCCCAAATTGGCGATTAAGCAACTGAATGGCTGTAACTAGCTCAAATTCCCAAACAGGTCGGCGGCGTAAGCCTTTGTAACCCTGTAAAATACCTACATCAGAAAAATCTTCAGGATACAAAATCTCGGCAGGTTCGGTGCGTTGTAACTCAGCAGACAGTGCCTCTTTGTTAGGTAATTCGCTAATCAAAAAACGCCCAGAAGCCATATCTAATGTCGCAAGGGAGAAAACGCCTTTTTCTTGATAAATTGCGGCGACCAAATTGTCTTGGCGTTCTGGTAGCAACGCTTCGTCGCTGACCGTTCCAGGTGTGATAATTCGTACGACTTTACGCTCAACAGGGCCTTTACTGGTTGCAGGATCGCCGATTTGCTCACAAATCGCCACACTCTCACCCAACGCCACCAACTTCGCCAAATAACCTTCAACAGCGTGATACGGTACCCCAGCCATTGGAATTGGTTCACCTGCTGATTGCCCACGTTTAGTCAGAGAAATATCTAACAACGCAGCCGCTTTTTTGGCATCGTCGTAAAATAACTCATAAAAATCGCCCATACGATAGAACAGAAGAATATCGGGATTTTGTGCTTTGAGTTGGAGATATTGAGCCATCATTGGCGTGTGCTGTAGGAAATTATTTTGATTTTTCATTATGTTATTTTGAATGTTAAATTAGCTATAGACCATATCTATAATCTATCCTATGAATATAGGTAACATCTTTAGCATTGTTAAGATGTGGAAAATCGCAACGAAGACTCCAAATAAGGCAATAAACCAAATCATTGGTGTTCCACCAAAAGCTTTAAATCCATATAGTCTTGTTTTTTGGCGTTGTTTATATATTAGTAACGCAGGAATAATACATGTCCAAATAGTTGCCACGGCTCCAGCATATCCTATTGCAGTGATAAATCCAAATGGAAAGAGTAAAGATAATAGGAGAGGCGGTATAAATGTGGCAAACCAACTTTTTGTTCTACCTAATTTATCGTTTTTGAATTGGAAGAGATCTGCTAAAAAGTCAAAAACTCCAAGTCCAACCCCAATGAAAGAAGATAAAATAGCTGCGATAGAAAATGCATTGAGTGCTTGCTTTATACTTGGTGTATTTATTACATTGCCTAATGTATTTAATAGTACATCAATGTTTCCTTCATTTTGAATAACAGGGGTGAATTTTTCTCTTGGAAGGTTGCTAAATACGCAACCAATCCATATTAGATAGAAAACCAGAGCAATCATGGTTCCATAAATTATGGCTTTAGATGCTCTTTTTTCTTCACCGTAGTATGCCCTCATTGAGGAGACTGAATGATGGTAGCCAAAAGAAGTCAGAGCTATAGGTAACATCATCATGGTATACCGTGCATAAGCATTTTGCTCTCTATTGACAGTATCAAAAAGATAGGAAAAATTAATATTAGTAGCAAGCCCCCAGATGCTAAAGATGAAGCTCAATACCATAAAAATAATTAGAATGATGGAAATTCTATCAACAGCTCGAGTTGAGTGCCAAACTAATCCGCCGAAGACTAAAACGCAAATAATAGCAGATAGTTGATTTGTGATATTAAGCAAATCTTGAAATAGATATCCAAGAGAGGTTATATATGCATATAGCAAAATACCTCCCACAAAGTAGATAGAAATGTTGCTAATTATATTTACTTTATTTCCCAGTATATCTTTAGTAACTGTGTTAAAAGAGACTCGAAGGTCATAATTTTTATATGCTTCAAGTAGCATTGCACCAGAAATCGTCATAACTATCATTGTAATTAACATTACAACTGCAGTCCATACTGTCCATGCACCTGCTCCAGCACTCGGTAGTCCTAACATTCCGCCGCCAACACATACACTTGCAATGATACAGGCACCGCCAAAAATAGATGGTTGCTTTTGCATTAAATACTCCGAATGAAATTAATTACAAAGAGGCACTATATTCTCTAAACGCCATAAATCTTCAAAACTTGCTCTAGCTTTAATTAAGTGAGCTTTATCACCATCAACCATCACTTCTATAGCTTGTGGACGTGAATTGTAAGTTGAGGACATTGTTGCACCATAAGCTCCGGCAGAACGCATTGCAATTAGATCCCCTTCGGCAATTGCAAGTTCTCGCTGTTTACCTAAAAAGTCTGACGTTTCACAAATTGGACCAACGACATCGTAAATTGCCTTTTCACGTACAAGCGATTGGTTTACTTCAATAATTTGCATATACGCTTCATATAATGCAGGGCGGATCATATCGTTCATCCCTGTATCTACAATGGCAAAGCGTCGATCTTCATTTTGTTTAATATATTCAACTTTAGTGACTAAAATGCCTGCATTTGCAGTAATCGCTCTCCCTGGCTCTAAAATGATCTCAAGGTTCGGGTAGGCACGAAGTTTATTGAGCAACGCTGCAGCATATTCCATTGGGTGTGGCGGTGTTTCATCCGTATAAGTCACCCCTAAGCCGCCGCCAAGATCAAGGTGATGCAGTTCGATACCATCCTGTTTTAGCTGTTCCATAAGCACAATCACACGGTCAGTTGCATCTAAAAATGGCTGTAATTCGGTAAGTTGTGAACCAATATGGCAATCCATTCCTGTAATTTTTACATGAGGTAAGGTAGTGGCAAAACGATAAACTTCACGAGCCTCTTTGACACTTACACCAAATTTATTTTCTTTTAACCCTGTCGAAATATAAGGGTGAGTTTTAGCATCGACATCTGGATTTACACGTAATGAAATTGGGGCAATCTTACCAAGTTGTCCTGCAACTTCGTTAATGCGTTTTAATTCAGAAACCGACTCAACATTAAAACAACGAATGCCAACTTCTAAAGCACGAGAAATTTCTCTATGCGATTTTGCCACCCCAGAGAAAACCACTTTACTTGCATCCCCCCCTGCAGCTAATACTCGCTCTAATTCCCCTTGAGAAACAATGTCAAAGCCTGATCCTAAACGAGCTATTACATTTAGCAGGGCAAGGTTAGAGTTAGATTTGACTGCGAAGCAAATTAAGTGTGGGTGATCACCAAATGCCTTATCAAAAGCATGCCAATGGCGTTCAAGTGTTGCCCGAGAGTAAATATAAGCTGGTGTGCCATGCTGTGCAATAATGTCTGCAATGGCGACATCTTCTGCGAAAAGTTGTTGGTTTTTATAGTGAAAATAATCCATTTAAAATATCCTTGTTGGATTTACAGCCCGTAGAGAATCAGGTGTAAATAATTCCCTGCTCTTCCAACTTCCCAAGGAAATAAGGCATTTGCATACGCCATAAAGGCCAGTCGTGTGCCATATCGTGTCCCCAGTAGTCGAACCAGCCTTGAATACCTTTGCTAGCAAAGGCTTCTTGTAGACGACGAGTGTCTTCAACGTGTTGAGCTTCCCACGCACCTTGTCCTACGGCAACGATATAATGATTTTGACGATAACGATCTAAGAACCAGCTATCGTGTTGATTCCAAAGGTAATCAATCGGTGAATTAATGTGAATTGCAAGATCGCCGTAAAACTCTTTTGTAAAGAAACGAGCATCGTAAACACCACTTAAAGCAATTGCAGTATCAAACAGATCTGGGTGGCGTAATGCAACGTTGATCGTATGGTAAGCTCCCATACTGCAACCTGTTGCGATCATTGCTCCCCCCCACTGAGATTCGTGGCGAATTAACGGAACAAATTCATTGATAATATAACGGTCGTAAGCGTTGTGAGCCTGTGCCATATCGTGTCCCGATTTCCATTCGGCAAGCCAAGATTCACTGTCGAAAGAGTCTGGGGTATAGAATTTAACTAAGCCTCGATCGATAAAAGAACGGCAGGCTTCGATCATACCAAAATTGCCGTATTCATTTTGGTTTCCACCTGATGATGGGAATACGATAACAGGTTTACCTGCATGTCCGTAGACGTTGAAATGCATTTCACGTCCTAATTCACCACTCCAGTGGCTACGTCTTTCAAAGTGCATTGATTGTTGTCCTTTATATATCAGTAGGGACACACTGCGTGTGTCCGCTACTGTCAAATTCTAAAAATAGAGTGGACACACGCAGTGTGTCCCTTGTATATTAAAATTATAGTAAACTAGCAACATAAACCATAACGTTATCCACAGCTTGGGTGTCCCTAGAGCTAAAACTCGTTCTGTAGCGTAGGCGTGGATAACTTCATCAGCAAAACCGAACAGTTGAAATATAAACCCGAATACAAGGCAGGTTACCGATGAACGCTCCGATTTATTGTGGTATTGATGTTGCTAAACGCAATTTCGTGATTGGTTTTTCCCATCAGAAAAAGACCAAAACCGAAACCAATAACGCCAAAGGTATTCAACATACCTTGGACTATTTAAGCCAGTTTAATGTGGCTCTGATAACGCTTGAAGCAACGGGTGGATTAGAAATCCCCGTGGCAAAAGCCCTTGCTCGAGCAGGTTATCGTGTATTTATTGCTAATCCACTGAAAGCCAGTGAGTTTGCAAAATCTCAAACGAGAGCCAAAACCGATGCAAAAGATGCGGTTAATCTCGCTTTCTATGGGCTCACTTGTGAGCTTAAAGGCGAAGTAGAGCATCAGTTGTATGTTCCGCTTTCTGAGCAAGAAGAACAGCTGGAAGCCCTTGTGGTTCGCCGTCGTCAGCTTGTCGATATGCGAGTAGCAGAGCTAAATCGTTTGCAACAAAGCCACGAAACCCAGTTGGACAATATCCAACAACACATTGAAATGCTTGATAAATTAATCGCCGAACTTGATAAAGATATCGACGACCAAAGTAAGCATTTTAGTGATAAAGCTGACCTTATCTCAGACATCAAAGGCGTTGGCAAAAATTGCGTCGCCGTGATGATGTCAAGCCTGCCGGAATTAGGCAAGCTAAGCAGCAAAAGAATTGCCTCACTCGTTGGCGTTATTCCGCATCCACAGGAAAGCGGTCAATGGAAAGGAAAATCCTTTTGCTATGGTGGTCGAGCGATTGTTCGTAATGCCTTATATATGGCAGCACTATCGGCAATTCGCTTTGAACCTGTTTTTAAAGCCTTTTACACCCGATTGGTTGCAAAAGGCAAAGCGAAGAAAGTCGCTATTATGGCGTGTATGCGTAAACTGCTAACCATTATGAATGCGTTGGTTAGACGCAATGAAAAATGGGACGCTACACGCTACTTATCCACAGAATCTGTGGGTCAAAATTGAATAACTTTTTTGTGTGTAAACACAGTTGCTACTTGATAATTTTCCTTAGGAAAGGAAAATATGAGATAAATTACTGCTTCTCTTGAGCAAAGCGTGCAATTTCACGCATTTGTTCCATTGTTTCAGTGCGAGCCAAAATACCGTGTTCACCCATAATTTTAGCGAAAACACCTGGTACAGTTTGAACGCTGATAATATTACCTGCGTATTTTTGGCATACTTCATCAATGGTGTGTTTGTAGTTTTTATTCGCTTTACGTGCGATATAAACCACATTCCAAGGGTGTGTAATGTTTGAGTAGAATTTGTTCTCTTTAACGATATTCGCGTACTCTCTGAATACGTCAAAATCGTTTGCATAGTTCCACATATCAATAGTTAAACCACCTGGTGGACGGCAGTTGATTTCAAGTGGCATTAATTCGCCAGTTTTCTTCACACGGAAATATTCAAAGTGGAAGAAACGTTCACGAACTTTGAATGCGTCCACACATTTCTGTCCGAGTTTAACTAAATCTTCTTTGATTTCGCGTGGAATGTAGTAGAACATATCGTTATCTTTTTCGACCGTTTCTAATACCACTTCAGAATACTCAAGGCTTGAGTAGAACACGATATTGCCGTCTTTATCGGTTAAACCGTCAAAAGTCACGATATCGCCTTCGATAAACTCTTCCATAATGTATTCAACGTGAGCATTTTTATAGCCGAAGAAAGCTTCTAATTCGTCTGCAGATTTGATTTTGTAGGTATCGCTCGCCCCAACACCTGAGTTTGGTTTGATGATCACAGGGAATTTGAGTTCTTTAGCCAGTTTGCGTGCATCTTCATCATCTTTAAATACACGGCCTTTCGCCACTTTTAAGCCAGCTTTGCGGAACACTTCTTTCATCTGATCTTTAGTTTTGATTGCCAACATATCTTCATTTTTATAGCCAGGTACGTTGAAATCGGTACGCAATTTTGCGTCTAACTCAAGCCAGTATTCGTTGTGCGACTCAACACGGTCAATACGACCGTATTTATGCGCAAAATAACCGACCGCACGGTAAACTTGCTCATAGTCTTCCATATTATCCACACGATAATACTCAGTCAGTGAGTTGCGTAAGCCTTCGCTTAATTGCTCGTAAGGTGTGTCTGCAATTCCCAAAGTATTAAACCGACTTTCACGCAATCTTACTGCAAAGGTTTCAAAATTGGTTGGAAAGTGAGGGGAAATCATCACAAAGTTCATTGGTTTGGACATAGTTCTTCCTCTAAATTTGAACAAATTATAATAAGAATGTGTAAGCGGTGAGATTCTAATCGAAATTTGGAAATATTGATAGAATAAATGGCATTTCTATATTGGAATTAATATAAAAATGCCTTTAAAAATGTTTTAAATATAAATTTGCTTTAAAATCAAACCCATGCTATGGAAGCAGTTATTTCAAACTTCCAACCATATCTTCAGGGCGTACCCACTCATCAAATTGTTCAGCTGTTACTAAACCTAAGTTGATCGCTTCTTCTTTGAGTGTTGTACCGTTTTTGTGTGCAGTTTTCGCAATTTTCGCTGCATTTTCATAACCGATATGGGTATTCAATGCAGTTACAAGCATTAGAGATTGATCTAATTGCTGTTTAATGCGTGGATAGTTCGGTTCAATACCGATTGCACAGTGTTCATCGAATGATACGCACGCATCGCCTAATAATTGCGCAGATTGTAAGAAGTTGTACGCCATTACTGGTTTATACACGTTTAATTGGAAGTGACCTTGTGTACCAGCAAATGAAATTGTTACATCGTTACCTAACACTTGTGCGCAAACCATTGTCATTGCTTCACATTGAGTTGGGTTTACTTTACCCGGCATAATTGATGAACCTGGTTCATTTTCAGGGATTAAGATTTCGCCGATACCTGAACGTGGGCCAGATGCTAATAAACGTACATCGTTAGCGATTTTATAAAGTGAAACTGCTAATTGTTTTAATGCACCGTGAGTTTCAACGATTGCATCGTGTGTTGCGAGTGCTTCAAATTTGTTTTGTGCAGTCACGAACGGTAAACCTGTGAATTTCGCAATATAATCTGCAACTTTCACATCGTAGCCTTTTGGTGTATTTAAGCCTGTACCTACCGCTGTACCACCTAATGCTAATTCTGCTAAGTGCGGTAACGTATTTTCTAACGCTTTGATACCAAAAGCTAATTGTGCTGCATAAGCAGAGAACTCTTGACCTAATGTTAATGGTGTTGCGTCCATTAAGTGAGTACGACCGATTTTCACCACATCTTGGAATGCTGCTGCTTTGTCAGCTAAAGTTTTTTGTAAACGTTTTACGCAAGGAAGGGTATGTTCAACCACTTTTTTGTATGCAGCAATGTGCATCGCTGTTGGGTAAGTGTCGTTTGAAGATTGTGATTTATTCACATCATCATTTGGGTGAATAATCGATTTCTCGCCAAGTTTACCACCGTTTAAAACGTGCGCACGGTTTGAAACCACTTCATTCACGTTCATATTAGATTGCGTACCTGAACCTGTTTGCCAGATTACTAGCGGGAATTGATTATCTAATTTGTTTGCTAGGATTTCATCGCAGGCTTGAGCGATTAAATCACGTTTTTCAGCAGAAAGTACGCCTAAATCATGGTTTGCGTAAGCGGCTGCTTTTTTCAAATAACCGAATGCTTCAATGATTTCTTTCGGCATTGATGCTTCTGGGCCGATTTTGAAGTTGTTACGTGAACGTTCTGTTTGCGCAGCCCAATATTTATCAGCTGGTACTTGCACTTCGCCCATGGTGTCTTTTTCAATACGGAATGTCATTGTTTTCTCCTAGTGGAATAAAATAATAAAATCAATGAGTAAATCCTAGCATTCTAGGAAAAAGAAAGGAATGGAAATTGCTCCATTCCTTGTCCGTTTTTTTAGTTTTTGTGATATGGATCATAAATCCAATATGGAATTATATTTTATCTAGTATTAAATCGCTTTCGGAGTCCAGCAGCATACAAGGCATTATCTGCATCATTGAGTAAATTCTGCTTTGTTTTGTCTGAAATCGTATAGATATATTGTCGATTTATTGCTCCATGAAGTCGAAATAATAAAGCTTGATCAGCATCAACACCTATTTTAAGGAGGTTGACGAAAATATCAATCTCGCCTCTATCTACTAAATCATCAATAGAGTAGACACCTAGTTTTTTTAATGTCCTTTCGAGTTGTATTGTCATATTCGGCAGCGTCCGAATACATTTTTTCTTTTCCATATACTGATTTTGTTTCGTATGGAGAATATCTTTCACACTTTCGACGACCCAATGTGAAACTTGTTGTAAGTCATTAAGTAGATCGGGAGGGATTAAATAGAAGGATTTTAGATTAATGCCAGTCTGAGAGTCGAGAAGAAGAGATAAATTTTTAGCTATGTTTTCCTCTAAGCAATGATTTGGTATGTGTAGATAGAATTTATCATCTTTGTATAAAGCAAACATAGCTTTATCTTTCATTATTCCATAATAGGAAAAATAGGTTTTTGCTTTCGTTTCGCCAATGATTGGGTAAAGAAGATTACGGATATGTTGTGTTTTTGCATCAATGTATTTCATATACACCTCAATTAATTATACATCTTGATTAGGAAATGAGCGTTATTTACACTCAAATAAGATAATCGCTTTTCAGCCAAATAATGCAATGAAATAACAAGAATATTTTTGTGACACTCGTCGAAAAATCAGAAAAAAAACCAATATTTAGAATAAAAAAACACCTATTTGTTTGAATTTTGAGCTTTTCGTGTTTGTAAATTTATGGTTATTTAAGGCTGTTGGGCAAATTTCACTTGCAAAAGATAAAAGAGTTAGGTAGAATCTCGCCACTTTTGACATTGTAGTCTAAGTCGCTTGGTGTAATCATTTATCAAGTGGTATTACCGATAAGGTAGTACGTAACAATGTTTCCGATTTGGAAACTATAACAAGGTATGACTGTGCCCCCCTTAATTTAATTTGTTAAGCGGTGGTTCAGTTTTTTATTAGCTAAATTTTAATGGAGCTCTGGTCTAATGCAGAACCAAAGAATCCGTATCCGCTTAAAAGCATTTGATCATCGTTTAATTGATCAATCTACTGCGGAGATCGTAGAAACAGCTAAACGTACTGGTGCACAAGTTCGTGGTCCGATTCCTTTACCAACTCGTAAAGAACGTTTCACCGTGTTGATTTCTCCACACGTAAACAAAGACGCGCGTGACCAATACGAAATTCGTACACACAAACGTTTAGTAGATATCGTAGAGCCAACAGAAAAAACTGTTGATGCATTAATGCGTTTAGATTTGGCTGCCGGCGTTGACGTGCAGATCAGCCTAGGTTAATTAAGAGGTTATTACAATGATTGGTTTAGTCGGTCGTAAAGTTGGTATGACCCGTATCTTCAATGAAGATGGCGTGTCAATTCCAGTTACCGTTATCGAAATCGAAGCCAACCGTGTGACTCAAGTTAAAACTCTTGAAAACGATGGCTATACTGCAGTTCAAGTTACTACTGGCTCTAAAAAAGCAAGTCGTGTAACTAAGCCTGAAGCAGGTCATTTCGTTAAAGCAGGTGTTGAAGCTGGTCGCGGTTTATGGGAATTTCGTACTGAAGGTGAAGAATTCACTTTAGGTCAAGAAATCAACGTAGACATCTTCACAGATGTTAAAAAAGTAGATGTTACTGGTACATCAAAAGGTAAAGGTTTCCAAGGTGGTGTTAAACGTTGGAACTTCCGTACTCAAGATGCTACTCACGGTAACTCTTTATCACACCGTGTACTTGGTTCTATTGGTCAAAACCAAACTCCAGGCCGTGTGTTTAAAGGTAAAAAAATGGCTGGGCACTTAGGTGCTGAGCGTGTAACCGTTCAATCACTTGAAGTTGTTCGTGTAGATGCTGAGCGTAAATTATTATTAGTTAAAGGTTCTGTACCTGGTGCAACTAATAGTGATGTTATTGTTAAACCAGCAGTTAAAGCATAAGTCTAGGAGATAGAGATGGAATTACAAGTTGTAGGTGCGACAGCACTCAGCGTTTCTGAAACTACCTTCGGACGTGAGTTTAACGAAGCGTTAATCCACCAAGTAGTTGTTGCTTATGCAGCAGGTGCTCGTCAAGGTACACGCGCACAAAAAACTCGTGCTGAAGTGTCTGGTTCAGGCAAAAAACCTTGGCGTCAAAAAGGTACAGATCGCGCTCGTTCAGGTGATATCAAATCACCAATCTGGCGTTCAGGTGGTGTAACTTTCGCAGCGAAACCACAAGATCACAGCCAAAAAGTGAACAAGAAAATGTACCGTGGTGCAATTAAAAGCATTCTTTCTGAATTAGTTCGTCAAGACCGTTTAGTGGTTGTTGATAAATTCGAAATCGATGCACCAAAAACCAAAGTTTTAGTACAAAAATTAAAAGATATGGCGTTAACTGACGCTCTTATCATCACTGCAAGCTTAGATGAAAACCTATTCTTAGCAGCACGTAACTTATACAAAGTTGATGTACGTGATGTACAAGGTATCGATCCAGTAAGCTTAATCGCTTTCGATAAAGTGGTTATCACTGTTGATGCAGTAAAACAAATTGAGGAGATGTTAGCATGATTCAACAAGAACGTTTGCTAAAAGTGCTTAAAGCACCACATATCTCTGAGAAAGCGACAAATAACGCAGAAAAAGGCAACACAATCGTATTCAAAGTAGCATTAGACGCTAACAAAGTGGAAATTGCGAACGCGGTTGAGCAACTTTTCGAAGTTAAAGTAGATTCTGTTCGTACAGTGGTTGTTAAAGGTAAAACTAAACGTCACGGTGCAAAATCAGGTCGTCGTAGTGACTGGAAAAAAGCTTATGTAACTCTTCAAGAAGGTCAATCACTTGACTTCGTTGAAGGTGCGGCAGAGTAATTTCGGAGGAATAGAAAACTATGGCTATCGTTAAATGTAAGCCGACCTCCGCTGGTCGTCGTCATGTAGTTAAAGTTGTTAATACTGAGCTTCACAAAGGTAAACCTTTTGCAGCACTTTTAGATACTAAATCTAAAACAGGTGGTCGTAACAACTTAGGTCGTATCACTACTCGTCACATCGGTGGCGGACACAAACAACACTACCGTTTAATTGACTTCAAACGTAACAAATTAGACATTCCAGCTGTTGTTGAGCGTTTAGAATACGATCCAAACCGTTCTGCGAATATCGCATTAGTACTTTATAAAGATGGTGAACGCCGTTACATCTTAGCACCAAAAGGCTTAGCTGCAGGTGATACGATCCAAGCGGGTGCTTCAGCGCCAATTAAAGTAGGTAACTCATTACCAATGCGTAATATCCCAGTAGGTTCTACTGTTCATAACGTAGAATTAAAACCAGGTAAAGGCGGTCAAATCGCTCGTTCTGCTGGTGCATATGTGCAAATTATCGCACGTGAAGGTAACTATGTAACTTTACGTCTTCGTTCAGGCGAAATGCGTAAAGTATTAGCTGAGTGTTCTGCAACCATCGGTGAAGTAGGTAACTCAGAGCATATGCTTCGCGTACTTGGTAAAGCAGGTGCAAACCGTTGGAGAGGTATTCGTCCAACCGTTCGTGGTACTGCGATGAACCCAGTAGACCACCCACACGGTGGTGGTGAAGGTCGTAACTTCGGTAAACACCCTGTTACACCTTGGGGCGTTCAAACCAAAGGTAAGAAAACTCGTCACAACAAACGTACTGATAAATTCATCGTACGTCGTCGTGGCAAATAATTTTTTAATTAATTAAAGAGGATAAGCCATGCCACGTTCTCTCAAGAAGGGTCCTTTCCTTGACCTACACTTGTTGAAGAAGGTAGAGAAGGCGGTGGAAAGCGGGGATAAAAAACCAATCAAAACTTGGTCCCGTCGTTCAATGATCATTCCATCAATGATCGGATTGACCATCGCAGTCCATAATGGTCGTCAGCATGTTCCAGTTTATGTTTCTGATGAAATGATCGGTCATAAATTAGGTGAATTTGCACCGACTCGTACATACCGCGGTCACGCCGCAGATAAGAAAGCTAAGAAATAAGAGGTAAAAGATGGAAACTATTGCAAAACATCGTTACGCTCGTACTTCTGCACAAAAAGCTCGCTTAGTTGCTGATTTAATCCGTGGTAAGAAAGTTTCTGCAGCATTAGAAATCTTAACTTTCACTAACAAAAAAGCAGCAGCTTTAGTGAAGAAAGTTTTAGAGTCAGCTATCGCAAACGCAGAGCACAATGACGGTGCAGATGTCGATGATCTTAAAGTTGCGAAGATTTTCGTTGATGAAGGTCCAAGCATGAAACGTGTTATGCCACGTGCTAAAGGTCGTGCAGATCGTATTTTAAAACGTACTAGCCACATCACTGTGGTAGTGTCAGATCGTTAATCAGTAGGAGAATAGCAATGGGTCAGAAAGTACATCCACATGGTATTCGCCTTGGTATTGTTAAGCCTTGGAGCTCTACTTGGTTCGCGAATACACAAGATTTCGCTGATAACTTAGAAGGCGATTTCAAAGTACGTCAATTTTTAAACAAAGAGTTAGCGAACGCGTCTGTATCTCGTATTACTATCGAGCGTCCAGCAAAAAGCATTCGTGTAACTATTCACACAGCTCGCCCAGGTATCGTTATCGGTAAAAAAGGCGAAGATGTTGAAAAATTAAGAAACGCAGTATCTAAAATTGCTGGCGTTCCTGCACAAATCAACATTTCTGAAGTGAAAAAACCAGAGCTAGATGCAAAATTAGTTGCAGATAGCATTGCTGCTCAACTTGAGCGTCGTGTAATGTTCCGTCGTGCAATGAAACGTGCGGTACAAAACGCAATGCGTTTAGGTGCTAAAGGTATCAAAGTTGAAGTAAGCGGTCGTTTAGGTGGTGCAGAAATCGCACGTTCAGAATGGTATCGTGAAGGTCGCGTGCCTCTACATACTCTTCGTGCTGACATCGACTATAACACAGCTGAAGCTCACACAACTTACGGCGTAATCGGCGTTAAAGTGTGGATCTTCAAAGGTGAAATTCTTGGTGGAATGGCTGCAGTGATTGAATCTGAGAAAGAACCAGCGGCACAGCCTAAAAAGCCAGCTCGCAAAGGTCGTAAATAAGGAGATCACTGAATGTTACAACCAAAACGTACAAAATTCCGTAAAGTACACAAAGGCCGTAACCGTGGTATCGCGGGCGGTACAGAAGTGAGCTTCGGTTCATTCGGCTTAAAAGCAATTGGTCGTGGTCGTTTAACAGCTCGTCAAATCGAAGCAGCGCGTCGTGCGATGAGCCGTGCAGTAAAACGTCAAGGTAAAATCTGGATCCGTGTGTTCCCAGACAAACCAATTACTGAAAAACCATTAGAAGTCCGTATGGGTAAAGGTAAAGGTAACGTAGAGTACTGGGTAGCCTTAATCCAGCCGGGTAAAGTTCTCTATGAAATGGATGGTGTATCTGAAGAAGTTGCACGCAATGCATTCGCATTAGCAGCAGCTAAACTTCCGTTCAAAACCACATTTGTAACTAAGACGGTGATGTAATGAAAGCTCAAGAACTACGTAACAAAAGTGTTGAAGAGCTGAATGGTGAATTAGTGAACCTTTTAGGTGAACAGTTCAAATTGCGTATGCAAGCAGCCACCGGTCAGCTTCAACAAACCCACCAGTTAAAACAAGTGCGTCGTAGCATTGCACAAGTTAAAACTGTATTAACCGAAAAGGCGGGTGAGTAATGACTGATAAAATTCGTACAGTACAAGGTAAAGTTGTTAGCGACAAAATGGACAAATCATTTGTAGTTGCTATCGAACGCACAGTTAAACACCCAATTTATGGTAAGTTTATCCGTCGTACAACAAAATTACACGTACACGATGAAAATAACGAAGCTAAATTAGGCGATGTAGTTGAAGTTAAAGAGTGTCGCCCACTCTCTAAAACTAAATCTCATACTTTAGTTCGTGTTGTTGAAAAAGCAGTAGCTTAATCAACAATAAAAATTAAAACCCCTAGCAGAAATGCTGGGGTTTTTTGTTTTTTTTCACGATTGCTAAATGTATCTTTTCTTTACATTTATGTGTTTTCCTTAATAAAGTAAACTTGTAGCAAAGCTACATATTTTTATATTAATATAGAGAATTATTTCAAAAATGTTAACTATATCACAGATTTTTAGTGTATTTAGTAGTTTAATGCGTTTGTGAAAATATGGAGGGGGTACAGCTAATTTTCATATATTCCTATGTTGTTTTTTTGCTGTATCCGTAAATTTTAATTATTTAAAGCAAAGACGAAAAAATGAAAAGAAGATTATCTAAAAATGTTAAATGCAGTTTTGTACCTTCATTGATTTTTCTAGCATTAGCATCTAATTTGCATGCTACTACGTTCTGGAAAAGCGATTTAAACGAGAATCTAACTCATATAACTAAACGAGTAGGTCAGGATAATTTTACGGTAGCTGAAGAAGGACGATTATGGCCTGGTATAGGTCCTAATGGAGAGGCTCCTGGAACAGTACCTCTATATTATAGCCGTATTCCAGCAATGACCATTACAGATGATAATAAAATGGTTGTTATGTATGATTTAAGATGGAACAGAGCATATGATCAAGATAGAATCGATCCAGGAGTATCCATTTCAGAAGATGGAGGAAATACTTGGTTAAGTAAAACAGCTTGGACATTTAATGATTCTAAAATGCCTTTGCGAAGAGCTATGGATCCTACAATTTTGTATAACAGTATAGATGGTAGTATCTATGCTATGCATGGGACTTGGGCTACAGGTAATAGAAATTGGTATCAAGATCGTTTCAACTATTTTCAAAATAATATTTGGGCTACAACCATTTATAAGTCTATAGATGGAGGGAAAACTTGGGAGAAAAATGCTGAATTTAGTAAATTAAGTAACCCCGATGTTTTTTCTAAAGTAAGTAAAGGTCCAAATAACCCAGTAGTTAGTTTTTTAGGAGGTGTTGGTTCTGGTATTGTGATGCGTAATGGAACATTAGTATTTCCAATACAAACTGCTCATAATAATGGTATTGCAGCAACCATTATGTATTCTAAAGATAATGGAAAAACTTGGGAAATGCCAGAAACAACGGATCTTCCAGCACCGAATCAAAGCTCTTTAGAGAATATGGTTTTTGAGATGGGGAATAAATTAATTATGGTTGGAAGGGAGAAGAGAGTAAGAGGAACTCAAGCAGATAAACGATGGGCATACTATACAGAAGATATGGGTAAGAGTTGGCATGCTTATGAACCTGCGAGTTTTGGTTCTAGTACAGCCCAACCAACTCAAGGCTCATCAATTTATGTTACCTTGCCAAACGGTAGGAGAGTATTGCTCGTTTCAAAACCTAATGGTAATAATGATAACTGGGCTAGGGGTAACCTTGCTCTTTGGATGCTAGATGCAAAAGATCCATCACATGTATATGAGGTGGCTATTATCAGACCTGGTTCTGGAAATGCAGCGGGTGCTGGTTATTCATCTTTGGCTTATAAAGAGGGAAATTTATTTGTTGCTTATGAGGATGATGGAAATATTACTGTAAAAAATTTGACACAATATATGACAGATATTCAAGCTAAAGCCCTTGAATGGAATCTTCCTGATGAAATTGAACCTGATGTTGAAAAAATTAATGCTTTAATGCATTTGAATCAGGGGCAAAAAGACGAATTGATTGCTAAACTTCGTAGGGCAAATGATAATGCAATAGCACAGTCTAACGCTCTTGATCAAGCTATGTCAGAATTAAAACTCAAAAGCTTTGCATTAAGTCAACAAGCGGTTTCTTTTGAAAAGGCTTTACCATCCAATCTTAAGAATTTCCAAGATGCATTAGCATCTATTAATACTATTTCAGAATCTAAGAATACAACAAATGTCAATTATTTAGGTGTTCATGATTTATATGATAGCTTGTATACCATGTTTTTAGCTTTGAATAATCCATTGGACTTTACCAAATATATTGAGCAGGCTAAGCATTTAAATGAATACAACCATGATATTTTGTATCGCTCCTTTGATGATGTTTTTGCTCATTATAGTGGAGGTTCAAAATATAATAAGCTCTCTTTAGGTGGAAATAAGACGGTTAGTGAAAAAGTTCAGGCTGGATTGTTTTTTGAATATGGCAATAAACATCAAAAAAGTTATCATGTTGGTATGAGAGCAAAATATCAACTGGATAATCATCAGATTGCTGGTTTTATTCGTTACCGTGGCGTAAAACACCAAGACTTTATTGAACGTAATAACAATGTTGATCTTTATTTGAACTATGCTTATCAACTTAGATTGAGTGAAGATCTGAGTGTGAGTCCTTCGTTTGGTGCCTATATTTCTCGTTCCAATAGAACATTGTTAGATCAGGATGTCGCTGTTAATAAGAGAACAGTTTATGCTGGAGATGTTGGTGTGAATCTTATGTATAAGATAAATGATATTAATGTAAATATCCGACCAAATATTGCATTCATCAATGACAGTCTGAAACTATCTCAATCTAATGATAAGAGTAATGTATATAAAATTAGTTCACATAATACAATTTATGGATTGGCAACTAGTATTAATAAAGCTTTTTCAAATGGATTGAAAGTAGGTTCAACATTAGAATTGCAAAAATATGGTAGTCAATATTCTAATGTAAATTTAGGTGTAGATATCAGTTATACTTGGTAACTAGACCCTATCCCAAATTCTGTGTAAACACCCATTTCAACTTAACGGTGATCGTCTAAGCGATCACCAAAATCAATCATAAATCGATTCATCGCCAGTTTCCAGTTCTGAATCGGCATTGTCCATTTTTTTGATGCATCTTTAATCGCAAGCCAAATCACTTTGAAAACTGAATCATCCGTCGGGGCCTGATAAACCTGCTTTAAATCTGCGGTGACGGCTTTGTAATCTTTCCACGAAACGAATTTCAAGCTGTTACGCACTAAATGCACAATGCAAAGCTGAATTTTCGTTTTAGATAACCAAGATGGTCGGTCAGTTCACTATTTAACGCGGCCTCGACGGTAATTTTCTTGAGCATCCGTGAAAATTGATTGAGGTCTTCTGGTGTTTTTAGATTTTTGGCAAATTCCGCTTCCAAGGCGTGAAGTTGTTTTTCGTTCATAATAAAATACCTGTGTCTGAATGTATTATCTCAGAAACAGGTATTTACACAAATTGTGGGAGAGGCTCTCTTGGGGAGCGTGAATCATTGGAAGATCAAACAATGAATATAAAATAATCAAAGCGGAAACAACATCGGCACCAAAAATACTGCTAACAGCATTACCAAAAGCGTAAACGGTAATCCTACTTTCACAAAATCCATAAAACTATAGCCACTTGGTGCAAGTACCATCGTATTCACAGGAGATGAAACGGGGGTAATAAAAGAGGCTGAGGCTGAAATAGCGACAATCATTGCAAATGGTACTGGCGAAAAATTTAGCTGTTGTGCGATAGCAATGGCAATCGGCATTACTAAAATTGCAGTGGCTGTATTTGAGATAAAGGCATTGATGATGGCGGTAAAAATAAATAACACCATCAACACAAAATGCACCCCTAAGCCTTGCATAATCTCAGTGAGCATTTGAACAATCAGATCGATCCCGCCTGTTTTTTGTAATGCAATGGAAAATGGCATCATACCGACAATTAAAACAATACTCGGCCAATGGATTGATTCGTAAGCACTTTTCATATCAACACAACGGAATTTGCCCAACATCAAACAGGCAATCAAAGCCGCAATCACATTCGGCACTAACCCTGTAATCATCAACACCACCATTGTGACAATCGAAAAAATTGCGTGAGGTGCTTGGCTAATCGCTGGTGCTGCGTGTTTGCTCTCTTCGGGAGCTTTGAGTAGGAAGAAGTCACGGTTATTGTGATCGAGTTTGAGCAAATTATTCCATACCCCCATAATCAGCAAGGTATCACCAAATTCTAACGGGGTTGAAATCAGATTATCTTCAATCAATGTATCCCCACGTTTTAACCCGACGACACTTAAGCCATAGGTAGAACGCAATTTAAGTTCACTAATACTTTTTCCGATACTTCCTGCTTCAGGCATAATCGAAAATTCCGCCATTCCAACAGATTTTGCGTGTTCTGAGAAATAGTCCCCTTTCAACTCAATTATGCGTAAACCAAAGTCCTCACACCGTTGCAAAAAGCGGTCTAAATCAATATTAATATCCATCAACAGAATATCTTTTTCTTGCAAAGTTTCCGTACCATAGGCGGCAATAGAAAGCGTTCTTAAACGTTTAACACGTTGAATAGCAACGATATTTAGCCCATACTCGCGGCGGAGATTTAATTCATTGATCGTTTTTCCAATCAATGATGAACCAGCATCGATCACCACCATTTTTGCCCGCCCAGTTAAATTATATTCCGCAATAAGCTGTTGCATTGATGAACCATTTTTATTTTCAGTGCGGACTGTTTCGCCATTATCTAACCAACGGCGAGCAAAAAGCATATAAACAATCCCCAGCACCAAGACCGAAACGCCAATCGGTGTAAAACTGAAGAAACCAAAACCTTGATGTCCTGCTTTAACTAATTCAGAGTTAGCCACAAGGTTGGGCGGTGTCGCAATTAAGGTCATCATACCGCTAATAAGCCCAGCAAAACTCAGTGGCATCATTAAGCGTTTCGGAGAAATCCCCATACCCGAACAAATTGCCAACACCACAGGAATAAAAATAGCCACAATCCCCGTTGAACTCATAAAAGAGCCAAGCCCGGCAATAGATAACATCAACAACACTAAAACCTTAACTTCGCTTGCCCCTGCAACACGCATTAGCCACTCACTCACCTGATAGGCAATCCCTGTTCTTACCAGTCCCTCACCCACAATAAAGAGCAAAGCAATCAAAATCACATTCGGATCACTTAATCCAGCAAACACCTCATTGACCGAAAGAATGCCACTTAGACTAAAAAAGGCAATAACGAGTAAGGCAACAATATCCATTCGTAATTTATTGCGAATGAACTGCCAAATTGCAAATACCAATAAGGCAAGCACCCAAAACAGTGGCGATAAGAGAAAATCAGGGAGGGAATAAAGTATCGGTTGCATAAGCATTATCAAGGAAGTTGAACAACAGTTTGATTATACCGATTTTCAGAAAATTAACAGGGAGTTTTCTCAAATTCCACTAAAAAATTTGGCATATCTCTATTAGGTGCTCTCGCTAGAATTTAATTGGTTATATTGAAGTGTTCACAAGAGCCCTTTGGGCTTTTACCAACAAAATTATTAACTTTTTCTTAATAGCATATGAAAATACATTATGTCGCAAATAATATCAGGGATATTTATTTCTAAAAGCATAAGAATGTTAATTTTTTTATAAAAATGTTAAGTAACCGAAATTTTTGCAGGGTTTACAGGTTGGCAATTTTGGTCAATCTGCGTATAATTCGGAAGATTTTGATTGCGTAACTTTAGATTAGTTTACACAAAGAAATCGTTTACTTTTTTATTAGGTTTTAGTTAAAAATGTCTGCGGTTCTTCGACAAACGAAACAACTTTATCAAAAAGCACTCGGTATCGAGTTAATTCTGCTGTTCTGCATAGCAGGAGTAGTGGGGATTGGGTTGGGCTTAAATCGCTTTATTTCGTTATTATTAGGGGAAATTGCGGCGTTGCTTCCGCATTGTGTGTTTGTGTATTGGGTGTTTTTTCGTCAGTCGGTAATAAATCCCCAAAATATGACCGCTTTTTATCGTGGGGAAGGGCTGAAATGGCTTACGACGATTGTTGTGATTGTAGTGGCATTTAAAAGTTATGGTGCTATGCACTATGTTTCGTTTTTTTGTGGGTTCTTTTTTATAATTCTTTGTAATAGTCTTCTGCCTATTGCATTGAAGTGGCATTCAAAATAAATTTCTTTTAATTTCAAAAGGATAAACTATGGCTGGTCAAACAACGGCTGACTATATTGGTCACCACTTATCGTTCTTGAAAACAGGGGACGGTTTTTGGAATGTGCATTTAGATACTCTGTTTTTCTCATTAGTAGCAGGTGCAATTTTCCTCTTTTTCTTCTCTCGTGTGGCGAAGAATGCAACAGATGGCGTACCAGGTAAATTTCAATGTTTTGTTGAAATGATTGTCGAGTGGGTTGATGGTTTGGTTAAAGATAACTTCCACGGTAGTCGTGAGGTGGTTGCACCTTTAGCTTTAACTGTGTTCTGCTGGGTGTTCGTGATGAATGCTATCGACTTAATTCCTGTGGATTATCCACCACAATTTGCAGAGTTATTAGGGATTGACTATTTGCGTGCTGTTCCAACAGCAGACATTAGTGCAACCTTAGGTATGGCGATTTGTGTGTTCTGTTTAATTATTTTTTACACCATTAAATCGAAAGGTTTTTCTGGTTTTGTTAAAGAATATACGCTTCACCCATTTAACCACTGGGCATTTATTCCTGTAAACTTTGTACTTGAGATCGTAACGTTATTGGCGAAACCGATTTCTCTTGCATTCCGTTTATTCGGTAATATGTATGCAGGTGAGTTAATTTTTATCCTGATTGCAGTAATGTATATGGCGGATAACTTCTTGCTTCAAGCATTAGGTTTGCCGTTACACTTAGCTTGGGCGATTTTCCATATTTTGGTTATTACGTTACAAGCCTTTATCTTTATGATGCTAACGATTGTTTACTTGAGTATTGCTTATAATAAAGCGGATCACTAAACAAACTGGATTGGTGAGCGGTCACTTTTATGCAAAATTTTGCAAAGATTAGACCGCTTGTGAAACCCGATCATATTTATTGAAACTTTTTTATTAACCCTAGCCGTAAGGCTACTTTCCTTACTTTTATGGAGAACATTATGGAAACTGTAATTACAGCAACTATTATTGGTGCATCAATCCTACTTGCTTTCGCAGCATTAGGTACTGCAATTGGCTTCGCTATCTTAGGTGGTAAATTCTTAGAGTCTTCTGCTCGTCAACCAGAATTAGCAAGTAGCTTACAAACTAAAATGTTTATCGTTGCAGGTCTTCTTGATGCGATTGCAATGATTGCAGTAGGTATTTCTTTACTTTTCATCTTCGCAAACCCGTTCATTGATTTATTGAAATAAGTCGGATTTGTTTTTAACCGTAGTTACTCAAGAGTAACTTAGCCGACTTAAGGAGGGCGTTGTGAACTTAAATGCAACACTAATAGGCCAACTGATTGCATTCGCACTGTTTGTGTGGTTCTGTATGAAGTTTGTATGGCCACCGCTTATTAAAGCGATTGAAACGCGTCAAGCAAATATTGCAGACGCTCTTGCAAGTGCTGAGAAAGCGAAGCAAGAACAAGCTGATACTAAAGTTTTAGTTGAGCAAGAGCTCGCTAAAGCTCGTGAAGAAGCGCAACATATCATTGATTTAGCAACAAAACGTCGCAATGAAATTTTAGAATCTGTTCAAGCAGAAGCTGAAGCAGAGAAAGCGAAAATTATTGAGCAAGGTTACGCAGAAGTGGAAAATGAGCGTCGCCGTGTTCAAGAAGAACTTCGTCAAAAAGTAGCTGCATTGGCGGTTGCTGGTGCTGAGAAAATTGTGGGTCGTTCTGTTGATGCAGCGGCAAACAATGACATCATTGATAAGCTAGTTGCAGAATTATAATTAAGGGGGGCAGATGTCACAATTAACAACAGTAGCTCGCCCCTATGCTAAAGCAGCTTTTGATTTTGCTTTAGAACAAGGTCAGTTAGATAAATGGCAGGAAATGTTACAGTTTTCTGCATTGGTTGCTGAAAATGAAGATGTGCAACATTTTATTCATTCATCTTCTGCAGCCACTCAAGTTGCCGATACCTTTATCGCAATTTGCGGTGATCAACTCGATCAATATGGGCAAAATTTCATTCGAGTTATGGCTGAGAATAAGCGTCTTTCGGCGTTACCTTCAGTATTTGCTAGTTTTAATCAAATCCGTGCCGAGTATGAGTCCGTTAAAGATGTGTTTGTTACATCAGCAACATCTTTAACAAAAGCACAGGAAGATAAAATCGCTAACGCGATGAAACAAAAGCTAAATAGTGAAGTTCGAATTACGACAAGTATCGATGCGTCATTAATTGCAGGCGTTATTATTCGTTACGATGATATTGTCGTTGATGGTAGTAGTCGTGGTCAGTTAAATCGTTTGAGCCAAGAGTTGTGCTTGTAAGAGGAATAGAAAATGCAACTAAATTCTACAGAAATTAGTGAATTGATTAAAAAACGTATTGCACAGTTCAATGTGGTCAGTGAAGCACAAAGTACTGGTACAATCGTTTCAGTCAGCGACGGGGTTATTCGTATCCACGGTCTCGCTGATGTAATGCAAGGTGAGATGATTGCATTACCAGGCAATCGTTATGCGATTGCTTTAAACTTAGAAAGAGATTCAGTTGGTGCAGTAGTAATGGGTCCATACGCAGATTTAGCAGAAGGTATGGAAGTGAAATGTACTGGCCGTATTTTAGAAGTACCTGTTGGTCGTGGTTTATTAGGTCGTGTAGTAAACACATTAGGTCAGCCAATCGATGGTAAAGGTGAAATCGACAATGACGGTTTCTCTCCTATCGAAGTGATTGCACCGGGCGTTATCGACCGTCAATCTGTTGATCAACCTGTTCAAACTGGTTATAAAGCCGTTGACTCAATGGTGCCAATCGGTCGTGGTCAGCGTGAGTTAATCATCGGTGACCGTCAAACAGGTAAAACAGCATTAGCGATTGATGCGATCATTAACCAACGTGATTCAGGTATTAAATGTATCTATGTGGCTATCGGTCAAAAAGCATCTACAATTTCAAACGTGGTACGTAAATTAGAAGAGCATGGTGCATTACAAAATACTATCGTGGTAGTAGCAAGTGCATCAGAATCTGCTGCATTACAATATTTAGCACCTTATGCAGGTTGTGCGATGGGTGAATATTTCCGTGACCGTGGTGAAGATGCGTTAATCGTTTACGATGATTTATCTAAGCAAGCAGTTGCTTACCGTCAAATTTCATTGTTATTACGTCGTCCACCAGGTCGTGAAGCCTACCCAGGTGACGTATTCTACCTACACTCTCGTTTACTTGAGCGTGCTGCGCGTGTAAATGCAGATTATGTAGAACGTTTCACCAATGGTGCAGTAAAAGGTCAAACTGGTTCTTTAACCGCATTACCAATTATTGAAACCCAAGCAGGTGACGTTTCAGCATTCGTTCCAACAAACGTAATTTCGATTACCGATGGTCAGATCTTCTTAGAAACCAGCTTCTTTAACGCAGGTATTCGTCCAGCGGTGAACCCAGGTATTTCGGTATCTCGTGTTGGTGGTTCTGCACAAACTAAACTTGTTAAGAAATTAGCGGGTGGTATCCGTACTGCACTTGCTCAGTACCGTGAATTAGCAGCCTTTGCTCAGTTTGCTTCAGATCTTGATGATGCAACACGTAAGCAACTTTCACACGGTCAAAAAGTAACAGAGTTACTTAAACAGAAACAATTCGAACCAATGTCTGTGGCACAATTAGGTTTATCACTTGCAGCAGCTGAATTTGGTTATTTAGATGATGTTGAAGTTGAGCGTGTAGGTTCATTTGAATCAAATCTTTTAGCTTATGCAAATGCAAATTATGCTGAGTTTATGAAAGATTTAAGTAAATCAGGCGATTTCAATGACACTATCAAAGCGAAATTAATCGAGATTTTAGATAGTTTCAAAAAGAATAGTGCTTGGTAATCTACTTTAGCGGAGAAAGAATATGGCAGGTGCTAAAGAGATAAGAACCAAAATTGCAAGTGTTCGTAATACACAAAAAATTACCAAAGCGATGGAGATGGTTGCTGCATCTAAAATGCGTAAAACGCAAGAAAGAATGTCTGCATCACGTCCATACTCAGATGCCATTCGTAAGGTAATTAGCCATATTGCCAAAGGAAGTATTGATTATAAACATCCTTTCTTAACCGAACGTGAAGTCAAAAAAGTTGGATTTATTGTTGTTTCAACGGACCGTGGTCTATGCGGTGGCTTAAACATTAATTTATTTAAAACCGTTTTAAATGAGTTAAAAACACGTAAAGATAAAGGGGTGGATTCAGTCTTAGGATTGGTTGGAAACAAAGCAGTTTCATTTTTCCAATCAATGGGGGTGGAAATCAAAGCTCAAGTAACGGGCTTAGGTGATACACCTGCAATGGAAGATTTAGTTGGTATTGTAAATGGTATGATTGAAAACTACCGTAATGGCGAAGTTGATGAAGTCTATATTATTTATAACCGCTTCGTGAATACGATGTCGCAAAAACCAACGGTTCAAAAATTACTTCCATTGCCAGAACTTGAAGATGACGATTTGGAAAATAAAGGTTCGTGGGATTATATCTATGAGCCTAATCCAAAAGTGTTGCTAGATAGCTTACTTGTTCGCTATTTAGAATCTCAAGTTTATCAAGCGATCGTAGATAATCTTGCATCTGAACAGGCAGCTCGAATGGTAGCAATGAAAGCAGCAACGGATAACGCAGGTAATTTAATCAATGAGTTACAGTTGGTGTATAACAAAGCTCGTCAAGCAAGTATTACGAATGAATTAAATGAAATTGTCGCGGGTGCCGCAGCAATTTAACAATGAATAGAGGAACGGTAATGGCAACGGGAAAAATTGTACAAATCATCGGTGCGGTAATCGATGTTGAGTTTCCACAAGATGCAGTACCAAAAGTTTATGATGCATTAAAAGTTGAAACAGGTTTAACCCTTGAAGTTCAACAACAATTAGGCGGTGGCGTAGTACGCTGTATCGCTCTTGGTACATCTGATGGTTTAAAACGTGGCTTAAAAGTTGAAAATACGAATAAAGCGATTGAAGTACCAGTGGGTACAAAAACACTTGGTCGTATTATGAACGTATTAGGTGAGCCTATTGATGAAGCAGGCCCTATCGGTGAAGAAGAGCGCTGGACGATTCATCGTGCAGCACCAAGTTATGAAGATCAAGCTAACAGCACAGAACTTTTAGAAACAGGGATCAAAGTTATCGATTTGATCGCACCGTTTGCTAAAGGGGGTAAAGTTGGTTTATTCGGTGGTGCTGGCGTAGGTAAAACGGTAAATATGATGGAGTTAATCCGTAACATCGCAATCGAACACTCAGGTTACTCTGTGTTCGCAGGTGTTGGTGAGCGTACTCGTGAAGGTAACGACTTCTACCACGAGATGAAAGACTCTAACGTATTAGACAAAGTATCACTGGTTTATGGTCAGATGAATGAGCCACCAGGTAACCGTTTACGTGTTGCGTTAACCGGTTTAACCATGGCGGAAAAATTCCGTGATGAAGGTCGTGACGTATTATTCTTCGTAGATAATATTTATCGTTATACCCTTGCAGGTACAGAAGTATCAGCGTTATTAGGTCGTATGCCATCTGCAGTAGGTTACCAACCAACGCTTGCAGAAGAAATGGGTGTACTACAAGAACGTATTACTTCAACCAAAACAGGTTCTATCACCTCGGTTCAAGCGGTTTACGTTCCTGCGGATGACTTAACAGACCCATCACCAGCAACAACCTTTGCTCACTTAGACTCAACGGTTGTATTAAGCCGTAATATCGCATCATTGGGTATTTACCCAGCGATCGATCCGCTTGATTCAACATCACGTCAATTAGACCCTCTTGTTGTTGGTCAAGAGCACTATGATGTTGCACGTGGCGTACAAAAAACGCTTCAACGTTATAAAGAGTTGAAAGACATCATCGCAATTCTTGGTATGGATGAGTTATCAGAAGATGACAAATTAGTGGTTGCTCGTGCACGTAAAATTGAACGTTTCTTATCACAACCATTCCACGTGGCAGAAGTGTTCAACAGCGTACCAGGTAAATTTGTACCATTAAAAGAAACAATTCGTGGTTTCAAAGGCATTTTAGCAGGCGAATACGACCATATCCCAGAACAAGCGTTCTATATGGCAGGTTCAATTGACGAAGTGGTTGAAAGAGCCAACAAGATGTAATTGTTCTTTGAACTAAGGAGAACAAAATGACATCATTTGAACTCACAGTCGTTAGTGCAGAGCGTAAAATCTTTGAAGGTCAAGTAACTAGTGTTCGAGTTTCAGGGGTAGATGGGGAATTAGGTGTCTATGCAGGACACACCCCACTATTAACCGCCATTAAACCCGGCATGGTCAAATTCACTTTGGAAGATAACAAAGAAGAATATATCTATGTTTCAGGCGGATTCCTTGAAGTTCAACCAACGGTTGTGACCGTGCTTGCAGACGTTGCAATTCGTGGTGAAGAACTCGATGAACAACGTATCCTTGCAGCAAAACGCAAAGCAGAAGAAACAATAAGCAAAACAAATGAAGCGGATATGACCGCCAAATTAGCTCGCGAAATTGCTAAACTGCATGTTTACGAACTCACTAAAACGAAATTAGCGAATAGACGTTAATTTTATATACAGAAACGCCTTAATATGTTTATATTAGGGCGTTTTTATTTCTCAGCAATTTATAAAGGCTCACTATGGCAACAATGAAAGATATAGCTCGAATTGCAGGGGTTTCACTTTCGACCGTTTCTCACGTCGTAAACAATTCCCGTTTTGTCAGTGAAGAAATTACTTTAAAAGTCAAAAAAGTTATTGAGGAGCTAAATTATCGCCCTTCTTTGGTAGCAAGAAGTTTGAAGATCAAGGAAACCAATACGATAGGAATGATTGTTACCACAAGTAATAACCCTTTTTTTGCAGAAGTAGTTCGTCATGTGGAACGTTATTGCGAACGCCATCATTATCATCTAATTCTAGTCAATACCGACGGCAACAGCCAAAATTTACAGCAACATCTAGAGAGGTTGTTATTAAAGCAAGTTGATGGCTTATTGCTGATGTGTGCAGAACCTCAAAATTTTGACTTAAGTGCGATTACCCATTTAACACTCCCGATGGTTGTGATTGACTGGTGGCAACAACCTTTAAATGCCGATATCATTCACGAAAATTCAGAACTAGGCGGTTATCTTGCGACAAAAGCATTAATTGATGCTGGTTATCATGATATAGCCATTATTACCGGTGAACTTTCAAAACCGTTGGCTCAAAACCGTTTAGCTGGCTACAAGCGGGTACTTTTAGAGAATAATTTGCAAATTCGCCCCGAATGGATTATTGAAAGCCATTTCCATTATGATGGGGGGATTGAAGCAATGACAAAATTGTTAGCTTTACCTTCACGTCCTAAAGCTGTTTTTGCGATGAGTGACAGTATTGCGATTGGTGCATATCAAATGATTCAACGAGCAGGATTACGGATTCCGCAAGATATTGCGATTATCGGTTACGATAATATCGAACTTGCTCAATATCTTTATCCCCCTCTTTCTACTATTCATCAACCTAAAGCCCGATTAGCTAAAGCTGCTGTTGAGAAATTAATTCTACGTATTCAGCAACCACAAACGGAAATAGAAACGATCAAGCTAACCCCTGAATTAATCATACGGGAATCTTTTTAAACTTATTTTTTGAAGTAGTTCACATTTTCAAAATAACATAGTTGTTTTTTTATTATTTTTTGTCTATCTTTTAGTCATCGAAACGTTTCGATGGTTTTTAAAGGACGGTTTGTGATGAAAAAGACAACAATCTTAAATGCTCAACTTTCACATGTAATTGCAACAATGGGACATACCGATGGACTCACAATTTGTGATGCTGGTTTACCAATTCCAACAGAGCAGCATTGCATTGACCTTGCTTTAACCAAAGGTATCCCCGATTTTCTTTCAGTCTTACAAGCGGTATCAAGTGAATTATTTATTGAAAAAATTGTATTAGCTGAAGAAATCAAGAATATTAATCCTCAAATTGAACAACAGTTATTAATGGTTATTCAACAAATAGAGGTGCAACAAAAAAATACCATTAAGATTGAATATATCCCACATAACGAATTTAAACATCAAAGTAATCAAGCCAAAGCCGTCGTTAGAACGGGAGAATGTAGCCCGTATGCAAATGTTATTCTTTATTCGGGCGTACCATTTTAGGTGGATATGATGAAAAACTTACTCAAAATTAGTGGAATAGATAAAGCCTTTCCGGTGTTCAGGCTCTTAAAAATGCTTGCTTAAATGTCTATGCGGGTAGAGCGATGGCGTTAATGGGGGAAAATGGTGCGGGTAAATCCACCTTAATGAAAATTCTCACTGGAATTTATCAACGTGATGCCGGTACGATTGAATATCTGGGGCAAGCAGTGAAATTTGCTAATCCGAAAGCCTCTCAAGAAGCTGGATTGAGTATTATTCACCAAGAGCTAAATATACTCGGTAATCTCTCCATTGCTGAAAACATCTTTTTAGGACGTGAATTTACGCACCCTTGGGGCGGTATTGATTGGCGTAAAATGTATGCGGAATCCGACCGCTTGTTAGCTCGCCTTGGTGTTCGTCATTCCAGTAAACTTCCTGCTGGTGAGCTTTCTATCGGCGAACGACAAATGGTAGAGATTGCTAAAGCGTTGAGTTTTGAATCGAAAGTGATTGTGATGGATGAACCAACGGATGCGCTGACGGATACGGAAACTGAAGCTCTATTTGCAGTGATTCGTGAGTTGAAAGCGGAAGGTCATGGTATTGTCTATATTTCCCACCGCATTAAAGAGATTTTCCAAATTTGTGATGATGTGACTGTTTTGCGTGATGGGCAATTTATTGGTGAAAAAGCCGTTGCTGATTTAAACGAAGATCAGTTAATTGAAATGATGGTCGGACGAAAATTGGAAGAGCAATATCCGCATATCGACACCGATCAAAATAGTGTACGTCTTGAAGTCAATAATTTGACGGGAAGTGGTGTTCATCAAATTTCATTTAACTTGAAAAAAGGCGAAATTCTCGGTGTTTCTGGGTTAATGGGCGCAGGGCGAACCGAGTTAATGAAAGTGCTTTACGGGGCATTGCCTCGTACATCGGGTTCAGTCAGATTAGATGGCAAAGACATTCATAACCGTACCGCCCAAGATGGATTAGATAATGGCATCGTGTATATTTCCGAAGACCGCAAGGGGGATGGTTTAGTGCTAGGTATGTCGATGAAGGAAAATATGTCTTTGACCGCATTAGCCCATCTTTCTCATTACGGAAGAATTGATAAAGTTCGAGAGAATATGGTCGTCACGGATTTTATTGAACTGTTTAATATTAAAACCCCCAATGCCGATAAAATTATTGGTGAGTTATCTGGAGGTAATCAGCAAAAAGTAGCGATAGCCAAAGGATTAATGACCCGTCCAAATGTGCTGATTTTAGATGAACCAACAAGAGGCGTAGATGTTGGAGCAAAAAAAGAAATCTATCAACTTATCAATAAATTTAAAGCGGAAGGGCTTAGTATTATTTTAGTATCGTCCGATATGCCAGAAGTTTTAGGCATGTCCGACCGTATTTTAGTGATGCGAGAAGGTCGAATCAGCGGTGAATTTAGCCGTCAAGAAGCGACGCAAGAGAAATTATTGGCGGCTGCAATCGGTAAAACAAGCGGTCAGATCTCATAGGAAATTTGCAAATGAATAAATCGTTTAACTTCACTAAATTTTTAATCGACCAACGGTCGATCATTGCATTAATCACGATGATTGTCGTGGTGTCATTTCTAAATCCGGATTTTTTTACCACAGATAACTTGCTCAACATTTTGCGTCAAACCTCTGTGAACGCCATTATTGCGATTGGTATGACCTTTGTGATTTTGATTGCTGGTATTGATTTATCTGTTGGTTCAGTACTTGCTCTGACGGGAGCTGTGGCTGCAACATTAGTTGGAATAGATTTACCCGTTTATGTCGTGATTCCCACCGTACTGATTTTTGGTTGTTTAATCGGTTTACTTAATGGATCGCTGGTGGCATTTGGTAAAGTTCAAGCCTTTATGGCAACTTTGATTACGATGCTGTTATTGCGTGGTGTAACGATGATTTATATGGGCGGTCGCCCGATTAGCACAGGTTTTTCCGATAATGCTGATGCTTTCGCCGAAATCGGCACAGGGATTTGGCTCGGTATTCCAGTTCCTGTTTGGCTGATGTTTGCCTTATTTGCATTAGGTTGGTTTGTTCTCACCCAGACGCGTATGGGGCGCTATATTTATGCCTTAGGGGGCAACGAATCGGCAACCGTACTTTCAGGCATTAATGTGAATAAGGTGAAACTCTTTGTGTTTGTAGTCAGTGGTGTATTAGCTGCCCTTGCTGGTTTGATCGTCACCTCTCGTTTAGGCTCCGCCCAACCAACCGCAGGAACAGGCTATGAATTAGATGCGATAGCGGCTGTTGTAGTGGGTGGTACCAGTCTTATGGGCGGTAAAGGTCGTATTATCGGTACGTTAATCGGTGCATTAATTATTGGTTTCTTGAGCAATGCCTTGAATTTATTAGACATTGACTCTTACTATCAACTGGTTGCGAAAGCACTGGTAATCTTAGCTGCGGTTATCTTAGATAACTTCATTGGTCGTAAAAAAGTCTAGTTGTTCTAAGACATTATTCTTCATTACATAGGAGATTTTTATGAAAAAATTAACTTCATTAGGGATTGCATTAGGTTTAGCATTCAGTACATCAGCAATGGCAAAGGAAACTATCGCTCTGGCAATTTCAACCTTAGATAATCCATTCTTTGTGACCTTGAAAGAAGGTGCAGAGAAAAAAGCCAAAGAATTAGGCTATAACTTAGTTGTGTTGGATTCACAAAATGATCCAGCGAAAGAGTTGTCTAATGTCGAAGATGTGACGGTACGTGGTGCAAAAGTGTTACTGATTAACCCAACCGATTCTGAAGCGGTAGGTACAGCCGTTGCTGTAGCCAATAAGAAGAATATTCCAGTTATCACCTTAGACCGTGGTGCAAATAAAGGTAATGTTGTGAGTCATATCGCCTCTGATAACGTGGCAGGCGGAAAAATGGCCAGTGACTTTATCGCTGAAAAAGTCGGTAAAAATGCAAAAGTAATTCAATTAGAAGGCATTGCGGGCACCTCTGCGGCGCGTAAACGTGGTGAAGGCTTTAAACAAGCGGTGGAAGCTAACCAATTTGAACTGCTTGCCAGCCAACCAGCGGATTTCGACCGCACTAAAGGTTTAAATGTGATGGAAAACTTGCTTGCCAGCCATGGTTCTGCTAAAGCAGTATTTGCTCAAAATGATGAGATGGCATTAGGGGCGTTGCGTGCAATTAAAGCTTCAGGCAAAAATATTTTAGTCGTTGGTTTTGATGGTACAGATGATGCGGTAAAAGCAGTTAATGGCGGACAACTTGCGGCAACTATTGCTCAACAACCTGATAAAATAGGAGAGTTAGGTGTAGAAGCTGCGGATAAAGTGTTAAAAGGTGAAAAAGTTGATGCACAAATCCCAGTTCCGTTAAAAGTTGTAACGAAATAATCTTAAATAAGCGGTCACTTTTAGCAAAAATTTTGCAAAATCTGACCGCTTGTTGTTTTATAGGTGGTCAAAATGAAAAACAAACTTTGTGTTCTCGGTAGTATCAATGTCGATCACGTTATTCGAGTACCTTACTTCCCCAAAGCAGGAGAAACCTTAACAGGTTACGGTTATCAAATTGCTTATGGTGGAAAAGGGGCAAATCAAGCGGTTGCAGCGGCAAGATGTGGTGCAAATGTACACTTTATTGGTGCAATTGGTGATGATCAAATTGGGAAAACAATGAAGCAAGCCTTTGAACAAGACGGGATCAATACAGAAGCAATTTCTGTTATGGAAAACCAATCAACAGGGTTGGCGATGATTCAGGTTGCCGATTCGGGTGAAAACAGTATTGTAATTTCCGCTGGCGCAAATGCGGATCTTTCAGAGGCTTTAGTTGAACAACATAAATCACATATTGAACAAGCGGATATTTTGCTAATGCAGTTGGAAAGTCCGTTACAAGCGGTGGCTAAGGCTGCAAAAATTGCCAAAAAAGCAGGGGTAAAAGTGGTGTTAAATCCCGCTCCCGCTCAACCTTTACCGGACAGTTTATTATCACAAATTGACATTATCACCCCAAATGAAACAGAAGCGGAAATACTGACTGGAATTAAAGTGACCAATGAGCAAACTGCAGCTGTAGCCGCCAACCATTTTCATCAACTTGGGATCGAAACGGTCTTAATTACCCTAGGCTCAAAAGGTTTGTTTTATAGCGAAAAAGGACAAGGTGAAATTATTCCAGGGTTCCGTGTCGATGCAGTGGATACAACAGCCGCAGGAGATACATTTAACGGAGCTTTTGTGACGGCATTATTAGAAGGAAAATCACCTAAAGAATCTATTCGTTTTGCTCATGCAGCAGCGGCAATTTCGGTCACAAGAATGGGGGCACAGACAGCAATTCCTAGACGCGAGGAGATTGAGGCGCTCTTATTATTTTCAATGTAACTTAAACTACTATGTTGGAGTTTTTCTTAACTGGCAGTTTGTGAATGACAATGCGGTTTGATATTTGTACTTAACGAGTCGAGCGGCTACGATTTGTTAGGTATAACGTTAATTTTATCTCTCTATTGAAATACATTGACGAGCATTTTTAATCACAATATAGTGTCGATAGAGAACAAAGTTGTTTTGCAAACAAAGATATTAGAAAAAATAATGAAGGTCATAAAAATTTTTATTGATATTTCTTTTTCTTATGGTATTTTAAACAGCGTCTCAGACACTTTTTTATTTGTAGTTATTATTTTAAGAGGATTAGCCAATGTCAAACACCAACGCCATTGCAAACGTTGCAAAACTCATTCGAGAGAATGATATTAAATTTGTCTTACTGAAATTTACCGACATTAAAGGTAAAGAACACGGGGTGTCAATGCCTGTTTCCCTTGTTGCCGATGACCTCGAAGACCTTTTTGAAGAGGGGCGAATGTTCGACGGTTCCTCGGTTGAAGGTTGGCGAGCGATTAACAAAGCCGATATGCTGTTAATGCCAATTCCTGAAACCGCCGTTGTTGACCCTTTCGCCCGTATCCCAACCCTCACTATCCGCTGCAGTATCTTCGACCCAAACACAATGCAAAGCTATGACCGTGACCCACGTTCAATAGCTATTCGTGCTGAAAACTATCTAAAATCAACAGGTATTGCTGACAGCGTAATGTTTGGTCCAGAGCCTGAGTTCTTCCTCTTTGATGATGTTCGTTTTAGCACTGAGATGAACAATGTGTCTTATCATATTGATGATATTGAAGCGGCGTGGAACACCAACCGTAAATATGAAGACGGCAACAATGCGTATCGTCCGCTCAAAAAAGGCGGCTACTGTGCAGTAGCACCAATCGACACCGCTCACGATATTCGTTCTGAAATGTGCTTAATTTTAGAAGAGATGGGCTTAGTGATTGAAGCTCACCATCACGAAGTGGCGACAGCAGGTCAAAATGAAATTGCAAGCCGTTTCAATAGCTTAACTTTAAAAGCAGACGAAACCCAAATCTATAAATATGTGGTTCAAAACGTTGCCCTTGAACACGGCAAAACCGCTTGCTTTATGCCAAAACCATTCGCAGGCGATAACGGCTCAGGTATGCACTGTAATATGTCGTTAAGCAAAGATGGCAAAAACGTCTTTATGGGCGATAAATATGCAGGCTTGTCTGAAACTGCCCTTTACTATATCGGCGGTATCATCAAACACGCTAAAGCATTAAATGCGTTTACTAACCCAACCACAAACTCATACAAACGTTTAGTACCGGGTTTTGAAGCACCTGTATTATTAGCTTACTCTGCAAGTAACCGCTCTGCGTCTATCCGTATTCCTGCAGTAACTAGCCCGAAAGCAACCCGTATTGAAGCACGTTTCCCAGATCCAATGGCAAACCCATACTTATGTTTTGCGGCGTTGTTAATGGCTGGTCTTGATGGTGTGATTAACAAAATCCACCCAGGCGATGCAATGGATAAAAACCTCTATGACTTACCACCAGAGGAGTTAAAAGAGATCCCAGCAGTGTCAAGTTCATTAGGTGAAGCGTTAGATAACTTGGAAAAAGATTATGAATTTTTAACCCAAGGCGGTGTGTTCACTAAAGAGTTTATCGATGCCTTTATTGCAATGAAACGTAAAGAAGTTGAGCGTTTGAATATGACCCCACATCCTGTGGAATTTGAGATGTATTACGCTTAGCCTTAAAAGTTAGGTTCAGAAAATAAAATAGTTGCTGATGAATACTTTAATTATTCTTAGCAACTATATTTTTATTTAAAGAATCCTTTATAAATATAGTGTTATGTATCTTATTGTTTTTGCGTGATGAAATAATTTTTCTTCATTTGCCTAAATAAATGTTAAAAAACGATTTAGTGTTTTACATATCAAGAATGTAATCATCAATAGAGTTTTTTTGAACGCTATTAGATAGTCATTCCCAATCTTTATTAGAGTAGGATAAATATTACATTTATAAAGTTTGATATTACTTTTGGGGCTGACGTAGATTAGCCCTAAATTTCACACCATTTTCTCAACGTTTTAAGTTGCTCTTTTGGTGTTCCAAAGTGAAACCGAAATTCACATTCTTTCAAGAATAAAGGGAAACGTTTTCGGTCAGTCCCATTATATTTTCGGAGTATCCGCTTGGATTGACTCCAAAAATTCTCAATGCCGTTGATGTGATTTTGTTTCACTGTAAACAGCTCCGAATGGTTAATTCGTTCGTGGTGAAATTCGCTTACATCAAGGGCATCATAACTACGATAAGTATCTGTATAAACCCAGCTGTCGGGCTTGATTTTCCTTGATATAACAGGCATTAGCGTTGTTGTCTGCGTATCATTGACTACCACAGTAAATACTTTTCCTTGCCGTTTCAATATCCCAAAAACAGCCACTTTTCCACCGCCCACGACCTCGTTTTCCTTCACGATGTCCACCAAAATAGCTTTCATCCAGCTCAATTTGTCCGTCAGATACTTCATCTGCTTCAAGTGCTAAATTATAGCTGATAACCTCGCGGATTTTGCGGTAAAACAGTGCAGCAGAGTTAGCATTTATCTCTAACAAATTTGCCGCAGAACGGACAGTGACTTCTAATACAAAAAATTCAAGGAGATTTTTTTGTATAGATTTCTTTAATTTACAATGAGTTATCTTCATTTTTGTAGGTTAGCATACTAGCTAATCTACGTCAGCCCCCAAAATATTGCTCTCCCAACCGCGCTTCACGCTCGCCATTTACCACAATGCAAATACTCGGCTCTTGGTCGCCATTTACAGAAACTTGGTTAGCGATAAAGTTGTTACTTGTCGTGGTCTATATCGTTTTCGGTGTTGTGGCACAAAAAAACATTCGCACCCCAAAAGGGTTCGCGTTTTACAGCTTGTCGCTACTCGCTTTTTTAACAATGGTGTTGCTATCGCTTTGCAAAATAGGCTAAGACGTACACCGAACTTATTAACCAACTGAAATAAAAGGAAATAAAATGAAGATTTTTTACAAAACCTGTTGTCACAGCCCCTGGACAAAGTGCGGTTACAGTTACGCCAAATTCTGCCACTTCTTCGGCAATGGCTTGGCTGAAAGACGTGACATAGGCTTTTGTTGCATAATAAACCGCTT
Source organism: Glaesserella parasuis (assembly GCF_017352235.1). NCBI lineage: Bacteria > Pseudomonadati > Pseudomonadota > Gammaproteobacteria > Pasteurellales > Pasteurellaceae > Glaesserella > Glaesserella parasuis. The sequence goes on along the minus strand of NZ_CP071487.1, from coordinate 2,219,646 downwards.
GTAATGGACCAGGTAAAAAGCCTGCCGTTGAAGAAACGTTTAGAATTTTACCACAGCGGCGTTCCACCATACCTTTTAAGTAAAAATGGCTTAACTCGGTTAAAGTGGTGATGTTTACTTGGATCATTTGTTGTTCTTTGGCTAAATCACGCTCAAAAAAGCGACCGTGTCCGCCAAAACCTGCATTATTGATTAGAATATCAACGGTAATGCCCTGTGCTTCCGTCTGTGCAAAAATCGCTTGTGCCGCATTAGGTTCTGATAAATCTTGGGCGATAACGGTGGCTTTAATACCGTATGTGTTAGCTAAGTCGTGTGCTAGTTCGGCCAATTTCTCTTTTGAACGTGCCACCAACACCACATCGCCGCCTTTTTTGGCGTGAATTTTTGCTAGTTCCAAACCGATACCATTTGATGCACCTGTAATCAATGCTGTTTGTTTCATTTTTTATCCTTCATTGTCTTTGCTTTCGATGAAGTGTATTATTCCGTAAAATACCAGTATGAAAAAGGTAAAAAAGGGCTTAATAATGGCAAAAATAGGAAATACACAAGCAATCCCGACACCGCAATCGGCACTTGAAATTTGTCTATTTAGTGAATTTAACCAAAGCAATTTGCACGCTGATGAATTAACACGGGAAATGCTCGCTGAGCAACATCGCTTTGATTTTTATGTTTGGCTGTGGGTAACAGAAGGGGAATGTCAGAATTTGCTTGATTTCCAAAGCGTTACGCAACGCACAGGCGAATGGTTGCTGATCCGCCCACAGCAAGTTCACCATTTTCAAACAATGGAAGGTTGGGACGGTTGGGGATTATCTTTTCCAGCCGAATGGGTTTCTGCTGATTTAGCCTCAATTTGGCAACAGCTGCCACAAAAGCAATCTGTAACCGCCGAGCAAGCCCCTTTGCTGCAACTGGCGTTACAACAGCTCAAACAATATCGCTACTTTGAATGGCAAGGGCAAAATTATCAGCCCTTATTACAAACGCAGTTACACACCTTTCTGACCTTGCTCAACACCCTTTATGCTGCAAATCAGCCACAAGAAGACCACCAAAATCAACGTTGGCAAGGTTTTTCTCAGCTATTGGAACAACATTTTTGCACGCAACATCAAGTCCAATTTTATGCGGAACAACTCGGTTGCACAGAAAAAACGCTCGGCTCAACCTGTTTAGCACATACGGGGCTGCCTGCCAAAATGGTTATCAACCAACGTTTGCTACTTGAAGCCAAACGCCTACTGGTGCATACCCAAAAATCCGTGAAACACATTGCGTTACAACTCGGTTTTGAAGAAGCTACTCACTTTAATAAATTCTTCAAAAAATACGAACGATGTACGCCAAAAGGCTTTCGGGAAAGCTATTTAGCGGAAAAATAAAAGAGCGGTGGGGTTTTCAGGAAATTTTGCAAATACAAAACTTATGAAAATCCCACCGCTCTTCTACAAGTTCTATGACAACTGTTTTAAATAATCTTCCAACCCTTGAACTTCCCCATACAACAACTGGCTCGGCACAATATGCAACCGTTGATCGTTATCCCACGCATAGCGGGCGAAATCGGCGTCCATTTTACGAGCGCTTTGGTAAAACAGCCCCGTTGGCGCAAGTGCAAGCGGATAGATTTCATTGAGTTTTTGCAATGTTGCTGACGCACCATAACACCAGCCGCAAAGGGGATCGAATAAATAATAAATTTTCATTAAAACATTCCACGTCCGCTTTCTGTTTTTTCTGGTACCGCTTGGATTACGTCCCAATGTTCTACAATTTTGCCGTTTTCATCGAAACGGAAAATATCCACCACCGCTTCGCCTTTATCTTTTTCATTGAGCTGGCTGTGAACGTGTAATGCTACTAAATCGCCGTCCGCTAATACACGTTTAACTGTTGCTCGCGAAGTTGGGTGTTCTTTCAAAAACGGAGCAAAAGCATCAATAAAGGCTTGACCACCATCGGCTACACTTGGGTTGTGTTGCAAATACTCTTTGCCGATATATTTATCCACTGCGTCTTGTAATTGATGTTGGTTAAACGCCACTTCATAGAACGCCAACGCATTCGCTTTATTTTGCTCTGGCGTAGTTTGTGCCATTGCAACGGTTGATGAGAAAAGTGCAGTTAAAAGTAAAAGTAATTTTTTCATTTTGTTTTCCTTTTGTTGGATTATACATTCAGCTTGATTGCTATTGATGGTGTGCATTTTAATGAAATAAAAAGAGAGAAAAAGTGCGATTTTAGAATATAATTATTTCCGATTAAGAAACAAAAAGGATAACTATGGACAAACTCACCGCAATCAAAGTCTTTCTGACCGTTGCCGAAACAGGCAGTTTTACCGCTACCGCAGAACGGTTAGAGATTTCCAAACCGATGATCAGCCGTTATGTTGCTTTAATGGAGGAATGGCTGAACGCCCGACTTTTTCAGCGTTCCACCCGTAAAGTCGCCCTAACAGATGCAGGCGAACAAGCGGTGCTTTTTTGCCAAAGAATTGCAAACTTAACCGCAGAGATGGAACAAGAAATGATGGCACAGCAGGGTGAATTGCGTGGTGCGTTGCGTGTCACCAGTAGCCAAACTTTCGGGGCGTATCATTTAGTGCAAATGGTCAATCGCTTTTTGCAGTTACACCCGAAGTTGAATATTCAGCTGTTGCTTAACGATCAGACGATGGATTTAATCAGCGAACGGATCGATCTTGCCATTCGGATTACCAACACGCCCGACCCGAATTTTATCGCCCGAAAACTTGCTGATTGCCATTCATTGTTGGTGGCAACGCCTGAATATTTGACAAAGTTCGGTACGCCAACGCAGCCTGAAGATTTGTATCAACATCACTATTTGTCGCACCATAACATCAACCGCAAAGCGTGGAAATGTACGCAAGGGGAACAGGAAGTGTTGCTCGACCTAAACAGCCGTTTCACCACCAACGACACCCAAACTTTACTTAACTCAGTACTGGATGGTTATGGCATTTCGATGTTACCAAAATATATGCTAGAACCAGAACTTCAACAGGGCAAATTGCAAGCCGTTTTAACCGACTGGCAACTGCCGACATTCAGCATTTATGCGATGTATCCGTCAAGGGATAAACTCCCCCTTGCCGTGAGAAAACTAATTGATTTTTTGCTGGAGAATTTTGAAGGGAAAGCGTGGTAGAGTTAAATTTGGTTATTTATTTAGCACTCCTGCTTTCCCATTACTTATGGTACTGTTTTTACGTAATTATCAACAGTATTCCGAAAAATAAATCTTTCTATAATAATCATTACAAGAATAATAGGTGATGGAATTTCTACCATTTTTTCCCAAGCGGTTGAAAATATGACTGTATTTTCGCTATTTTCACACATAATATTTGGGGCTAATCTATGATCTGCCCCCAAAAAGTTAGACTGATTTAGTTCAAGGACTGAGTTCTGTATTCCACAGGGCTTAGTCCTTTTAATTTTACTTGAATACGCTCATGATTGTAATAATGAATATATTCGTGAATAGCTTGTTCCAGTTGCTCAAAGGTCTCAAACCGTTTACCAAAGTAACATTCCGTTTTTAAACGCCCAAAGAAACTTTCCATTGCACTGTTATCCAAACAATTTCCCTTTCTCGACATACTTTGTACGATGCCACTTTGCTTCAATATCGACTGATAACTTACCATTTTATTGTCTTTTTCAGCAAGATGATAAAAGAACGTACTCCGTTTTAAATCAACCAATTGCAATAAAATCTCAAACGGAAATTGGTGGCGTAGTTCCTTCACGAGGTGTGATTATACTGATTAATCCAATATCTTAATATGGTTTCCTTAACCTGAAAATGCTGACGAGTTAATGAGCGATTTTTATTATGTTGAAGATAAAATTCGATCACTTGTTGTTTAAAAGATTGAGTGTATTTAGCCATAAAAATCTGCACCTTAATTAGTTGGTTGTTTAGTCCAACTTTTGGGGTGCAGATCATTTCGCTCCCCCACTTTCCCAATACTTCCCCCATAAATGAGGGGAAGTATTTTCTCATAACGCCACTCTACAACACTGCCCCCCACCCCATCCAATTCTTCCCCCGCTTGCGGGGGAAGGTGCCCGAAGGGCGGATGGAGGCGAATATGGGTGCTTTTCGATTGTTCTAAAAAGATTTCTCGTTAAAACTAAATAGCGTAGAATGGTGTCATTTATCACTACATGCCTTGATAATCATGAATCCACTAAATTCGCTACAATTAGCTTTAAACCAATCTAGCCTTATTGAAGCCTCTGCAGGCACAGGCAAAACCTATACGATGGCAAATTTGTATTTGCGGTTGATTTTAGGTGTTCGGTGTCCCTCCCCATTGACAGTTGAACAAATCTTGGTTGTCACCTTTACCAAAGCCGCAACCCAAGAGCTACGAGATCGAATTAGGGAAAAATTGGTCAATGTGGGAAAATGGTTTCGAGATCCCTCTTCTAAAGAGGCTCAAGATGCGTTACGAGAACCATTCCTTGCGGCGCTTTATCAAGAAGTTCAACCACGTTTAAATGAATGCCTCTTACGCTTAAGCATTGCTGAACGCGAAATTGATTTAGCCAGTATTTTCACCATTGATAGCTTCTGTCAAAAGATGTTGTTTCAGTTTGCGTTTAGCTCTGGCATTCGTTTTGATATTGATTTATTGAGCAATGAAGATGAATTATTAACTCGTTTGAGTGAAGAAACTTGGCGTGAACTATTTTATCCAATGGGACTTGCAGAAACTGTCGCCGTTGCTGAAGAGTTAAAAACGCCTTCTGACGCATTAACCGCAGTGAAAGGTTATCTCTATGGCGATTTTCCAGATTTAGCGGCAGAAAACCAATGGCTGACACAAGGCATTTCAAGCTATCTCGCCGATTATCAAGCCTTGTTACAAGAAGCTAAACAACATTGGCTTGCCGTGGGGGCGGAAGCGGAAAGCCTGATTGTGGCTGAAATCAATAAAAACTACAAAAAAGGCGAAAAGAAATCGCTCAGCCGCCGAGCTTATCAAATGCGTTGGATTGAAAATTGGCTGAAAGAGCTGAACGAATGGGCTACAAGCGGTAGCCATTATTTTCCAACCAACAGCCTCTCTCGCTTTTGTCAGGATTTTATCAATGAAAAAGCGGAAGAAGGGGCAGAACCGCTTACCCACACTATTTTTGCAAAAAATCAAGATTATCTTACCGCTTACCAAACACAGTTTGAAGGCAAATCAAAAGCGATTTTACTCTATCAATTCTTCAGCCATCTACGTCAAAAACTTGCCGATTATAAGCAAACCCATAAAGAGAAAAGTTTTGGCGACATGTTGAGCTTTTTGCTTTCCGCTTTGCAATCAGAGCGTGGGGATACGTTAGCCCAGCAAATTAGAGCCTTGTATCCCTTTGCGATGATTGATGAATTTCAAGATACGAACCAACAGCAATATGAAGTGTTCCATCGTATCTTTATGGATCAAAATACCAGCGAGCAAGGTTTTATTATGATTGGCGATCCAAAACAGTCGATCTATAAATTCCGTGGTGCTGATATTTTCACCTATTTAAAAGCGAAGAACGAGGTTCAGGAACAGGCAACACTTGACCGTAACTGGCGCTCTGTGCCTGAAGTGGTGGAGAGTTGTAATCGTCTATTTCAGTTCCCAGAAGGAGATAATCCTCCATTTTTATATCACGGTATTCCCTTTCAGCCCGTTAAAGCTAAAGAGGCTTCAGATACATTAGTGGGTGAACAAGCGACCAGATGTCTATTAATCAGCACAGAGTTTGATGAACAGCTTGTGGCCGCTCATTGTGCTTATCAAATTCAACAACAGCTGAAAAAAAGTGAGCAAGGGTTGCTCTTTGTGCAAAAAGAGGAGGGGAATAGACCGCTTGAAGCCAAAGACATTACGATCCTTGTGCGTAGCCATAAACAAGCCAGTTTAATCCGAGCAGAATTATTAAAACGCCATATTCCATCGGTCTTTTTCTCTGAACGAAACAGCGTCTATGAAACCCAAGAAGCACAAGATTTACGCTTTATTCTTTCTGCGTGTTTAAACCCTTACCGTCAATCCAGTTTGCTTTCAGCCATTGGCACATCGCTTTGGGGCTTAACATCGACCGACATTTTTAATATCAAACAAGATGAAAAAGCGTGGGATAATGTGGTGGAAAACTTTGTCGGCTATCAACAAGTTTGGCTACATCAGGGGATTTTACCGATGTTGCACCAAATTTTTGTGAAAGAAAATATTATCCAACGGATCAATGCCTTACCGAATGCGGAACGTCGTATTACCGATCTGTTGCATTTAGCCGAGTTGCTACAAGGGGCAATGCCAAATTTAGAGAACGAGTTCGCCTTGCTACGTTGGTATGAACAGCAATTAGACAATCCAGATGGCTACGCCGATGAACAAAAACAGCGTTTAGAGAGCGAAGAGAGTTTGGTTAAAGTGGTGACTATCCACGGCTCAAAAGGGTTGGAATACCCTGTAGTTTGGTTGCCGTTTGTGGCTAAAGCAAGCCAACCTGCCAAAAGTAAACCAATAACAATCTATCAAAATGACGAAGGCAAGGCTCACTGGAGCTTCGGCTCACAATCCGACGAAATCAAAAAATATATTGATAAAGCAGAATTTGCGGAAGATTTGCGATTGCTCTATGTTGCGGTCACACGGGCGAAGTATCAGCTAAACCTGATTTTACCAAGTCAATTTGATGAAAAATGGAATAGCCTAAGCTATTTGTTAAGCAATGGTGAGATTGGAACAGGTGGCATCGCCCCAAGCCAAAATACTCAATATTATTTAGCACAGAAAGGCATTAAAGCGGAGCTGATTACGGTTAATAATGATGTGCCTGAAGACAATTGGCAACCAACACTCGTGCAACCTATTGATATTGAAGCGAAATCCTTTACAGGCAAAATTCGCACCGTTGGGCAAATTACCAGCTTCACGGCATTACAGGCTCAAAATGAACGTTTGCAACATAAAGGGCAAAACATACCGCTTGCTACTTTTGGTGACGAAGCTCAAGATTATGACCGCACAGAGTTCATCGCCTCGGACTTTCTTGAAGATAACGCTCAGCCATATAGTCGCTACCAATTCCCACATAGCACGAAAGTCGGTAATCTGTTGCATAAATTCTTTGAGCATTGGGATTTTCAACAAGCGATGGATCAAACACAATTACAGGCATTGTGTGAACAACTTAATTTAGACGAAGCGTGGCTTGAGCCTTTAACAACGTGGTTTGAGCAAGTTATCCAAACCCCATTTGGTGAACAAGCGGTCAGTTTAACGCAGATTTTTACCCATAAACGCTTGAACGAATGGCAATTTTATTTACGCCTATCCAATAAAGAAGCCTTATATCGACTTAATCAACTACTGAAAAAACATAGTCCGTTAGCCAAACAGTTGCCTGATTTGACCTTATATAACTTAGAAGGCTTTGTGCGTGGTTTTGTCGATTGTATTGCTCAAATTGACGGCAAATTCTATGTGATTGACTATAAATCCAATTTTTTAGGCTATTTGCCACAAGATTATCAAGCCGAAAAATTAGCCAAAACAATGGGGCAATTCCGCTATGATTTGCAATATTTGCTCTATACCCTTGCCGTTCACCGCTACTTAAGCGCTCGCTTAGGGGAAAATTATAATTACGAGCAACACTTTGGCGGCGTGGCTTATTTATTCCTACGAGGAATGAATGGCGAGCCAAATAGTGGTGTTTATTTTGATAAACCAAGTCAGGAGTTGATTGAAGAGATGGATAGGTTGTTTGGGTAAGAGATATTCTCTATATCAATAAAGCCCACTTTGAGTGTTTTGTGGGACGAATAAAAAGAAAAATGATATTTATTGTTTCGGATTAATGTAATTACTCCCCATATTCGCCCCCATCCGCCCTTCGGGCACCTTCCCCCGCAAGCGGGGGAAGTATTGGGGAGAAGTAGGGGAAGTATTGTAGAGCGGTGTTATGAGAAAATTCTTCCCCCATTTATGGGGGAAGTCCCTGAGCGTTAGCGAAGGGGATGGGGGCTGAGGGATAAAATCTGTGAACAAAAAAAGCGGATAGAGAGCCTCTCCCACAATTTGTGTAAATACCTGTTTCTGAGATAATACATTCAGACACAGGTATTTTATTATGAACGAAAAACAACTTCACGCCTTGGCAGCGGAATTTGCCAAAAACCTAAAAACACCAGAAGACCTCAATCAATTTTCACGGATGCTCAAGAAAATCACCGTCGAGGCTGCGTTAAATGGTGAACTGACCGACCATCTTGGTTATCTAAAACGAAGATTCAGCTTTGCATTGTGCATTTAGTGCGTAACAGCTTGAAATTCGTTTCGTGGAAAGATTACAAAGCCGTCACCGCAGATTTAAAGCAGGTTTATCAAGCCCCGACGGAAGCACAGGCTCGCGAAAATCTGACCGCACTTTCGCAAAAATGGCAGGCAAAATACCCGCTTGTAAAGATGCATCAAAAAAATGGACAATGCCGATTCAGAACTGGAAACTGGCGATGAATCGATTTATGATTGATTTTGGTGATCGCTTAGACGATCACCGTTAAGTTGAAATGGGTGTTTACACAGAATTTGGGATAGGGTCCTATATTTATAGCTTTTTACAGCTATTTATAGGATTTTATAGGTTTGTAAGAACGGCTGGTTAAGTTCACTTTAAGATCTTTGGTTAATAAACTTTCCCCTGCACTTCTCACATAAAGATTTAAAAAGCGAGTTGCCATTAAATCGTTACTTCCCATTGGAACAGAAAGCCCATACACTCCATCTTTCGTCAATGCTTTTGCGGTATGGTAAAGTTCGTCCCACGTTTTCGGTACGCTTAAATTATTTGCGGCTAACAAATCTTTGCGTACCCACATCACTTGAGCGTGAGAATAGAGCGGAATAGAATAATTTTGCCCTTTAACTGTACCTTCATAAATTGCACCTTCAGCAAACTTATCACGACCGATACTATCAATTAGATCGCCTATCGGTTGCAATGCACCGAAATTAATCATTTCAATGACGTGATTTAGTAAAGCCGTACTCATATCTGGCACATTGCCTGAAGATAAGCCTGTTGTCCATTTGGTGTAAAAGTGGCAGATGCAGCAAGGCAGTCAATGATACAAAAGGCACAGATTACGATTACTTAAGAATACAGACAAACGATATTTCAGCTTACATTTGTTCGCATTTCTCTGGCTTTTTCTCAATGAAAAAAGTATATTAGCGAACATTTGTAAGCTGAATAAACAGGATAAAAAGATGGCTTCTCTCGACTTCCATTTTGTGAATAGATTTCGCCTGCAAGCAAAAAAATGGCTTAATCGTACCGCTTTGCGTTTCCGTGAACAAGCTCAATGGCAGGAAATGTCGTGGCAAACTTTTCAACAGGAAATTGACCGTTTCTCTTATGCTTTAATTGCTCAACATATTGATATCCAAGATAAAATCGGTATTTTTGCAAATAATATGCCTCGTTGGACTATTGCTGATTTTGGGGCAATGCAGGCAAGGGCGGTTGCTGTGCCGATTTATGCGACAAACACGGCTAAACAAGTGGAATATATTGTGAATGACGCTGACATTAAAATTCTCTTTGTCGGTGATCAAGAACAACTTGATCAGGTCTGTCAAATAGCGAACAACTGTCCACAATTAATGAAAATTGTGGCAATGAAGGCAAATATGGATTTGAGGGATCTGCCAAATGCGTGTTATTGGGAAGATTTTCTAGATGTTGTTCCAAATGAAGCGGAATTTGAGAAACGCCTTAATTCTAAACAGTTGTCCGATCTTTTTACGCTGATTTATACGTCTGGAACAACGGGTGAGCCAAAAGGTGTGATGCTGGATTATGCTAACCTTGCCCATCAATTAAATGCTCACGATCTTGCCTTAAATGTGAATGAAGATGATGTGTCGCTTTCGTTCCTACCGCTTTCGCATATTTTTGAGCGTGCGTGGGTTGCTTATGTTTTTCATCGTGGTGCGACAAATTGCTACTTGGAAGACACCAACCACGTCCGTGATGCCTTGACTACACTGAAACCAACGGTGATGTGTGCGGTGCCTCGTTTCTATGAAAAAATTTATACGGCGGTATGGGATAAAGTGGAAAAAGCCCCGGCACATCGCCGAGCCTTGTTCAACTGGGCAATTCGTGTTGGTGAAAAGCATTATCAAACAGAACAACCCTCACAGTGGCTTCGTTTGCAATATGCTCTGGCAGACAAATTAGTGCTGACTAAACTGCGTGCTTTATTAGGCGGTAGGATCAAAATGATGCCTTGCGGTGGAGCAAAGTTGGAAGCCTCTATTGGTTCATTTTTCCACAGTATTGGGATCAACATTAAATTGGGCTATGGAATGACTGAAACGACTGCAACGGTTTCTTGCTGGCAAGATAAGGGCTTTAACCCAAATTCTATCGGGACATTAATGCCAAATGCGGAAGTCAAAATCGGTGAGGAAAATGAAATTCTGGTGCGTGGTGGAATGGTAATGCGAGGCTACTACAAGAAGCCTGAAGAAACGGCAAAGGCTTTTACTGAAGATGGTTTCTTACGCACGGGTGATGTTGGCGAAATGGATAGTTGCGGAAATTTATTCATTACTGACCGCTTGAAAGAGCTGATGAAAACTTTAAATGGGAAATATATCGCTCCGCAATACATTGAGGGCAAAATCGGTAAAGATAAGTTTATTGAGCAGATTGCTGTGATTGCAGATGCGAAGAAGTATGTTTCTGCCTTGATTGTGCCGTGTTTTGATAGCCTTGAGGAATATGCAAAGCAACTTAATATCAAATATCAGGATAGGATCGAGCTGATTAAACATTCTGACATTATTCAGATGTTTGAAAGACGTATCCACGAGTTGCAAAAAGAACTCCCGAGCTTTGAGCAGGTGAAGAAATTTACTCTCTTACCTCAAGCCTTTAGTACGGCAATGGAAGAAATCACCCCTACGCTGAAATTACGTCGTAAAGTGATTATGCAACGCTATCGGGAGCAGATTGAGGAGATGTATAATGAACGTTCATTAACTTAAATTTCAATTTACATTGCATTAAATGTAGTTTGAAGATTTTCAAACATCTATTTTATTATAAATATAAGTTATAATTCGTCTAACTATATTCCTAAGAGTGTGTCAGTGAAGCAAGTACAATTCTATCTATTAAGCCAAGCCCAAGCAGGCGAACTTTCCGCTCAAGAAGCTCTAGCGTGCGATTTAGCGGCAAAAGCGTGGCGACAAGGTAAACGAGTGCTGATTGCTTGTGAAACCGAAGAACAGGCATTCAGCCTTGATGAAGCACTTTGGGCAAGAGAAGCGGATGATTTTGTACCACATAATCTGTCCGGCGAAGTCACCACCTATGCGACCCCGATTGAAATTTCGTGGAAAGGCAAACGCAATGCCCAACGCCGAGATGTATTGATTTCATTACAAACAGAATTACCCAATTTTATTAACAGCTTCAATCAAATTATTGATTTCGTGTCGGTTGATGAAACAGAAAAGGTCCAAGCGAGGGAACGTTATAAACAATATCGCCAACTAGGTTGGCAGTTAAGTACCGAGCAAGTTTAAGGATAGAGATGTTCCGCCTAGCACAACAAGATGATTTAACTCGAATTCTTGAAATTTATAACCAGGTGATTGAAAGACGCACAGTGACGGCAGATTTAGTTCCAGCAACGAAGGAAAGCCGCCAAACGTGGTTTAATCAGCAATCTAAATCATGCTAAATATCCGATTTAGGTTTATGAATTAGACGGACAAATTGTTGCGTGGTGTAGTGATCTGCACCCCAAAAGTTGGACTAAACAACCAACTAATTAAGGTGCAGATTTTTTATGGCTAAATACACCCAATCTTTTAAACAACAAGTGATCGAATTTTATCTTCAACATAATAAAAATCGCTCATTAACTCGTCAGCATTTTCAGGTTAAGGAAACCATATTAAGATATTGGATTAATCAGTATAATCACACCTCGTGAAGGAACTACGCCACCAATTTCCGTTTGAGATTTTATTGCAATTGGTTGATTTAAAACGGAGCACGTTCTTGCTGAAAAAGACAATAAAATGGCAAGTTATCAGTCGATATTGAAGCAAAGCGGCATCGTACAAAGTATGTCGAGAAAGGGAAATTGTTTGGATAACAGTGCAATGGAAAGTTTCTTTGGGCGTTTAAAAACGGAATGTTACTTTGGTAAACGGTTTGAGACCTTTGAGCAACTGGAACAAGCTATTCACGAATATATTCATTATTACAATCATGAGCGTATTCAAGTAAGATTAAAAGGACTAAGCCCTGTGGAATACAGAATTCAGTCCTTGAACTAAATCAGTCTAACTTTTTGGGGGCAGATCAGATGTGCCCGCCCCGAAATAACAAATTAAGAAGGAAGATAACAATGCCCCCAATCGAACTCTCTCAAACTCAATTTGAACAACATTTTGGTTATGCGTCACAGCAAACCGTTTTTGCTCCAGGTCGTGTGAATATTATCGGTGAACATACCGATTATAACGATGGCTTTGTGATGCCTTGTGCGATCAACTACGGTATGTCCGTGAGTTTTGCGAAACGTGACGACTCCATTTGGCGTGTCTATGCGATTGATATTAACGAAACCGATGCCTTTGATATTAAAAAAGAAATTCCACAAAGTGAAGATAAATGGAAAAACTATGTGCGTGGCGTGGTGAAATATATTCAAGAGCGTTGCCCTGAATTTATTCAAGGGGCTGATATTGCAATGACCAGTGATGTGCCGATGTCTTCAGGGTTAAGTTCGTCCGCTGCTCTTGAAATTTCTATCGGTAAAACTTGCCAAGTGTTAGGTAATTTACCGATTAGTCTAGCGGAGATCGCCCTAATCGGACAACGTGCCGAGAATAAATTTGTCGGTGCAAATTGTGGCAATATGGATCAACTTACTTCGGCATTGGGACAAAAAGATCACCTTGTGATGATCGACTGTCGTAGTTTAGACATTAGCCCAACCCCCGTGCCACAAGGCTATTTCATTGCGATCATTAACTCTAACGTCAAACACGATTTAGTCACAGGGGAATATAACAGTCGCCGTCAAGAGTGTGAATTTGCGGCACAATTCTTTGGCGTTAAAGCCTTAAGAGATGTTAGTCCTGAACAATTTATTGAGCGAGCGGCAGAGTTACAACAGCTTAATGAATTAGCCTACAAACGTGCAAAACACGTTATCAGCGAAAATCATCGTGTACTAGAAGCGGTTGAAGCCTTGAAAGCCAACGATATGCAAAAATTAGGTGTATTAATGGGCGAATCCCACGACTCAATGCGTGATGATTTTGAAATCACTATCCCAGAAATTGACTATTTAGTTGAATTAGCTCAAGTCGCTATCGGCAAAAATGGCGGTGCAAGAATGACAGGCGGTGGCTTCGGCGGTTGTATTATCTGCTTAGTTCCAAATGAAAAAGTGGAAGCGTTGCGTAAACTTATCGCAGAAAACTACCAAAAACAAACCGGCATTCAAGAAACTTTCTATGTTTGCACAGCAAGTGATGGGGTGAGAGTGGTTTAAATTATGCAGTCATAATATCATTTCTCTCGCCCGCTTGCGGGAGAGGGGAAGCAACATAAAGAGAGCAAATATGAAAATTTATACCCTTGAAAACGATCATCTCAAAATCACTCTATCTGACTTTGGTGCATCTTGGCTTTCTTGCGTAGTTAAATTGCCAAATGAACAACGAGAAGTATTAGTAACCACCACGTCTGAACGTTGGCAAGAGCAATCAGCCTATTTCGGTGCAACGGTAGGGCGTTATGCCAACCGCATTGCAAATGGCACCTTTGAGCTTAATGGGCAAAAGTTTATTTTGGCAAAAAATAATGGCGAAAATAATTTACACGGAGGGGAAATCGGGGCGGATAAATGTGTGTGGCAGGTGCAATCGGCAGATGAACAAGCGGTCACTTTTCACAAAATTTTCGCCAATGGTGAAGAAGGCTTTGGCGGTGAAGTAACAGCAACTATCGTTTATCGTTTGAACGGTAATCAACTTGAGATTGAATTTAATGCGGTAAGCTCTCAAGATACACCGCTCTGCTTTACCAACCACGCCTATTTCAATCTTTCTAATGAACCGACCATTCATCAACATAGCCTACAACTCAATGCGGAGAAATACCTTCCTGTCGGTGCTAATGGCATTCCGAACGCCCCATTAAAAGCTGTTGAAGGAACAAGTTTTGATTTCCGCACGGCAAAAATGATCGGTCAAGATTTACTGGCTGATACCGATCAACAAGCTGTTAAAGGTTATGACCACGCTTTTTTACTTGCAAAATCTTGCCAAGATCTGACCGCTTGTCAGGCCGATGCTGTTTTAACTTATGATAATCTTCGCCTTGAACTTAGTACCAGCAAACCTGCATTGCAAGTCTATACAGGGAACTGGCTGGGCGGACAGCCTAATTTGACGGGCGGAAGCTATCCTGATTATGCAGGGGTCGCCCTAGAACCTGAGTTTTTCCCTGATACTCCAAACCACCCAGAATGGTGGCACTATGGCGGAATCAGCAAAGCAAACGAGTCTTATCAACATCATATTCATTATCGCTTTATCGTGGGGGAATAAATGAAAGTTGAGATCTGTGTCGATAATCTAGAGTCGGTCATCACTGCAAATCAATTTCCGATTGACCGTATTGAACTATGTTCTGCTCTTGCGGTTGGCGGCTTAACACCGAATCTAGGCTTTATTCAGCAGGCTCAACACATTTCGACTATTCCCCTAGCCTTGATGACCCGCCCCCGTGCGGGTGATTTTCTGTATAGCGAAGATGAAATTCAGATAATGCTCAACGATATTGCAACTGCCAAGCAGCTTGGCATACAAGCGGTCGTTTTTGGGGCGTTATCTGCAAATGGTGAGATTGATTTAGCAACAACAGAACTATTAGTTAAGGCTTCACAAGGTATGGAGATCACCTTTCACAGAGCCTTTGATCTCTGTAAAGATCCCATTACTGCTCTTGAACAACTTATCGACTTAGGTTGTCATCGTATTTTGACATCAGGACAGGCTGCAACTGCTTTTGATGGGATTCCTGTTATTCAGCAGTTAGTCAAACAAGCGAATGGGCGTATTCAAGTAATGGCTGGCTGTGGGGTCAATGCAGATAATGTTAAACAAATCATTGAACAAACCAAGGTGCCTGAAATTCATTTTTCAGCCAAAGGGCAACGTCAAAGTCTAATGGATTCAATAAGTTCGGCAAGAATGGGAACTTCATCACAGGATAATGTGTTAGACATTGCCGATTCACAAAAAATTAAAGGGATTTTGAAATATATATCGTTGTTGTAGTGGGGGAAGAGCCAAAAGAAAGCCCCTGCATTATTGGCGCATTAGACCTTTGCTAAAGGTTTGTAAGAATGGCTCTTCATCATATCTTCGCCTACCTTTTGGGGGTACAACCCAGTAAAGGTAAATTATATTTGGGTTGTACAATAGGAGAATCAAATCGATTATTTTAAAAACGCCTCTAACTCAGCCTTATTTGGCAGAGCAGACATAGCCCCTTTTGCTGTTGTTGCTAAAGCACCAGACGCATTCGCCTTGCGGATCACTTCAACTAATACCGCATCACTCTCTTTCCAGTTTGACACTTGCGATAAACCAGCTAACAAACCGCTCACAAAGGCATCGCCAGCCCCAGTGGTATCTACTGGTTTTAAGGCTTTACTGGCAACAACTTGGCTCTTACCGTTTAAGTGATAAATCGCCCCATCTTTACCTAAAGTGATAATAATCAGCTTCTCTGGATAAAGTGAAGTAACCTCTTTCGTTGCATCCTCAAGATTTGTCGTATTAGTCAATAAGGTCAATTCTTCTTCAGAGAATTTCAACACGTCTGCCATTGCCACGACACTATTCACCACTTTTTTCATTTCATCAAGGCTTGACCAAAGTGATTCACGCAAATTTGGATCAAACGACACAAATCCGCCCGCTTGTTTGACACGACGAATAGCTTCAATCGTAGTAGAACGTGAAGGATCATTGATTAACGCAATCGAACAGCAGTGTAACCATTCGCCCTGTTGGAAATTTGGCAGATCATTGACCTCTAAGAACTGATCTGCACTCGGATTGACCATAAAGGTAAAACTACGCTCACCTTGATCCAACCCAACGATTACCGTCGAAGTACGTTGTTGTGGATCAAGTATCATCTGCTCGGTTGAAACCTTTTCTGCTTGCAAGGTTTGTTGCATAAACTTACCCAGTGGGTCATTGCCCACACGCCCGATAAATCCAGCCTCAACCCCTAAACGAGAAACACCGACTGCAACATTCGCTGGCGCACCGCCAGCACAACGCAAATAATGATTGTCGCCATCCGGAATTAAATCGACAACGGCATCACCTAACACCCAAATTCTGCTCATAAATTAACCTTTCAAAGTCTAAAAATAATCTTGTGCATAGTAGCTAAAACGGTTTAGTTTTGCAATTTAAGAACGGATATATTTAGAGAAAAAATAAGAGGCAGAAAAAAAAGCGACTTGTAAAAGTCGCTTTTTCTAAATGGAGATTATTGATTGTTTTGAACGTAATCAATCGCAGATTGAACAGTAGTGATTTTTTCTGCTTCTTCATCTGGAATTTCGATATCGAATTCTTCTTCTAAAGCCATCACTAACTCAACAGTGTCAAGAGAGTCTGCACCTAAATCTTCAATGAAAGAAGCTTCTGGTTTTACATCTTCTGCTTTTGCACCAAGTTGATCAACGATAATTTTTTTTACGCGTTCTTCAATGCTCATTTTTTGTTTCCTATGTGTATAAATTTGCTAAGTGCGAGAGTTGAATAGTGTAAAGGAAAATTTGCTAAATTCAAGCCTTTTAATACAAGTCGAACCAGCCTTTGTTTTCCACAACACCAGAACTAAGTTTCGCTATCGGTTAGCGAAAAATTTAGGTAATTCTAACATTATGCTCAGGGATTATCCATAGTGGATTTTTGATCGAGTCGGCATTTCTCTGAAATTACCTAAAACAAGCGGTCAGATTTTAGGATTTTTTTACAATTTGCAAAATTCTTTGCCGATCTGACCGCTTTTTGATTTAAAATACCTCCCGTTTCGTTTTATAGAATTGATACAAATAGGATAAATAAATGCGTACAAGTCAATATCTCTTTTCAACCTTGAAAGAAACCCCGAACGACGCTCAAGTCGTTAGCCATCAGTTAATGTTGCGTGCTGGTATGATCCGACCGCTTGCATCAGGTATGTATAACTGGTTGCCGACTGGGTTGCGTGTGTTGAAAAAAGTGGAAAATATTATTCGTGAAGAGATGAATAAAAGCGGTGCTTTAGAAGTGGAAATGCCCGTGGTGCAACCAGCGGATTTGTGGGTTGAGTCTGAACGTTGGGAAGATTATGGCCCTGAGTTACTGCGTTTTAAAGATCGTGGCGATCGCCCGTTTGTATTAGGCCCGACCCACGAAGAGGTGATTACGGATTTAGTGCGTCGTGAAGTGAGTTCATATAAACAACTTCCGTTAAATCTATATCAAATCCAAACCAAATTCCGTGATGAAGTGCGTCCACGTTTTGGGGTAATGCGTGGGCGTGAGTTTTTAATGAAAGACGCTTACTCGTTCCATACCAGCAAAGAGTCGCTTCAAGAAACCTACGATGTGATGCACCAAACCTATAGCAATATTTTCACTCGTTTAGGCTTGGATTTCCGTCCTGTTGCAGCGGACACGGGGTCTATCGGCGGTTCGGCATCACACGAATTTCAGGTGTTAGCTCAAAGCGGTGAAGATGATGTGGTGTTCTCAACCGAGTCAGATTATGCGGCAAATATCGAGCTTGCAGAAGCGATTGCTGTCGGCGAGCGTCAAGCCCCAACGGCAGAGATGACCCTTGTAGATACGCCAAATGCAAAAACCATTGCAGAACTCGTTGAACAGTTCAATCTACCGATTGAAAAAACGGTGAAAACCTTGATTGTTAAAGGTGCAAGCGAAGAACAGCCGTTAGTGGCATTAGTGATCCGTGGCGATCACGAACTCAATGAAATCAAAGCGGTGAAATGCGAAGAAGTGGCGGAGCCGTTTGAATTTGCTGATGAAGCAGAAATTAAAGCGAAAATCGGTGCGGGCATCGGTTCGTTAGGCCCTGTGAATATGCCAATTCCAGTGATTATCGACAGAAGTGTGGCATTAATGAGCGACTTTGGTGCAGGGGCAAATATTGACGGTAAACACTACTTCAATATCAACTGGGAACGTGATGTTGCTTTACCAAAAATTGCGGATTTGCGTAATGTGGTAGAAGGCGATCCAAGCCCGGACGGTAAAGGTACGCTGTTAATCAAACGTGGTATTGAAGTAGGGCATATTTTCCAACTTGGCACAAAATATTCTGAAGCGATGAAAGCGACAGTGCAAGGGGAAGATGGTCGTCCGCAAACAATGATTATGGGCTGTTATGGTATCGGTGTTACTCGTGTTGTTGCCGCAGCCATTGAACAGCACCACGATGAACGCGGAATTATTTGGCCGACCGATGCGATTGCCCCGTTCACTGTTGCGGTTGTACCGATGAATATGCACAAGTCTGAAAGTGTCCAAACCTTTGCAGAAGATCTGTATAAAACCTTACGTTCACAAGGCGTTGATGTGATTTTCGACGACCGTAAAGAACGCCCAGGTGTGATGTTTGCCGATATGGAACTGATCGGTGTGCCACATATGCTGGTCATCGGTGAGAAAAATCTTGAAAATGGAGAAATTGAGTATAAAAACCGCCGTACAGGTGAGAAACAGATGATTGCCAAAGATCAGTTGTTGGATTTCTTAAAAGGACGGATTAACCAATAACAGCCGTTCTAATTTCCAACATAGATACAATGCATCTCGATTTTTATGAGGTTACGAAATTGAGATGCAGAACCTGCCACAGTAGACAAATAGATGTATAAGTATCATTACGTCTTAATGTCGTCATTTTTGTTTTTGACTAAATTTTTAGAATAATCATCCAATATTTGATTTAGCAAGAAAAAGATTACACAATATACGAATACAATATGTTAAATATTAATAGGTATTAGCCAGTTGACAGACTTTTCTATGTTTTCAAGTGAGTTGAGAGTAGGATTGTCAACATTATAAATAACGAAACAGAGTGAATGTAGGTATCCGCCGATACGAATTAAGATTTTTGTTGGGTCGAGTACACGCAGTGTGCCCTACATAAAACAATATTCATTTTTTAGGAGACAAATATGAAAAAGTTTCTTTTTCCTTTGCAATGCTGTGCTGTGTTATCAAGCCCTAGCCTTTTTGCCAGTGATCTTTTTGTGACCCTTGAAAAATCGTATAACATCATAAACTTACAAAAAGCCAAAGAGCAGAACCCTGCTATTGATGGTAGTAATGTGGTGGTTGGTGTTGTTGATTCTTTATTCAATCCAGAACACCCTAGCTTACAGGGAAAAGCCATTGAAATCGGTGGTTATAAAAATTTTGATGATATTTATAAAAATGATGCAGGTAGTATCGGTTCAGCACAAAAAGATAACGCCACATTTCGACACGGCACACACGTTGCAGGGATTTTGCTTGGTAAGAATTTGGGTAGAACTTTCAGTATTGAAGGTGATGGCGATCCTTATGGTGTTGCCCCTAATGCAAAATTTTATGGAGCTGCGTTTAAAGAAAGCTCAAATTTTAATTATTGGGGCTTAAATCTATTTGATTTTTTCAGTAAAGATCCAAAATTACACATCGTCAATCATAGTTGGGGCTATAAGGTTTTTCCTTATGAACAAAATATCTCTAACTATGAACAAGCCTTAAAAACCGTAGAAAGCAATGATCCTTACAATGGTTATAACAACAAAAATGAAGTAGAGCGGATAGTTAAACTTGCCAAAGAACGCAAAGTATTAAATGTGTTTGGTTCAGGCAATGATGGGAAAAATAGTGCGTCTTTGTTTGAACTTTTACCTCGTTATGATGAAGATATTCGCTCATTTATTGCAGTGGGAATGTTAGATGCTGATGGTATAGATATTGCCTCTGACGGCAAAATTATTATCAAAGAAAAACGAGTAAATCAGCTTTCTTCAGGTGGAGAAAGGACCTTGACTTTACAAGGTATCCACAAATATTCCAACGGCTTTTTAGGTTCTCAGGCTTATTCCCTAATGGCACCTGGTAGTAAAATTGATTCGGCAAATGCCCTTTTTGATGTGCATAATAAGTTAGGTCGACAACAGCAAGAGGAATTTATTCCTTTAACTGGCACAAGCCAAGCCGCTCCGATGGTTAGCGGTGCAGCTGCTCTTGTCGCTCAAAAATTCCCATTCTTAAATGGCAAACAGATCGCCGATGTGCTGTTATCTACCGCAAATCAAAATTACACCTTGCCTAAGGTGATTATCAAACAGAAACCAAACTATGATGCATTTAGTGTCATCTATATTGATCAGGATATACCGAAAGACGAGGCTCAAATCAGGCAAGATATAGCGGAACTTGGATATAGCGATACGCCTGATAAAGATAAAGTTACACTCAATAAAATCTTAACCAACAAAACGCTCTATAGCCTAAAACGCGAAGATTTAATGGGGCAAGGCATACTTGATGTACAAAAAGCCTTAAACGGCGTAGCGACACTTGATGCAAACCGCCTAAATTTAGGTGATATTCAAAGCCCAACAGGGAAAACTGAAGCCTATTATGTGATTGATACCCAAGGGAAAAATGGCGAATTTACTAACAATATCGAGCAAAAAATGTGGGACGACAACCTACATCTTGCCACAGCAAAAAATTCCCCGGCAGAACAAATGCGAGGATTGAATGTTGGATTTATCAAACAAGGGCAAGGACAGCTTTCCTTCAGCGGTAGCAACAGCTATAAAGGGGCAACCTTGGTACGTGGTGGAGAGCTACGCCTAAACAGTGGCTCAGCACTTAGCGAAAGTTCAGTATTTGTGGAACAAGACGGGACTCTAAGCGGAAGCGGTACGATTGCCAACAATTTAGACAATAAAGGCACTGTTATTGCTGGCAGTGATGATATTGCGACATTAACGGTCGGAAAAAACTATACTCATCACGGCACAGCTAAACTGGTGTTAAATTTCAACACTCAAGGAAATTCAAAGCTAGTTGCACAAAATTACGACATTAAAGGCGGAAAATTACTTTATCGTCCTTTAAGCGGTCAGTTTTATGCCGCAGGGCAGAAAGTGCAAATTGATTTAGGCTCATTAGCAAATAGCCTTAATCGTTTTGAGAGCGTGGAAATTCTAAGTAATGGCTCAACGGAATTTAAAATAGCGGATTTTAAACTCGCTTCAAATCACACGGTAATTAATGATGATACGATTGAAGAAAAGCCTGTTACTGAACCTCAGCCTAGCGATACCGCCAAAGAAGAAAGCTCTTCTGAAGCAGCTTCAACGGAGCAACTAAACACAGAAGCTCAGCCTAGTGATAACGTAACGGAAGAAAGCACTTCTGAAACAGTTTCAACGGAGCAACCAAATACGGAAGTTCAGCCTAGTGATAACGTAACGGAAGAAAGTACTTCTGAAACAGCTTCAACGGAACAACCAAATACGGAAGTTAAGCCTAATGATACGGCAAAAGAAGAAAGTAGCTCTGAAACCGTATCAACAGAACAGCTGAACAACATAGAAAAAGAGAAGGAAAAAGCTGAAGCAATACCTGCTCAAGAAGGGACACTTATCGCTGAAGTTAAGGTTAAAAAAGAGGCTTTTCATATTCCAAATAGTGATGTCGGTGAAGCGGTTTATACTGCAAGAACATCTACAGAACTCAGCCAAGCGTATCAAGATTTCTTTGTGAAACTGGATAATACCGCAAATAGACAAGCCGTGTTAAACAGCATTGCTGAAGATCATTTGCCTGATATGCTCAACGACAGCACTATCAAAACCACCCACTTTGCTCAACAAAATCTACTGTTTAGCTTAACCCCAAACTATTTTGTTCAGCGTTTCAATACCAACGGAATAAAAAAATTAGTGGGTGGCGAAGATCTGTTTTTGTCTAAATTAGCCAAAAATAATTTGGCACAGGAAAAATATATGTTCTACCTGACACCAAGCTATCACATCACCCAAGCGGATAAGTTTAGAGCTAATTCACACGGATTGCGTATGGGGGTAGCGACAAATATCGACAATAAACAACAGCTTGCAATGAGCCTAAATTATGAAAGGGGCAAAGGCACTTTCCATTCTGCGAATGCTCGTTCAAAGGTATTTAATGTCGCATTGAATTATGTATCGCATTTTGACCATTTCAAACTACTAAGTGGTATAAATTGGGGTGGCTCGCAAAACCGCTACGAAAAACAGATTGTGGGAGAAAGAGAAAATATCGCAGGCTCTTATCAAAACCGCTTTGCGAGTGCACAGTTAGGCGTTGCCAAATCCTATAAACGAGAGAACTTTACGCTATTGCCACTGACTTATTTCAACTATGATTTTGTACATCAAAATGCATTTAATGAAAGCGGTCGGATTTTTACAAAATCATACGACAGCGTGAATTATCACTCAACGGCTATGGGGGCAGGGCTTTTATTAAACTATGCAACCACATTAGACAATGCCCAAATTCAGTTCAATTCGTATGCGATCTATCAACATAGATTAAGCGGTAGAAATTATCGTAACAACGCCAAATTTAGCGAGATAGCAAACAGCCACTTCACGCAAACATATAGACTAAATCCATCTCTTTTGACCTTAGGTTTAAGCTCACAAGTAAATTTTAGCAATGGCTTTTTTGCTCAGCTGGCATTAGAGAGTGCGCTTACGCCAAATCAAAAAACAAGAAATATTTTAGCAACCTTAGGATATCAATTTTAGTGTAATAGGCAGGGCAACCGCATATGTTGTCCATTTTTCAACCTACACGCCGAGCAACAGCTCATCTCGAAATTCATCTGACCAACCAGCAGTGGTCAATTTCCCTTTCATACTCTGCTTTTTCGGGTGTAATCGAGCCAAGTTCAACGCTAATCGACGCAAAATTGCCAGATTTTCCGCACCCCATTCATCGGTCACAGCACATTCGTCTTCTTTATAGACCACATCTAGCACCCAATGGGCTTTGTTTTCCACTTCCCAATGCCCTCGCACACACTTCGCCAATATTTGAATATCAACATCCAAACTACTGATATAAAAGACTTTTTCTTGCGATTCTTTGCCATTATCTGACCGCTTGCGACACACCTCCAACACCGATTTTATCCCCTTCCATTCCTCCGCTTTGCTCAGCCAATCACTCACTTTCAGCTTACGGTAGTAACGCTCATCAATTTGTAGTGATCAACTAATTCAACAGTCCCCGATAAGTTTTTTCAGCTGAAATCGGGAGCAAACCTTGATTATAGCTATGTGGGCGAATGTGGTTGTAGTACATCACATAATCTTTTACATCGTTGACCGCACTTTCAAAATCAACATAACCACCATATGTCATCCACTCATATTTAAAACTTCTAAACCAACGCTCCATCGGTGCATTATCCCAGCAGTTGCCCCGTCGGCTCATACTTTGCGTTAGCTTGTGTTTTTGCACACACTGGGTAAATTGCTTACTCCCATAAATACTGCCTTGGTCTGAGTGAAACAGCATTGTTTTCGTACGTTTAGTCTGCAACATCGCGTGATTTAACGCATCGACAACCAATTGTGCATCGTGGTGTCGACTCAATTTCCAACCAACAACTTGACGGTTTAACAGGTTAATCACTACCGCTAAATAGCACCAAACACCATTGACTTTAATGTACGTCGTATCGCCACAAAGCACCGTCGTTTGTGCATCAGGCGTAAATTCTCGGTTCAAGTGATTAGCAAAAACTTGCCCTATTTCTTTATTTCGGTTATGCCATTTTTGTGGTTGTTTGCTAAATAATCCCTGTTGAATCATTAGGTTGCGAATCAACCGCAAACTAGCTCGAATTCCCTTTTGTCTCAAACCTGATTGAACAGTTCGCTTGCCGGCAGATTGACGACTTGCCTCAAAAATGACCTTGATTTCAATCGCAAGTGCGGTGTGTTTTTCGACCGCTTGTCGCCGTTTCAAACGCGCATAATAGGCACTTTCTGACACACCAAATAAGGCACATAAACGCTTAATGCCGTGCGATTTTAACGTCGTGACCGCTTGGTATCATTGCTCTCGAGAGACATTAAAATCGCCGTAGCCTTTTTTAGGATTTCTTTATCCTCTTCCAGCTCTTTGATACGGTTTTCTAACTCTCGAATGCGTTGTTGTTCAGGACTGATTGGCTTTGAACCCAGCAACACATAGCCCTGACATTCAGCTTGAACTTGACTTAGCCGGCGACGCAACGCTGTTTCACCGATGTCTAGCTCTTTGCAAGCTTGTGTAATAGAATATTTACGCTCGGTAATCAATTTTACCGCTTCGGCTTTAAATTCCGCGCTAAAGGTTCTTCTAGGTCTTCGCATTTTTATATCCTCATGTTTGGTTAAATTTTACCACTTATTGAGGACTGCGGGATTAGTGTACCACTACACATTGAAGTTCATCGCCATAAAAAATTAAAGGCGTGCGTTGGCGTAACCAATAGGGGACGTTATGTTGTTGCCACAGTTTTTTGATGTCTTGATGAATACCATGGTGGAGAACCGTTCCCGAATAGCGAAAAGCAAGATGGATAGGTTTTTGTGTTGGCGGAAGGAGAACTATGTAATCTTGCCATTTTGCAATCCATTCATTAGATTGCGTTTTAATTATAAATTTGCCCAAATTATCCAGTAAATCAATGGATTGGTTTAAGTATATCGGCAAAACAAGATGGCTGATATCTTGATAAATTGGTGTGATGTGTAAGTGCTGGCGATAGCGACGAATCAGCTTGTCGCCCAATTTAAATTCTGGATAACGATCGGCTTGGGCGAAGATCACATCCTGAATAATTTGTGCCAATTGTTTGCTTGAGGGCATGGGTAAATCGCAATTGGCCAACCACAAACGCAGTAACGCTTTTTGTTTTGGTATAGAAAAATGCGCAAATTGGCTAATGTCAAAAGTGTGGTCATTTTTTTGATATTTTTGTAATTCTTGTGCCAGTAATTCGTTTAACAATTGCTGTTGTTCTAAGCAATGTTGCGTGCTGTGCTGTACGGCTTGGTCAAAATGTGCCCAGCGTTGTCACAAGTGGGGCAAAATTTGATGGCGCAAGAAGTTGCGGTCATAACGGTTATCTTGATTGCTTTCATCTTCGATCCAAGGCAAATTTTCGCTATTAACATATTCTTCCAGTTCGGTACGCGTGAATTGGAGCAGTGGGCGAAAAATCGGCACAGAAAAGACCGCACTTTGCATCGGCATAGCGGACAAGCCTTGCACGCCGCTGCCACGTTTTAGTGCGAGAAAAAAAGGTTTCTGTTTGATCTTGCTGATGATGGGCGGTCGTCAAAATATGATCTGCACGCATATAACGACGAATGGCTTGGTAACGCGCTTCGCGAGCACCCGCTTCAACGCCTAAACGTCGATCGACTTGGACTTTTTCCACGATCAGTGGAACGGACAATTGGCGACAAAGGTGTTGACAATGTGTCATCCAATGATCGGCGTTTGGGCTTAAACCGTGATGAATATGGATGGCACTGAGGGAAAAGTGCGGTCGTTTTTGACAGAATTTTGTCAATAAAGAGAGCAATGCGGTGGAATCAAGTCCACCGCTAAAACCGACGAGAAAATGTGTTTGTGTCGGTTGATGTTGGCTAACGATATGCTCAAATTTTGCAAAAATATCCATGCTATATTAAGCAATTTTTACCGCTTGATAATGGCTGCGCGGATTAACGATAAATTCTCTAGCCGCGATAATTTGTAGCTCGTAAAGCCCAGAATCATGAGTTATTTGCATCACTTCATTCACTGCATTGGCGGTATGTTCAAAAGCTTCAATATCGGATTTTCCGTTTAACAAATTCGCCATAAACAATCCGGCAGTTAAATCGCCCACGCCAACGGGATCTTTAGCAAAAGTATGTAACGGGCGACTAATGTGCCAAATGCCTTCTTGATTGGCGAGTAGCATTTCAAATTTAGTCGGATCTTGTCCAACTTTACTCAAATGTTTAACCAACACTTTTTTTGGGCCTTGAGCTAGAATTACTTTAACTGCTTCAATTGCTTGGGAAAAATTATCAACAGTTAAACCACTTAATTCACGTAATTCAACTAAATTTGGTGTAATAATATCTGCCGCTTTCATGGCAATTTTAACCAAACCTTCTTTTACACCATCTGCTACGATACAACCCTTATCTGGATGTCCCATAACTGGATCACAGAGGTAAACCGCATTTGGATTGCGTTGTTTAACATAGTTAACCGCATTAACAATTTCTTCGACTTGATCAGCTGAACCGATATAGCCAGAAATGATCGCATCGCAGCGATGTAATTCGCCAATTTCATCAATACCACGCACGATTTCGCCGATTTGTTCTTTGGGTAGCACCATACCAGTCCATTTGGCATATTGCGTATGGTTGGAGAATTGGACGGTATTCAAAGCCCATACATCCACTCCGAGCAGTTGCATTGGAAAGGTTGCGGATTTATTACCCGCATAACCATACACGACGTGAGATTGAATAGAAATCAGGTTTTTCATATGAACTCCTTTTTAATAATAAATATCTTTTTTATAACGTTAAAAGAGCGGTCAAAATAACCTCTCTTTTTAACAAATCATTTGATTAACAATAACCGTAGCTCATCAAACAAGCCGCCGATAATCGCTTTATCATCAGCAAAGGCTCGATCACCGGCAAGTTCTTCAAAATCGGTAAAAATGTGTTCAATGTAATCCAAGGTGTAAGGGCGGTTTGGATGACGCGCCATGCGGGAAACTTGCCAAGCGTCTAAATTTGCAAAGGTTTTTTGTGTTAATTCCACACTTTTCTTTTGCAAGCGTGCAATTTCATCATCAAGATTAATTTTATCGTCTTGTTCGGCGACAGAACGTAGCGATTCAATTTTGGCTTCCAATTCTGCAATAGGTAATTCAAAATCTAAGTATTCTTGGCTCATTTGTTCTTCCTAATATTAAATTCGCACCAAATTGTACCGCACTTTAGCAAGATTTTCGGCAAGGTGCAAATTGAAATGCATTGTATGCGATCTTGCCCTGACCGCTTGTAAGTGAGTTGATGTAAATAGGTTGTTCATTACAGCAAAAAAGCCGATAATACACGACATTTTTTAGATTTTCTGATGATAAATTCGTGGGTTAAATGGTTGAGTATATTCTGTTAATTATCAGTACGGCGTTAATCAATAACTTCGTGCTTGTGAAATTCTTGGGGCTTTGTCCGTTTATGGGCGTGTCGAAAAAGGTTGAAACGGCTATCGGTATGGGTATGGCGACAACCTTCGTTTTGACGGTCGCTTCGCTTTCTGCTTATTTGGTCGAAACCTGTCTGCTTATTCCCCTTGAAGCTCAGTTTTTACGCACCTTGGTCTTTATTTTGGTGATTGCGGTGATTGTGCAATTAACTGAAATGATCGTACACAAAACCAGCTCTGCTCTCTATCGTTTACTGGGTATCTATTTGCCATTAATTACTACTAACTGTGCGGTATTAGGGGTGGCGTTGTTGAACGTGAATTTATCTAATAATCTTGTGCAGTCTGTGCTTTACGGCTTCGGTGCAGCGGCAGGGTTTTCATTAGTTTTAGTGCTTTTTTCAGCTTTGCGTGAGCGGTTAGTCGCGGCAGATGTGCCTAGAGCCTTTCAAGGTGCGTCCATTGCGTTAATTACCGCAGGGTTGATGTCATTAGCCTTTATGGGCTTTACAGGTTTGGTAAAAATCTAATGTTCGATCATTCCATTATTCTCTATATTTTACTTGCGATTGCAGCGATTGCCTTGGTTTTTGGGGCGATGCTGGGCTATTCATCGGTTAAGCTGAAAGTTGAAGCCGATCCAATTGTTGAACAGATCGATGCTTTGCTACCACAAAGTCAATGCGGGCAATGTGGCTACCCTGGTTGTAAGCCCTATGCGGAAGCGGTGGCAAATGGCGATGACATTACGAAATGTATCCCGGGTGGGCAAGCAACGGTGGTGAAAATCGCTGAATTGCTTGGGGTTGATGTACCTGAAACATCAGGCGAAGAGCCCGTGGCAAAGGTGGCGTATATTCACGAAGAACTGTGTATCGGCTGTACCAAATGCATTGCAGCTTGCCCTGTTGATGCGATTGTCGGGACAAACAAAGCGATGCATACGGTGATTGCCGATTTTTGTACAGGGTGTGAACTCTGTGTTGCCCCTTGCCCGACTGATTGTATTGAAATGATAAAAGTGAAACAAACGACACAAAACTGGAACTGGAAATTTGATGCGAATTTGGTGATCCCGATTGTGAATACCACTGAAGTTGAAAAGAAAATTGTGGTTGGGGGGAAGTAATGCAAGCTGATGTATTAAGCCGTATTCGTGAAGGAAAGTTATGGGATTTCCCTGGCGGTATCCACCCGCCTGAAATGAAAAAACAGTCGAACCAAAAGCCGATCCGTTCGTTACATCTGCCGAAATTTTTCTATGTGCCTGTGTTGCAACATTCGGGAACGGCTGGGGACGTGATTGTTCAGCAAGGGGATTTGGTGCTGAAAGGGCAAGCCTTAACAAAAGGGGATAATTATCGCCAACTACCTGTTCACAGTCCGACTTCAGGAAAAGTGGTCGCTATTCAGCCCCACGTTTCATCACACCCGTCTGGCTTACCCGAATTAACCATTGTGATTGAAACGGACGGCGAAGATAAGTGGATCGAACGTCAGCCGATTGATGATTTTTTAAGCCTAACAAGCGGTCAGATTATTCAAAAAGTTTACCAAGCTGGGATCGCAGGCTTAGGCGGTGCGGTCTTCCCAACATCACACAAATTACATGTTGCCGATAAACGCTGTAAGTTGTTGATTATTAACGGTGCAGAATGCGAACCTTATATCACTTGTGATGATCGTTTAATGCAAGATTATGCCGATGAGATGATCGAAGGTGTGCGGATTTTACGCTATGTGCTTCGCCCTGAAGACGTGGTGATTGCTATTGAAGATAATAAACCGAAAGCGATACAAGCGGTCGAAAAGGCATTAAAAGGTGCAAATGATATTAGCGTGCGAGTGATCCCGACTAAATATCCGTCGGGGGCAAGCGATCAGTTGGTGCAAGTACTGACAGGGCTAGAAATTCCGCAAGGTAAACGAACCATTGAGATGGGCATTGTGATGCACAATGTCGGAACGGCATTTGCAGTAAAACGTGCGGTAATGGACGATGAGCCGTTAATTGAGCGAGTGGTGACGCTGACGGGCGATAAAATCCGCAATAAAGGCAACGTTTGGGCAAGGCTCGGCACGCCGATTTTGCATTTGCTTGAACAAGTGGATTATCAAGCGGATGAACGTTTTCCTGTCTTTTTAGGTGGACCGATGATGGGCTTTATTTTGCCGTCACTACAATCACCGGTTACCAAAACAGCAAACTGTATTATCGCCCCTGATCACTTTGAATATGCACCGCCAGAACCAGAGCGAAATTGTATTCGTTGTTCAAGCTGTTCTGATGCTTGTCCTGTGGGATTGTTACCGCAACAACTTTACTGGTTTGCCCGTGCAGAAGATCACGATAAATCAAAGGAATACCATTTAGATGCTTGTATAGAGTGCGGTGTTTGTGCCTACGTTTGCCCTAGTTACATTCCGCTTATTCAGTATTTCCGCCAAGAAAAAGCCAAGATCCAAGAAGTCGATCAAAAAGCCAAACAAGCGGAAGAAGCGAAGATCCGTTTTGAAGCTTGTGAAGCCCGTTTAAATAAAGAGAAAGAAGCTCGCACGGCGCGTATTCAACAAGCTGCTGAAAAACGTCGTGAAGAAGTGGCAAATAGCCAAGGTGAAGACCCGGTTAAAGCAGCACTTGAACGCTTAAAAGCGAAAAAAGCAGAAACGGCTACCCCAGTTCAAACCAAAGCCAACGGTGAGCCAGATAACAGCGAATTGATGGCACAACGTAAGGCAAGACGGTTGGCGAAGCAGGTGGAAGTTAGCCCTCTCCCTGATTCTCGCGACATTACGTCGCTTGAATCTGTCCCTCTCCCGCAAGCGGGCGAGGGGAATGATCCACGCAAAGCGGCAGTTGCGGCAGCTTTAGCCAGAGCAAAAGCGAAGAAAGAAGCACAGCAAGCGGTGGTTTCTGATGAAAATGTTGCAAAAGCTGAAGTTGCGGAAGATCCAAGAAAAGCAGCAGTTGCGGCAGCGATTGCAAGAGCGAAAGCGAAAAAAGAGGCTCAGAAATAGCATAGTAGGGATACACTGCGTGTGTCCGTATTAGTTAAACCCCCACAACGTTGATTTTCGGACACACGCAGTGTGTCCCTTGTATATTAAAATTATAGTAAACTAGCAACATAAACCATAACGTTATCCACAGCTTGGGTGTCCCTAGAGCTAAAACTCGTTCTGTAGCGTAGGCGTGGATAACTTCATCAGCAAAACCGAACAGTTGAAATATAAACCCGAATACAAGGCAGGTTACCGATGAACGCTCCGATTTATTGTGGTATTGATGTTGCTAAACGCAATTTCGTGATTGGTTTTTCCCATCAGAAAAAGACCAAAACCGAAACCAATAACGCCAAAGGTATTCAACATACCTTGGACTATTTAAGCCAGTTTAATGTGGCTCTGATAACGCTTGAAGCAACGGGTGGATTAGAAATCCCCGTGGCAAAAGCCCTTGCTCGAGCAGGTTATCGTGTATTTATTGCTAATCCACTGAAAGCCAGTGAGTTTGCAAAATCTCAAACGAGAGCCAAAACCGATGCAAAAGATGCGGTTAATCTCGCTTTCTATGGGCTCACTTGTGAGCTTAAAGGCGAAGTAGAGCATCAGTTGTATGTTCCGCTTTCTGAGCAAGAAGAACAGCTGGAAGCCCTTGTGGTTCGCCGTCGTCAGCTTGTCGATATGCGAGTAGCAGAGCTAAATCGTTTGCAACAAAGCCACGAAACCCAGTTGGACAATATCCAACAACACATTGAAATGCTTGATAAATTAATCGCCGAACTTGATAAAGATATCGACGACCAAAGTAAGCATTTTAGTGATAAAGCTGACCTTATCTCAGACATCAAAGGCGTTGGCAAAAATTGCGTCGCCGTGATGATGTCAAGCCTGCCGGAATTAGGCAAGCTAAGCAGCAAAAGAATTGCCTCACTCGTTGGCGTTATTCCGCATCCACAGGAAAGCGGTCAATGGAAAGGAAAATCCTTTTGCTATGGTGGTCGAGCGATTGTTCGTAATGCCTTATATATGGCAGCACTATCGGCAATTCGCTTTGAACCTGTTTTTAAAGCCTTTTACACCCGATTGGTTGCAAAAGGCAAAGCGAAGAAAGTCGCTATTATGGCGTGTATGCGTAAACTGCTAACCATTATGAATGCGTTGGTTAGACGCAATGAAAAATGGGACGCTACACGCTACTTATCCACAGAATCTGTGGGTCAAAATTGAATAACTTTTTTGTGTGTAAACACAGTTGCTACATATATTATTGTTATGAAAGTGACACAAGTAAATGAACTAATAATTAAGGAACACAAATGAACGAATTATTTCCCCCATTTCCGTGGTCGTTTTTGTTTATTCAAGACTTGATTGGTACTATTGTTTTTGCGATTTCAGGGGCGATTGCGGCACGCCAGCACAAAATGGATATTTTCGGTATGTTTGTGTTAGCTTTTGTGACAGGCGTGGGCGGTGGAACCTTGCGAGATGTGATGATTGGCAGCACCCCTGTGTTTTGGATGAAACAGCCGATTTATGTGCTGATGATTTCAGTGGCGGTGGTGATTGTGGCAATTTTGAAAAATCAGATCGACCGTGATTATTGGAAAAAAGGCTTGTTGATTTTTGATGCGATTGGGTTAGGGGTGTTTACTGTAATTGGTGTGCAAAAAGGGCTGGATTTTGGCTTGCACCCGTTAATTTGTGTTGCATTAGGCGGTGTAACAGGCTGTTTTGGTGGGCTTATTCGAGATATTTTACGCAACGAAGTGCCGATCATTTTACAAAAAGAAGTGTATGTGACCGCAAGTCTTGTTGGTGGTATTATTTTTATTTTGTTCCGTGATGCTGGGTTTGAAAGTAATTGGATTGATGTGGCAACGGTAACGACGGTAATTGCAATCCGAATGCTCACGATTAAATTTAATATGCATTTGCCGAAGATTTAGCAAATTTAGACGATATAAAGGAAACATTTGATGTTTAAAATGATCAGTTCCCCCCATACGCATTCCAACAACCTGACGGCAAATTTTATGCTGTGGGTGATTGGGGCGATGTTGCCTGCGTTGGTTGTGCAGTGGTATTTTTTTGGTTACGGGATATTCATTCAGGCGAGCTTGGCGATTGGCTTGGCGGTGGTAATTGAAATTGCCGTTGCAAAATTGCGTGGTAAAGCGACCGCTTTCTATTTGGCGGATTTGTCGGGGATTTTGACCGCATTAATTTTGGCGATGGCTATTCCGCCCTATGCACCTTATTGGGTGATTGTGATTGGCGTGATTGTGGCGTTGTTGCTGGCAAAGCACGTTTATGGCGGTTTGGGGCAGAATTTATTTAACCCTGCAATGATTGGCTATGCGTTGTTGTTGGTGTCATTCCCTGTGCAGATGACGGAGTGGTTGCCACCGTTGGCGTTGTTGAACGAACCGCCAACGTTAGCGGATAGTTTTTCGCTGATTTTTGCGAATGTCACCACGGACGGCTTTAGCGTTCATCAACTTATTCAAAGTGTCGATGGCGTATCGTCTGCCACAGTGTTAGACGGCTCAAAACAGGCGATGAGTAGCATTAAAGATAATGTGACCTTAGGTATTCAGTTAGACAAACTTTTTGCAGATGTGTTGGTCGGCGGTTGGGGGCAAGTGAATTTAGCCTTTTTGCTTGGTGGTTTATTATTGATTTATAAGCGAATTATTCATTGGCAAATTCCTGTTGCGATGTTGGGGACTTTTGCCTTGTTGAGCTTTGCGACAGATTTTGTGTCGGAAACGGCTCGCTGGACGGCTCAAGCTCAGTTATTTAGTGGAGCGATGATGTTCGGGGCATTCTTTATTGCAACCGATCCTGTCACCGCTTCAATCACACCAAAAGGTAAACTGATTTTCGGGGCGTTGGTCGGTTTGTTGGTTTATTTAATCCGTTATTATGGCAATTATCCTGACGGCGTGGCGTTTGCGGTCTTGTTGGCAAATATCTGTGTGCCGTTAATCGACCACTATACTCAACCCCGTTTATACGGTACAAAATTAGGACGGAGACAATGAAAACATCAGTGATTACCACACGTTACGCTCTGATTTTAGGAGCGATAGCCTTACTATGTACGGCGGTTTCAACGGGCGTTTATCTGCTGACTAAAAGTCGAATTGATGTGGTTACGGCAGAACAGCAACGGCAATTATTGGTAGAAGTTGTGCCACAAGTGCATTTTGATAATGATTTATTGGCAACCTGCAAAGTGGTTAAACTTCCTGAAGCCCCATTTTTAAATAAAATCTATATGGCAAAAAAAGGCTCGGATCTAACCGCTTACGCTATTCAAGCTACCGCTCCAGACGGCTATTCGGGCAATATTGTGCTGTTGATGGGTATTCAGCCTGACGGCACGGTATTAGGCGTGCGAACCCTTGCCCATAAAGAAACCCCTGGGCTGGGGGATAAGATCGAAACCCGAATTGATGATTGGATTTACAGCTTTACCAACCGCAAATTTAGCTTGGAGAATGAAGGCGAATGGGCGGTAAAAAAAGACGGCGGTACCTTTGATCAGTTTACCGGTGCGACCATTACGCCTAGAGCGGTGGTGAATAATGTTCGCCAAAGTGCAAAATGGGTGATTACTCAGTTAAAGCAAAAGCCAGAGATGGTTGAACAATTTGAGAGTTGTCGATAATGCAAAGTGAATATCAAAAAATGATTAGCGGACAACTTTATGATCCTACTGACCCAAAATTGAAACAAGATAGAATAACTGCACAGGATTTATGTTTTGAGTTAGCTCAACTTAAACCAAGTAGGCTTGCAGAACGGACATTGCTGTTAAAACGGTTATTTCGTTGTGAGCAGGACGATTTTCATATTGAGATGCCTTTCCGTTGTGATTATGGTTACAACATTTCGTTAGGAAAGCATTTCTATGCGAATTATAACTGTACGATGTTGGATTGTGCCAAGATTACCATTGGCGATAATGTGATGTTTGCCCCTAATGTTTCATTATTCACGGCAACTCACCCGATTGATGCGGAAAAACGCAATAGTGGCATTGAATTTGCAATGCCGATTACCATTGGAAATAATGTGTGGATTGGTGGTAATTCGGTGGTAATGCCAAATGTGACTATTGGTAATAATGTGGTGATTGGGGCAGGTAGTGTTGTGACTA
Organism: Glaesserella parasuis; assembly: GCF_017352235.1. Taxonomy (NCBI): domain Bacteria; kingdom Pseudomonadati; phylum Pseudomonadota; class Gammaproteobacteria; order Pasteurellales; family Pasteurellaceae; genus Glaesserella; species Glaesserella parasuis. Next base: position 2,185,012 of record NZ_CP071487.1, on the reverse strand, counting down.
AAGATATTCCTGATAATTGCATTGCAGTGGGTAATCCTTGCCGTGTATTACGAGAAATTAGCGAGCAAGATAAGATTTATTATTTTAAAGGAAAACGGTTCGAGTAAATTTATGACAACAGAAACCCAAATCCCTATTACTCAAATAGATGAAACACCAAAAGCGGTTGAGCCGTCTGTTTGGAAAAATTTATTTACGCAAGGTGTGTGGACAAATAACTCGACTTTAGTTCAGCTACTTGGATTGTGTCCGTTGTTGGCGGTGTCGAATAATGTCACAAATGCTTTGGGGTTAGGATTAGCCACCTTACTGGTTTTGACGATTACAAATACGATCATTTCCTTGTTCCGTAAGGTTATTCCGCACGATATCCGTATTCCGATTTATGTGATGATTATTGCAACTGCGGTGACGACTATTCAGTTGTTAATGAATGCCTTTGCCTTTCCTGTATATCAATCCTTGGGGATTTTCGTGCCGTTGATTGTGACAAACTGTATTGTTATTGGTCGGGCGGAAGCCTTTGCCTCCAAAAATAGTGTCGCCCATTCAGCTTTTGATGGCTTTGCGATGGGGTTGGGGATGACGTTAAGCCTTGTGGTGCTTGGGGCGATACGAGAAATTATCGGTAACGGTACATTGTTTGACGGCTTGGATTTATTGCTAGGCAGTTGGGCAAAAGCCTTAAGAATGGATCTGCTACATTTAGATTCAGGCTTGCTATTAGCCATTTTACCACCTGGGGCATTTATTGGTTTGGGATTGATTTTGGCGGTGAAAAATATTATCGACCGTAAGAAATAGGGCAAAAGAATGTCAGAACGTGAAACATATCGAGTAGGTTATCAACATCAGTTTCAAAAAGCCTTTTTACACCCGAAATATTGGGGAATTTGGCTAGGAATGTTGGGACTAGTGATCTTGGCTTATGTACCATTTCGTTGGCGTGATAAGCTGGCGACCTGGGGCGGAAAAATCGTTGCTAAAAAGCTGAAAGGGAAAAAGCAATATCATCGAGCGGATAGCAATTTACGCTACTGTTTTCCTGATTGGTCGGAAGAGAAGCGGTCAGATGTGATTGAAAAAATGTTTATTACTGTCGCTCAAACGATGTTAGGAATTGGTGAAATTGCGTTGCGTTCTGTTGAACATATTCAAAAACGTAGTGAGTTTTCGGGTTTAGAGATCGTAAGAGAAGCGAGAGCAAATGGGAAAAACGTGATTTTACTCGTGCCACACACTTGGTCGATTGATGCGTCGGGGATTATTATGCATACCTATGGAATGCCAATGGTTTCAATGTATAACCCACATCATAATCCCCTTGTCGATTGGCTTTGGAATCGCACTCGCGAACGTTTTGGCGGTAAAATGCATACCCGTCAAAATGGGATTAAACCCTTTTTAAATGATGTGCGTAAAGGGTGTTTGGGTTATTTTTTGCCCGATGAAGACTTCGGTGAAGCCTTGAGTGTGTATGTGCCATTTTTTGCGACTGAAAAAGCAACATTGCCAGGGCTAGCGAAAATGGCTCGTGTGGCAAATGCAGTGGTGATCCCAATGTTCCCGATTTACAATGCGGAAAAAGGCGTGTATCAAATTGAAATTTTGCCACCGCTTGAATTTGCAGGTGATGAGCAACAGTCGGCACGGCAAATGAATGAAGTGATTGAGTACTTTGTGCCAAAAAATCCAGAGCAATATGTCTGGATCTTGCGTATCTTGAAAACTCGCCGTGATGGTGAAGATATTTACAAGCGGTAGGATTTGAGAGATTTTTGCAAATGAAAACCAGCATCTACGACAACCCGATTTTCTTTGGACGCTATCTTAAACTGCGTGAAAATCCGATAAGCCTAAATGAAGTGGTGGAAAAGCCTACGATGTTTTCGCTTTTACCTGATCTGAACGGAAAAAAAGTGCTGGATTTAGGTTGCGGGGCTGGTGGGCATTTGCTGCATTATATGGCAATGGGGGCGAAACAGGTTGTAGGCTTAGATTTATCTCAATCTATGCTTGAACAAGCTGAAAAAGATTTTGCAAAAAACGGGGTTGATCCGACCGCTTACCGCTTTTATTGCTTACCGATGGAAGTCTTATCCACCATAGCAGAAAGCGATTTTGATCTGGTGACAAGCTCTTTTGCTTTTCATTATATAAAAGATTTATCTGCCTTATTAACGCAGATTTCTGCCAAATTAAAACCACAAGGGCAACTGATTTTTTCGCAAGAACACCCGATTGTAACTTGTTTTAAAGAAGGTGAGCGTTGGGAAAAAATCAATAAGCAACAAGTCGCATACCGCCTAAATTATTACCGTGATGAAGGTGAGCGTGATCGTAATTGGTTTCAGCAATCTTTTAAAACTTACCACCGCACTACCGCCACTATTTTAAATACCCTTATTCAAAGCAATTTCACCATTGAGCAAGTGGAAGAGCCTATGCTTGCCGATCAAGTTGAATGGCACAATGAATTTAAAGATCTTCAACATCGCCCCTCATTACTGTTCATAAAATCAGTGAAAAAATAAGGCTTTTCTATCCACAAAGCCTGTGGATAACTTTGTGGATTACTTTTTTAAAACACGCCAAACCCTTGATAATTCATAGGGTTTTTGATGCGGGTTTACGATTGTACATAAAATAACTTTTCTTTTAAAATCAATATGTTACATTTTGACTAGAGGCAAAATGTAAAAAAATCAAGATTTTTTCACCTTTTTTGACTTGACATCATTTGCCTGTGCAAAACTTATCAAATATCTATTTATTTATTCCACTGAAATAATTTGTAAATCTACCTAGATCATTCAGTAGCTAAGGTTTAGAATGCCTTTAGTTTTAATATTTATTCATTTCGGAGCAAACAATGGAAACGATCGTTATCGTTGGCGGCGGTGCAGGTGGATTAGAGCTTGCAACTTATTTAGGTAACAAATTAGGTAAAAAGAAAAAGGCAAATATTATTTTGGTGGATAAAAATATTAGCCATTTATGGAAACCGTTACTTCATGAAGTTGCAGCAGGCTCTTTAGATGATGGTACTGATGCTTTAAGTTATCGTGCTCATGCGAAAAATCATCACTTTGAATTTCGTCAAGGCACATTAACTCAAGTTAAACCAGCAGAAAAAATCATTGTATTAGCCCCAATCTATGATGAGGCGGGGGAATTATTAGTAGCGGAACGTACCATTGTCTATGATAAATTGGTTCTTGCAATCGGAAGTCGCTCAAATGATTTTAATACGCCTGGTGTTGCAGAACACTGTATTTTCTTAGACAGTTCAGAGCAAGCAAAAGTATTCCATAAACGTATGATGGAATTGTTTTTGAAATTTTCAAATAATAATGAAAAAGAAGTTCATATCGCTGTTGTTGGTGGCGGGGCTACAGGTATTGAGTTATCCGCAGAACTGTATAATGCGGTTAAACATTTAAATTCTTATGGATATGGTAAGTTAGATAATACTAGCTTGAAGGTGACATTATTAGAAGCAGGAGAACGCTTGTTGCCTGCGTTACCAGAAAGGGTATCGGCATCTGCAATTAAAGAGTTACGTGCATTGGGTGTAGATGTGTTAACCAATACTCCTGTTATTCGTGCAACTGCGGAGGGATTAGTTACTAAATATGATGAAAACTTTAAAGCAGATCTGATGGTTTGGGCGGCAGGTGTTAAAGCCCCTGAAATAACAAAAACATTTGGCTTTGAAACTAATCGTATTAACCAAATTGCAATCAAAGATACTTTACAGACATTAACTGATGAGAACGTCTATGTGATTGGTGACTGTGCCTTTTTGCTACAAGCAGATGGTAAGCCTGTTCCGCCAAGAGCGCAAGCTGCACATCAAATGGCAACGGTTTGTGGTAAAAATATCTTAGCACAATTAGAAAACAAACCTTTAAAGGCTTTTATATTTGATGATAAAGGTTCGCTAATTTCTTTCTCTCGTTTTGGTACAGTAGGTAGTCTAATGGGGAATTTAACTAAAGGCTCAATGTTTATTGAAGGGAAGATCGCCCGTATGGCATACCTTTCACTCTATCGTATGCACCAAGTGGCTCTACATGGCTGTGTCAAAACAGGGTTGATTATGTTGGTAGGCAGAATTAATCGTTTTTTAAGACCAACGATGAAGTTGCATTAACCCTCAACAAATTCGAAGTAGTTTATGTAGAGCTAAAGGATTAACATGGCAAGAATAGACAACTACGAACAACGTTTTGGCGGAATTGGTCGCCTTTATACAGCTGAAGGATTAGCCAAATTACGTCAATCGCACATTTGTGTGATTGGGATTGGCGGTGTCGGATCTTGGGCGGTGGAAGCGTTGGCTCGTTCAGGTATTGGTAAATTAACCTTAATTGATATGGACGATATTTGTGTCACCAACATTAATCGCCAAATCCACGCAATGTCGGGCGAGATCGGTAAATTGAAAACGGAAGTGATGCAAGAGCGGATCGCTAAAATCAATTCTGAATGTGAAGTGACGATCATTGATGATTTTCTTACACTGGATAATTTAACTGATTATTTGTTAAGAGATTATGATTATGTGATTGATGCGATTGATAGCGTTAAGGTGAAAGCAGCGTTAATTGCATTTTGTAAGCGTAATAAAATCAAGATAATCACCACAGGCGGTGCAGGTGGGCAAACTGATCCAACGCAAATTCAGATCACGGATTTAAGTAAAACTATTCAAGATCCTCTAGCGTCTAAGGTGCGTAGCCTATTGCGAAAAGAGTATAATTTCAGCCAAAACCCTAAACGTAAATTTGGTATTGATTGTGTATTCTCTACTCAGCCATTGATTTTCCCTAAAATGAGAGAGGGCTGTGAAGTGTCTGCAACAATGAATTGTGCCAATGGTTTTGGTGCAGCGACTATGGTTACTGCCACTTTTGGCTTTTTTGCCGTTTCTCGAGTAATTGAAAAATTATTAAGAGAACCGACCGCTTAAAATTTGATACTTTATTTAAAGCAAACGTTTGCATTGAGAAGAAAAACAAGATAAAATGTAGTCCTAGTGCCAAGAAAGGAACTAGAAATGCAACCAAATCATATAACAGTATCCAACACACTTTTTCAGCTGAACTTCGCTATCCAACGAAGTTTGGCTGTTTTTTTATCGCATTATTTTTCCATTTCTAGAAGATCTCGTTTTGAGATTTTTTTTTGCCCATATTTTTAGAGGATAAGCAATGAGCCAGTTAATTCGTACTTTAAAAAGCCATATTCGTGATGAAGTGATTAAAAAAGGGGGCTGGGTTAATTCCCACGCGCACGCAGATAGAGCATTCACTATGACACCTGAGAAAATCAAAATTTATCAAAATGCCAATTTACAACAGAAATGGGATTTAGTTGATGAAGTCAAACGAAATTCAAGCGTAGAAGATTATTACCGCCGTTTTAGCCAAGCGATTGAGTTGATGATTTCACAAGGGGTAACTGCCTTTGGGACTTTCGTTGATATTGACCAAGTCTGCGAAGACCGTGCGATTTTGGCAGCACATAAAGCACGCGAAGTGTATAAAAACGATATTATTCTACGTTTTGCAAATCAAACTTTAAAAGGTGTAATCGAACCTAATGCTCGCAAGTGGTTTGATATTGGTTCAGAAATGGTAGATATGATTGGCGGTTTACCTTATCGTGATGAATTGGACTACGGAAAAGGCTTAGAAGCGATGGATATTTTAATGGATACCGCAAAATCACAAGGTAAAATGCTGCACGTTCACGTCGATCAATTTAACAATCCTAAAGAGAAAGAAACAGAGCAACTGTGTGATAAAGCGGTGGAACACGGAATGCAAGGGCGTGTGGTGGCTATTCACGGGATTTCAATCGGCGCTCACCCGAGAGAGTATCGTCAGATGCTTTATAAGAAAATGAAAGCCGTTGATATGATGATGATTGCTTGTCCGATGGCGTGGATTGATAGCCCTCGTAAAGATGAAGTTTTACCATTCCATAATGCTTTAACGCCTGCTGATGAGATGATCCCAGAGGGAATTACTGTAGCAATTGGTACAGATAATATCTGTGACTATATGGTTCCTCTTTGTGAGGGGGATATGTGGCAAGAACTTAGCCTACTTTCCGCCGGCTGCCGTTTTACCAACCTCGAAGAGATGGCGAACATAGCAAGTGTGAATGGGCGGAAGGTGTTGGGATTGATATAACTTCCGTTCTAAATAGTCATACTCTAAAAGTATTTAATACCCACTCAACACCTTCGCTGGTTCTAATTTAGACGCTCTAATTGCAGGATAAAGGCTTGCAATTAGGCTTAAAATTAGGGTGGCGAGAAGTACCCAAACAATGTCTAGCCAATGAATTTCGCTCGGTAAGAAGTCAATAAAATAGACCCCGTCTGAGAGCAATTTCATTCCGATTACACTTTCAAACCATTTAATAATTGCAGTTAAATTCATTGACACAATCACGCCTAACACCACGCCAGATAACGCCCCTTTCATACCTGAAATTAAACCGTACCAAAGGAAAATATGTTGAATAAAGCGGTTGTTTGCCCCTAAGGTTCGCTGAATGGCAATATCGCCCTGTTTGTCTTTGACCGCCATTACTAAAGTTGAAATGATATTAAAGCACGCCACGCCAATCACAAGCACCATCGCAATGTACATCACCGTGCGGATCAGTTGAATATCGTTGTACATATAGCCAAATTTATCAATCCACGTTTGCATATATAGTTGCTGTGGGTAATTCGCTAATTCAGGGAAGGTAATCTCTCTGACTTGAAACGGCTGTTTCACCGCTAATTCAATGCCTGTATATTGGCTTGGTTTCAGTTCTAACAGTTCTTGGGCTTTTGCAATCGGAAGCAGTGCGTAACTGTGATCAAGTTGTCCGTCTAAACGCAAAATACCCGTCACCGTTAAGCTAAAACGCAAAGGTTGGGCCAATTTGCCGTCGTCGGTTGGCTGTGGCAATAACAGAGTGACTTCATCGCCAACGTTGATGTCCAGAGAACGAGCAATTCCAGCCCCTAAAACTAAACCGCCCTCTTGCTTGAACGCTTGCCATTGATCTTGCGGAATAAATTGGGTGAGCTGGCTCACTTGTTCTTGTTTGGTTGGATCTATTCCCCGAACCTGTGCAATCTTTAGCTGGCTACCATTTTCAATCAAGCCAGTAAAGCTGACAAACGGCGATAAAGCGGTCACATTTGGGTTATCTTTTACGATATGCTCAAGGCGATCACCTTGTGCAATGGTCGCTGATTTACTTTCGTTATACGCCATAATTTCAGCGTGAGGAACAACGGAAAGCACTCGTTGATTTAGCTCTCGTTCAAAGCCGTTCATCGCACTTAAGCCGATAATCAGCACCGCAACGCCCAACGCAATGCCGACACTAGAAAAGAGCGAAATCAATGACACCAAGCGATTTTTCTGTTTGTCACGCTGATAACGCCAACTGATAAAAAATGGGGTACTCATTAGTTATCCTCACGCAATACGCCGTCTTGCATAATTAAACGGCGGTTTAGTTTGTGGGCTAAATTCAAGTCGTGGGTCACTAACAGGAAAGCAATCTGCTGTTCTTGATTTAAACGCTGAATTAGCTCAAAAATACTCTCGGTTGTTTTTTGGTCGAGATTACCGGTCGGTTCATCAGCAAGGACTAACGCAGGGTTATTCACCAACGCACGAGCAATCGCGACACGCTGGCGTTCACCGCCCGATAACGCCGAAGGTCGATGGGTAATTCGGTGAGCCAATCCTACCGCTTGTAACATCTTTTCGGCACGATCTTTGGCTTCCGTTTTATTTTGTTGTCCGATTAACATTGGCATCATCACATTTTCCAACGCAGAAAAATCCGCCATTAAGTGATGAAATTGATAGACAAAGCCTAGATGTTGATTGCGTAGTTTTGCAAGGGCATTGCTACTGAGCTTTTGCAATGATTGCCCTTTGATAAACACCTCGCCGTCACTAGGTTGATCTAAACCGCCAAGAGTGTGTAACAAGGTACTTTTGCCTGAGCCAGAGCTACCAACAATCGCCACAAGTTCGCCTGCATTCATTGAAAAGGATACGTTTTTAAGCACCTGAGTAGCATTTTCGCCCTCTTGGTAAAATTTGCTGATATTTTCACAGCGAAGAAGTTCATTTGATGACATTATGTTTTACTTGTTGAAAGAAATTATTGTGTTTCATCTTAAACAAAAAACGTGGTAGATGCTACATGAAAGCAGTAAAATTCAATCATACTTATGTGATCAGATTAGACTTGTAGGAGCTTCCCCGCTATTTTGCTATAGCATATTGGATTTATTGGAGGGATAAAACTTACTATATAATGTTCTATCCATTTATGGGGATCTCTCTGCTCGTTGAGTTTAATTATTGATTAAATTTGACGGATATGAGTACTCATAATAAGATGAAAACCTTTTTATTCATTAATCTTTGAATAAGAATTGTTCTTTCCCAATTTAAAATTTGGGGTTTGTTTTTTTATACTAAATGGGAATTTATGAAAAAAATTGAACGTCTGTTTGCAAATAATCATGCTTGGGCAACTCAAATGAAAGATGAGCATTCAGATTATTTTAAACAGCTAGCAGAACATCAGAAACCTAGTTTTTTATGGATTGGATGTTCAGATAGTCGAGTTCCTGCGGAGAAGTTGACGGGATTAGAGCCAGGAGAACTATTCGTTCATAGAAATGTGGGGAATCTTGTCATTCACACCGATTTAAATTGTCTTTCAGTTGTACAATATGCTGTGGATGTGCTGGATATCGAACATATTATTATTTGTGGGCATACCAACTGTGGCGGTATTAAGGCTGCAATTGGAATGGAAGATCATGGTTTAATTAGCAATTGGCTACTGCATATTCGAGATCTATGGTTTAAACATAGCCATCTTCTTGGAAAAATATCTCCCGAACATAGGGGGGATATGTTAGTTCGTTTGAATGTAGCGGAACAGGTTTATAATTTGGGACGTTCAACTATTGTTAAATCAGCTTGGGAGAGGGGAAAAAAACTCTCTATTCATGGTTGGGTCTATGATGTTAATGATGGGTTCTTAAATGATCAAGGTGTTATGGCGACAAGTCGAGAGAGCTTAGAGATCACTTATCGTAATGCAATCGCAAAACTATTGAGAGAGGGTGACAATAACTCATAGTCAATTTTTATCCTTCAATATTTTTTTACCTATGGTATTTAGGGAGGGGAATTATGAAAACAGCATTGGTAACAGGAGTAACTTCTGGATTCGGTTTAGCTATTTGTCGAACGTTGATTCAGGCAGGTTATAGAGTTATTGGTACAGGGAGACGCATTGAACGGTTAAAGATGTTAAAAGATGAATTCCCAGATCATTTTTTTCCGCTTGCTTTTGATATTCGTAATGCAGATGAAACGATTCATGCTCTAAATAATCGACCAGATTGTTGGAAACATGTCGATTTATTAGTGAATAATGCTGGTTTGGCATTAGGTTTAGATGCTGCATATGAAGCAGATTTAGATGATTGGTACCAAATGATTGATACCAATATCAAAGGGGCGGTTACTATAACCCATTTGATTTTACCAGGAATGGTAGAAAGAAATACTGGGCATATTATTAATTTGGGATCAATAGCTGGCACATATGCTTATCCAGGAGGTAACGTTTATGGGGGGACGAAGGCTTTTTTGAAACAATTTAGTTTAAATTTAAGAGCGGATCTAATTGGGACAGCAATACGTGTGAGTAATGTCGAACCGGGGTTATGTGGTGATACTGAGTTTTCGTATGTCCGCTTTAAAGGTGATAAGGAAAAGGTATCTAAACTTTATGAAAATGTAGAGTATTTAAAACCCGAAGATATTGCAGAAATAGTATTGTGGCTGAATCAACAACCTAATCATGTGAATGTAAATAGCATTGAAATCATGCCTGTATCACAAAGTTTTTCATCACTCATGGTACATAAATCCTAGTTCAATTATAGAGAGTTGAAAAATGATAACGACGGTATACACCTTACTATCACGCTTTAAAAGCCCGAATACAGCGGTTTTACCCACAGCTCCACGACCTCGTTTACCTTTGCGAGTGCCGCCAAAATAGCTTTCATCGGCTTCAATTTCACCTTCAAACATCTCCATATGTGGGCTGTTTTGATAGATAAGCAATCGCAGACGATAGAAGTAATAGGCTGCTGTCGTTTTATTTATATTTACCAACTCAACCGCTCTGTTCGAGCAGTGACACCTGCCACAAACAGCTCAATGAGTTTATTTTGTTTATGCTGACTTAAACGACTTTTTCTCATTTGGTTATTTTAACTTAAAATAGAGCTTTTAGTCGTTATCTAGGACAGCCCCCTATGTATTTCAACAAAAATATGCAATCCCTTGCTTTGATGGAATGTATCCAGTTATAGGCTCTTGGATTGTTGGGGATACTGCTTGTGGTATAGGTATTCGAGAAGATTTTACCGCAATTACAGGGAATGATAACCACTTTGTACCACATTATTTTGTAGAATAATGCTTAAATAAGCAAACGATTACGTATTTTACATTCTATCCCTTGAGTAATCCTAAGATTTTGGCTACACTCTGAACGAAATAGCCAAGACTTCCTATCTTCTTGTGCATTTAGCACTATCGGTTGCCTTCGTCAATTTCATTTCCATCTTATTTCCTGAAATTCTTTATTTTATTAAGAGGCACTATGCTTGAACGTTTGTTTCAATTGAAAGAAAAAGGCAGTAATGTCAAAACTGAAATTGTGGCAGGGATTACCACATTCTTCACGATGGTTTATATCGTTTTCGTCAACCCATCTATTTTAGGTGTGGCTGGTATGGATACCCAAGTTGTCTTTGTTACCACCTGCTTAATCGCAGCATTCGGAACTATTGCAATGGGGTTGTTCAGTAACCTTCCTATCGCACTCGCCCCTGCAATGGGATTGAATGCATTCTTTGCTTTTGTTGTCGTACAAAAACTTGGTTATAGCTGGCAAACAGGAATGGGAGCAATCTTCTGGGGTTCTGTCGGTTTATTTATCCTCACGATATTGCAAGTTCGCTACTGGTTTATGTCAGCCATTCCACTTGGTTTACGCGTGGGTATTGGTGCAGGTATCGGCTTATTTATTGCGTTAATCGGCTTTAAAAATATGGGGCTCGTTGTCGCAAACCCTGCGACCTTAGTGGCTTTAGGTGAATTGCACGATCCAAAAGTCTTAATGGGCATTTTAGGCTTCTTTATTATCGTGGTACTGGCTGCAAAAGGCATTCATTCAGGTGTGTTAATTTCAATCGTTGTTGTGACGGCATTAGCGTTAATCTTTGATCCTGATGTCAAATTCTCAGGTGTGATTTCAACTCCACCAAGCCTTGAAGCTGTCGTTGGACAAGTTGATGTCGCAGGGGCATTAGATACCGCACTGCTAGGAATTATCTTTTCCTTTATGTTGGTTAATTTATTTGACTCATCAGGTACATTAATTGCAGTTACGAACAAAGCTGGAATTGCAGATGAACAAGGTCGTTTCCCAAAAATGAAACAAGCACTTTATGTCGATAGTGTGAGTGCTATGGCAGGCTCTTATATGGGAACATCAGCAATCAGTACCTATATTGAAAGTGGCTCAGGGGTTTCTGTTGGCGGGCGTACAGGTTTAACCGCTGTTGTTGTGGGTGTGCTTTTCCTATTAACGATCTTCTTCTCACCGCTTGCAGCTGTTGTTCCTGCTTATGCAACAGCTGGTGCCTTAGTGTTTGTTGGCATTTTAATGGCTTCAAGTTTAATTGAAGTTAAATGGGACGACTTAACCGAAGCGACACCTGCATTTATTACTACTGCAATGATGCCATTTACCTATTCGATTACGGAAGGGATTGCTTTTGGTTTCATTAGTTATTGCATTATGAAACTCTGTACAGGTCGAGTAAAAGAGATTAACCCTGCTGTTGCGGTAGTTTCACTGCTCTTTATTGCCAAATTTGTTTGGGTTGGATAATTTCGTCCTGTGGGCACACGTTGTGTGCTCACATTATCTCTATGCAATATCACTTTCTGCCTTTACAAAATTTGCCTATCTAATTAATTTTTTTGACAAAAAAATCTGCAAACGTTTGCATTTTTCTATATAATGTCCGCCTGAGCTATGTCTTGTAGCTTGGCGACTATCAAACATTATTAGAGAGTTGAAAAATGACAACAGAAAATATCAGTACGCCTAAACAGGCGTTCGTTGGCTTACAAATGCTTTTCGTTGCATTTGGAGCATTGGTTCTAATGCCATTGATTACAGGCTTAGATCCTAACACAGCACTTCTTACTGCCGGTATCGGTACTTTAATCTTCCAAATCTGCACTAAAGGACAAGTTCCTATTTTCCTTGCTTCTTCTTTTGCGTTTATTGCACCCATTCAATATGGCGTTCAGCAGTGGGGAATCCCTGTCACAATGGGGGGAATTGTTTTCTCTGGTTTAATTTATTTTGTCCTTTCCGCATTAGTTAAATTTAAAGGTGTGGCAATTTTAGATAAGTTATTTCCACCTGTTGTAGTTGGTCCAGTAATCATCATTATCGGTTTAGGCTTAGCACCCGTCGGTGTAGATATGGCTATCGGTAAAGGCACTGATATTCCTTATGCAACGGCAGTTACTGTTTCAATGATTACCCTAATTACCACACTAATTGTGGCTGTATTTACCAAAGGTATGATGAAACTTGTGCCGATTATGTTCGCAATTGTGGTCGGCTATATTGTGTCACTCTTCTTTGGTTTAGTGAATTTCCAACCTGTTTATGATGCGGCGTGGTTCAGCCTGCCAAAATTAACAACACCTGAATTTAAACTTGAAGCAATCCTCTACTTACTTCCAATCGCACTTGCACCAGCAGTAGAACACGTTGGTGGTATTATGGCGATTAGCTCTGTTACAGGGAAAAACTTCCTAAGCAAACCAGGTTTACACCGTACACTTTTAGGTGATGGCGTGGCAACATCTGCTGCTGCAATGCTAGGCGGCCCACCAAATACAACCTATGCGGAAGTAACTGGGGCGGTAATGCTCACCAAAAACTTCAATCCAAAAGTGATGACTTGGGCGGCATGTTGGGCTATTGCAATCTCTTTCTGCGGAAAAGTAGGGGCATTGCTACAAACCATTCCAGCTGTCGTGATGGGCGGTATTATGATGTTAGTATTTGGTTCTATCGCAGCAGTAGGTATGAGTACCTTAATTCGTGCGAAAGTAGATATGAGCGAAGCTCGCAATCTCTGTATCGTGTCTGTAGTAATGACATTTGGTATCGGCGGAATGCTAATTAACGTAGGCGAGTTCTCGTTAAAAGGTATTAGCCTCTGTGCGATTGTGGCAATTATCTTAAATTTAGTATTACCAAAAGAGAAAACTGAAAAAGCAGAATAAATTCATTGGTAAAATTTAGAAAAATCAAACCGCTTGTTTTGTAAAACAAGCGGTTTTTTATTGTCAGAATTTTTCTATACAACACGAACAAACAAGGTAATGCCATCAACCTTTTCTACTTGAATGTTATCGCCAACTTGTAATGCGTTGCCAATCACTCGCCAAGTCGTGTCGCCAAATTTTCCTCTTGCAACACCGCTGTCGAGAACTTCAACGACAGTCCCCTGTAAGCCGATCATTGCGTGATCTCGGGCATTTAAATCGGCTTGTTGATCTTCTTTCTGATCTTTACTGTGCTGATATTTCCACCAAGCGAGGCTAAACAGAATAGCTAAGACCGCAAAAATAGTGGCTTGCCAGCCCAATTCGATATTAGGGAATAATATGAGTAGTATTGCAACAACAATCGCTGCAAATCCCCACCACATTATAAAGATCCCTGCAATGAGAGTTTCTAGAATAAGCAAAATAAAACCAAAAATCAGCCAAGCAGTCCAGCCCGAAAGCCATTCCATATTTCCCCCTTATTTCTTATCGCCTTTAAGTAATTCAGCAATGCCAGCCACAGATCCGATTAAATTGCCTGCCTCTAGTGGCATTAAAACAACTTTACTATTGCTGGCAGCACCAATTTCACGCAGTGCTTCAGTGTATTTTTGTGCAATAAAGTAATTAATTGCTTTAGTGTCACCGCTTGTAATCGCTTCAGACACCATTTGTGTTGCTTTTGCTTCCGCTTCTGCCGCACGTTCACGAGCCTCTGCTTGTAAGAATGCCTCTTGTCGTTCACCTTCTGCTTTTAGAATGCGAGCTTGTTTTTCCCCTTCTGCACGCAAAATTTCTGCTTGACGGATCCCTTCTGCTTCTAAAATATCGGCACGTTTATTACGCTCCGCTTTCATTTGTGCATTCATTGCTTCAACTAGCTCTTTGGGCGGACGCACATCTCTAATTTCAATACGCGTTACTTTGACACCCCAAATATTTGCGGCTTCATCGACAATGGCTAATAATCTACCATTAATCAAATCTCGTTGTGAAAGCATATCATCTAAATCCATAGAACCGAGTACCGTACGCATATTGGTCATCGTTAAATTGATGATTGCCTGCTCTAAATGATTAACTTCATAAGCAGCACGACGAGCATCGATCACCTGAACAAAGCAAACGGCATCAATTGCCACACTCGCATTATCTTTGGAAATCACTTCTTGTGATGGAATATCTAGCACTTGTTCCATCATATTGATTTTACGTCCAACCCTATCAATAAAAGGAATAACAATATTCAACCCTGGGGTTAATGTTTTGGTATAACGCCCAAAACGTTCAATAGTCCAATGAAATCCCTGCGGCACGGTTTTAATTGACGATAGTAAAATGGCAATGGTCAAAATGACAAAGACGAAGGGTAAAATTATCAATTCAGATAACATCATATTCTCCTTAATATAGGTTAAACAATTGCCTATATATTAGTCTATTTTTCCTGAATTTCTAGGGATTTTTACAATTTCAGCGTATAATTTTAAGTATTTTCAAATAGATACTTTAAAACGATGAAACCAGCAACAGCGACGATCAACGGTAGTGCCTTACGACATAATATGCGTTTAATTAAATCTTTGGCTCCTCACAGTAAAATCTGTGCGGTAGTCAAAGCCAATGCTTACGGGCAAGGTATTCGAGCCGTGATTAAGAATTTAGAAGATCAGGTAGAGGCTTTTGGTGTTGCTCGCATTAAAGAAGCATTGACTATTCAAGAAAGTGGCTATGCCGGTAAAATTTTATTGCTTGAAGGTTTTTTTGATCGTGAAGAATTATTAAAAACCCTTTCCCGTCGTTTCGATACAGTTATTCATTGCCTTGAGCAACTTGAACTGCTAGAAAATGTGGCTCAAGAGTGGCAAGCGGAAAAGCAGAAAGGTTTTTGGCAGCGTAAAACCAAAATTTATTTCCCGATTACTGTTTGGCTTAAGATTGATACAGGTATGCATCGTTTAGGTATTCACCCCGAACAAGTTGCAGAATTTTATCAACGTTTAACCGCTTGTCCTCTCGTAGAATGTATTCACTTTGTCAGCCATTTTAGTCGAGCGGATGAGCTTGATTGTGATTATACCGAAAAGCAGATCGCTACTTTTGAAACGGTCAGTCAAGAGTACAAGGTTGAGCGTAGTATTTCTGCTTCAAGCGGTATTCTTTATTGGAAACAAGCTCATTATGATTGGGTACGCCCAGGCATTATTATGTACGGCATTTCTCCACACTCAACGCCAATTGTTGATTTAGGTTTTAAACCCGTAATGACATTATCTTCTTCTCTAATTGCGGTTCGCAGTCACAAAGCAGGTGAGCCTGTGGGCTATGGCGGATCTTGGGTAAGTGATAAAGACACAAAAATTGGTGTGGTTGCTATTGGTTATGGCGATGGCTACCCTCGAAATGCTCCTGAAGGTACGCCTGTTTTTGTTAATGGGCGTAAGGTTCCGATTGTTGGACGAGTTTCGATGGATATGATGACTGTTGATCTTGGGATTGATAGCCAAGATAAAGTGGGCGATGAGGTTGAGCTTTGGGGGGAGCGTTTGCTTATTGAAGAGGTTGCCGAAGCGATAGGTTCAATTAACTATGAATTAATCACAAAATTAACACCAAGGGTGATTACTGAATATAAAGAGAGTAATGCTATATAACATAAAGAGCTTAGCTTGAATTTAAACTAAGCTCTTCTGCTGAATTGAATAGTTTGCAATAAAGACTTTAGGTAGTACGATTTTGAGGATTAGTTAACAGTCACTCTCGCAAACTTACGTTTACCGACTTGGTAAACAAAAGTCCCTTTCTGTGCATTTTGTTTCACATCATCGACTTTTTCACCGTCAATTTTCACGCCACCTTGCTGTGCGGAACGGATTGCTTCAGAAGTTGAAGGCACTAAGCCTGCTTCTTTTAATAATGTCGCTAAACCGATTTCGCCTTCAAAGGTAAATTCAGGCATTTCGTCCGGCATTGCACCTTTTTGGAAGCGGTTGATAAACTCTTGTTCCGCCGCATCTGCATCTGCTTCAGAATGGAAACGAGCGATAATCTCTTTCGCCAATAAAATTTTCACATCACGTGGGTTTTTACCTGCTTCCACATCGGCTTTTAACTGTGCAATTTCAGTTAATGGACGGAATGAAAGTAAGTTGTACCAATCCCACATTAATTCATCAGAAATCGACATAATTTTGCCGAACATTTCGTTTGGTACTTCGGTAACGCCGATGTAGTTACCAAGGGATTTCGACATTTTTTTCTCGCCGTCTAAACCGACAAGCAGTGGTAATGTCATTGCGACCTGTGGTTTCTGCCCTGCCGCTTTTTGTAACTCACGACCGATCAATAAGTTAAAGGTTTGGTCTGTACCGCCAAGCTCAATATCCGCTTCTAATGCCACAGAGTCGTGACCTTGCAATAATGGGTAGATAAATTCGTGAATAGCGATAGATTGGTTGTTAGCAAAACGTTTTTTGAAGTCATCACGCTCTAACATACGAGCTACAGTGTAGTTTGACGCTAGGCGGATCATACCAACCGTACCTAATTCACCTAACCAATCTGAGTTGAACACGATACGGGTTTTTTGTGGATCTAGAATTTTATAGATCTGCTCTTTATAAGTTTCAGCGTTGCGTAGTACATCTTCACGAGAAAGTGGCGGACGAGTTGTATTTTTACCTGATGGATCGCCCACTGTTGCTGTAAAGTCGCCAATTAAGAAAATCACCTCGTGACCAAAATTTTGGAATTGACGAAGTTTATTTAATACGACCGTATGCCCTAAGTGAATATCTGGAGCGGTCGGATCTGCCCCAAGTTTTACGCGTAACGGACGATTTTCTTTTAATTTCTCAATTAAATCTGCTTCTGAATAAACATCTTCTACGCCACGTTTAAGTTCAGCGAGAATGGTTTCAATAGATTGTGCCATCATTATTCCTTTTACTATATGCGAAAAATACTGGCTATTATAGCGGAGAACGAGGAAAAAAGGCGAAAAAAAACGCCCCATTTTGTGGGGGAATGAGGCGTAAGAGTTGGAGTGATTACCTATTATTTTTGGAAGTGGCTAGATGATAATAATTATCATAAAGGTAGACAAGTTTGTTTACATAATTTTACAAATTTAAGTGTTTTTTCAAAATTTTATTATTTGGTGAATACTATTCAAAATCCGCTTATCCGAAATCGGATATTTGGTGCCAAGCTGTTGGGCAAACAGGCTGACACGCAACTCTTCAATCATATAACGAATTTCTAAGACTTCATCGGAAATCGGTTTGGATTTTGGCAGTTTCGCCAACAGTTGTTGATAGGCGTTTTGCACCTGTTCCACTCGCAACATTTTGGATCGGTCAGCATTGCTATCCACCACCAACTTATCTAACCGCTTGTCGATAGCGGTGAGATAGCGGTGTAAATCTGCAAGGCGTTTGTAGCCCGTTTTGGTGACAAAATCGGGGTAAATCAAACCGTCAATTTGTGCTTTAATGTCTGACAGGGCAAATGCCACCGTGAAATCCAACTTACCTTTTAGACGTTTGTTGATTTCATAGGCAAGGGTAAGATTTTTCTCAACCTGTTTAGCAATTTCGACCGTGGTGTCGTTTAAATTCGCCCTAACGTAGTCGTGCAGGGCGTTAAATTTTTCTTCCGACCACACAAAGCCACCAAACTCCTCCATCAACTTATCCACCGCACAGGCGATACAGTCGTCAATTAGCTCTAACACCTTGCCGAACGGAGCAAAATATAAACCGAGTTTAGCTTTATTCGGCAATTTTTCGTGCAGATATTTAATCGGCGACGGCACGTTCAACAATAATAATCGGCGTAAGCCTGCTTGCATTGCTTTGGCTTGCTCAAATTCCGTTTCAAACAGCTTGATCCCAACGGCATCTTTTTCATCGACAATCGCAGGATAGGCTTTCACGCTAAAATGCTGTTTTTTCTGTTCGTAAAATTGTGGCAAATCTGCAAAATTCCACAAATGCACACCGCTTTGCTCAATGCCGTCATCGGCAATGTTAGACAGGGTATTTTGCACTTCGTCTTTCAAGTTAAATTTTAGCTCATCAAGATTTTCACTTTCCGCAAGGCTTTTACCTTTTTCATCAATCACACGGAAGCTGATCCGCAAATGCGGTGGCAGTTGGTTTAAATCCCACTGTTCAGGCTCAACTAAAACCCCTGTCATTCGGCGAAGTTCATAACTCAAACTTTCCAACAATGGTTTTTTAAACGGCTCTGCACGAGATAAAAACGCTTCCGCATAGTTTGGTGCGGGTACAAAACTACGGCGAATAGCTTTCGGTAGCGATTTAATCAATGCAATGATAAGCTCTTGACGTAGTCCTGGAACGTGCCAATCAAAGCCGTGCGTATCCACTTGGTTCAGCAACGGTAACGGAATATGTACCGTCACGCCGTCCGCTTGCGAGCCGATTTCAAATTGATAGATCAGCTTCAACTTAAGCGAACCTTGATACCAGAAATTTGGGAAGTCTAATTCGCTGACTTTGTTTGCATTATCATTCATCAAGAACGATTTTTCAAAGTTCAGCAGTTCAGGATCTTTCTGTGACGCTTTTTTCCACCAGCTGTCAAAATGTTTGCTGGAAACGACATCTGTGCCGATCCGCTGATCGTAAAATTCAAGCAGCACTTGCTCGTCCACTAAAATATCTCGACGGCGAGATTTATGTTCCAACTCTTCGATCTCTTTGATCAAGCGGTTATTTTCTTTGAAAAATTTGTAATTATTGTGCCATTCACCTTCCACCAACGCTGAGCGGATAAAAATTTCACGGCTGACAACAGGATCGATTGCCCCATACATCACAGGACGGCAGGCGATAATCGGAATACCGTAGAGCGAGACTTTTTCATCGGCAACCACCGCCCCTTTTGATTTCGCCCAACGTGGTTCGCTGTAGCTGGATTTGGTTAAGTGTTTGGCAAGCGGTTCAACCCATTCAGGCTCAATCCGAGCCACCATTCGCCCCCACAATTTAGTGGTTTCAACCAATTCTGCCGCCATTACCCATTTCGGCTGTTTTTTGAAAAGCACGGAATTAGGGAACAGATAAAAATGTGCATTTCTTGCCCCTAAATAGTGCATTTTTTCGTTGTCTTTCAAGCCGATATGAGACAATAAGCCCGATAATAAAGCGGTGTGAATTTGCTGATAATTTGCAGGTTCACTGTTAATCGGCAAGCCCATTTCACGCACCGCAAGGCGAAGCTGATGATAAATATCCTGCCACTCACGCACTCGCAGATAGTTGAGATAATCTTTTTGGCAGAGCTTACGGAACTGATTTTTGGTGAGTTCCTTTTGTTGCTCTTGAATAAAATGCCACAGGTTCACAAAGGCTAAAAAATCGCTCTCTTTGTCGGCAAAACGGCGATGTTTATCATCTGACGATTGCTGTTTTTCCTGCGGACGCTCACGAGGATCTTGAATAGACAACGCCGATACGATCATCATCACTTCGTGCAAACTGCCGTTTTTAGCCGCTTCGATCACCATACGACCCAGACGGGGATCGATAGGCAGTTGGGCGAGTTGGCGACCGATGTTTGTTAATTTCTGTAGGGACGCACTGCGTGCGTCCGCGGACACACGCAGTGTGTCCCTACCCAAAGCACCTAATTCTTCTAAAAGACGAATACCATCTTGAATATGCCGTTGATCTGGCGCATCTACAAACGGAAACGAAGCAATATCCGTCAAACCCAACGCCGTCATCTGCAAGATAACCGAAGCCAAATTTGTCCGCAAAATTTCAGGATCGGTAAACTGCGGACGGGCGTTAAAATCCTCTTCCGAATACAAGCGGATACATATCCCTTCCGAAATACGCCCGCAACGCCCTTTACGCTGGTTGGCGGAGGCTTGAGAAATCGGCTCAATCGGCAAACGCTGAACTTTGGTACGATAGCTATAACGGGAAATGCGAGCCGTTCCTGTATCAATCACATATTTGATATTTGGGATAGTCAGCGAGGTTTCCGCCACGTTAGTCGCGAGAATAATGCGGTTTAGATTACTTGGATTAAAAATGCGTTGCTGTTCTGCGGCAGATAAACGGGCATATAACGGTAAAATTTCCGTATGGCGAAGTTCCTGCTTCTGCAAGGCTTCGGCAGTATCACGAATTTCTCGCTCGCCGTTCATAAAAATCAAAATATCGCCCCGACCTTCTGCTTGCAGTTCGTCCACCGCATTGAGAATGCCTTGCAGTTGGTCTTGATCATCTTCTTCCACAATCGGGCGATAACGCACTTCCACAGGATAAGTTCTGCCTGATACTTCAATAATTGGTGCGTTGTTGAAATGTTTAGAAAAACGTTCCACATCAATGGTTGCCGATGTGATGATCACCTTCAAATCAGGGTGTTTTGCTAAAATTTGTTTGAGATAGCCGAGAATAAAATCATTGTTAAGCGAACGTTCGTGGGCTTCGTCAATAATTAGCGTATCGTATTGATTGAGATAGCGGTCGTTTTGGATTTCGGCAAGCAGAATACCGTCCGTCATCAATTTGACGAGGGTGTTATCGCTAATCTGATCGTTAAAGCGGATTTTATAACCGATGGTTGAACCAAGTTCTGACTTCAATTCTTCTGCAATGCGTGTCGCCACCGAGCGAGCCGCGATACGTCTAGGTTGCGTATGCCCGATTAGTCCTTTCACCCCACGCCCTAGTTCCAAACACATTTTTGGCAACTGCGTAGTTTTACCCGACCCCGTTTCCCCAGCAATCACCACCACTTGATGTTCGGCAATCAGTTTTAAGATCTCGTCACGGCGAGCGGAAACAGGCAGATCAGGGTACTCAATTTTCAGTTGTTCGGCTTGTTGTTTACGCGTGAGATAGCGACTTTTACAAGCGGTCAAATCCACCTCAATTTCTGCAATGATGGCTTGTTTAGCGTTTTCATTTTTGATATTCGCCAACCCACGAATACGCCTGGCTAAACGGCGAGCATCAATTAAAGTGGTATCTTGCAGTTGGTTAAGTAAGTTTTTTTGTTCTGCTGTAAGCGGTTGGTTTTTATGGTTTTTTTGCATATTTCAATGGTAAATTACGATTTTCCTATGATGAGCGACAAAATCCCAGCAGCAATTAACGGACCAACAGGTACGCCTTTTAAGAAAGCAACACCGATAATAGTGCCGATTAATAACCCTGTGACTAGCACAGGTTGGTTGCCCATTAGGGTTACGCCACGTCCGCCAAGCCAAGCAACTACTATGCCAGCAATAATAGCAACGATCATTTTCCAATTAATCGGTTGAACAAGTTCAGGCAAGGCAATTCGCCCTGATACAAGAGGGGCAAGTACGCCGATAGTCAGAATGATAATGCCGATTTTGATACCATATTGTTCTAAATAAGGCACATATTTTGATAATAACGTTTGTTGCATAATCAATAATACAGCAGCAGAAATGGTTACAGCACTATTTTGACTGAAAATACCGAGTAAGATAAGTGCAACAAGCAGTAGGGCAACAGAATTAAATTGTAGTGACATAGGTTTATTTAAGGTGAAAATCCCTTACTTGATAAACAAATAAGGGATTGTGTTTTGCTTTAGTTAGTTGATAAATCGCATTAGTCCCATTAATACACCAAGACCAGCAAACATAAATCCAGCCATTTTATACATTGATGTTGTCAAACGTACTTCAAGCTGAGCAATTTCTTGCTTTAATTCAGATTTTAGTTCGTTAACACTCTCTTTTAAATCTGACTTATTGACTAATCCACTTTGACTTTGCTCAAGTGCTTCATCTAACGCTGTTGCAAACGCCTCAGCAACCTCAGGTGGTTGATTAGCTTCTTGTAGCTTTTTTACAAAGCGAAGTTTATCAAATCGAATACTCATAGTTGCGTCCATTTTTTATTCCCTTTGTGATTAGTGTTATCAAAAAATAACATAAATCACGCAGGTATTTGGGGCTAATTTTGTGATCGCCGTCGAAAAACAGAAAATTAACTAGCGACCATTACCATTGCTGGACGGATAACACGTCCGTGTAGCGTGTAACCTTTTTGTAAGACTACACTAATATGGTTGGCTTCAATGCCCTCAGCTGGTTGCATTGAAATTGCTTGGTGTAGCTCTGGGTTAAATGCTTCACCCACCACGCCGACTGCTTCAACACCAAAGTTATTTAAGGTTGAAACTAAGCCTTTATGGGTTAATTCTACGCCTGATTTTACGCTTTCATCAACCCCTTCAAGAGCCTGTAAACCACGCTCTAGGTTATCGACAACAGTCAGCATCTCTTTAGAGAATTTTTCTAAGGCAAATTTATGGGCTTTTTCTACATCTTGCTCTGCACGGCGGCGAATATTTTCGACTTCCGCTCTTGCACGCAGTTGAATATCTTGTTCACGCTTATCCGCTTCAGCAATATAGGCTTCTAGCTCTTGTACACGAGCAATAGCTTCTTCAAGCGGATCGATTTCATTATTTTGTTGCAACTCAGGTTCAACATCTTGTGTTTGAGCTTCCTGAGCCTCTTGTGCTAATTCAGTTGCTTGGCTAACGTCTTGTTCTACTTGTTCTTTTTCAGTTTGGTTTGTCATTGTGTATCCTCAAATTTTGACTTCGCAAATTTTTGCACTAAAACGACCGCTAATATAGCGACAAATTACGGGATTTCAAGGCTTAAATGATTATTTTCCATTGTTATCTGTTTTCTTTGGTCTGTTTTCGCTATAATCGCCACAATTTTTTCCAAATTTTATAAGAAGGATAACTAGATATGATGCGTTCTCATTATTGCGGTGTGTTAAACCGTACTCACGTTGGTGAGCAAGTAACATTAAGCGGTTGGGTACACCGTGTCCGTAACCTTGGTCGTTTTATTTTTATGCAAATTCGTGACCGTGAAGGGATCGTGCAGGTTTTCTTTGATGAGAAAGATGAAGCCTTATTCAAACAAGCCTCTACATTGCGTGCGGAAGCCTGCGTGCAAATTAAAGGTGAAGTGATTGCTCGTGATACATCTCAAATTAATAAAGAGATGGCAACAGGTGAAATTGAAGTGTTGGTCAAAGAACTTGTGGTATATAACAATTCAGACGTATTACCGCTCGATTTCAATCAGAACAACACCGAAGAACAGCGTTTAAAATACCGTTATTTAGATTTACGCCGTCCTGAAATGGCGGAACGTTTGAAAACCCGTGCAAAAATTACCAGTTTTGTGCGTCGCTATATGGACGACAACGGTTTTCTGGACATTGAAACTCCAATGCTCACCAAAGCAACCCCTGAAGGTGCGCGTGACTATTTAGTGCCAAGCCGTGTGCATAAGGGCAAATTCTATGCGTTACCACAATCACCGCAATTATTTAAACAGTTGCTGATGATGTCAGGTTTTGACCGCTATTACCAAATAGTCAAATGTTTCCGTGATGAAGATTTGCGTGCAGATCGTCAGCCTGAATTTACCCAAATCGATGTGGAAACCACCTTTATGACCGCCCCTGAAGTGCGTGCGATGATGGAAAAAATGATCCGCGGCTTGTGGTTAGATCGTTTAAATGTTGATTTAGGCGAGTTCCCACAAATGACTTTTGCAGAAGCAATGCGTCGTTATGGTTCAGACAAACCCGATCTGCGTAACCCGTTAGAATTAGTTGATGTGGCGGATATTCTAAAAGATGTTGAATTTAAAGTATTCAGTGGTCCAGCAAACGATCCTGAAGGGCGTGTTGCGGTCATTCGTGTGCCGAATGGTGCGGAAATTACCCGTAAACAGATTGATGAATATACTCAATTTGTTGGGAACTATGGTGCAAAAGGCTTAGCGTGGGCAAAAGTGAATGATGTAAACGCAGGCTTAGAAGGTTTGCAAAGCCCGATTGCTAAGTTCTTAACTGATGATGTGGTTAAAGCATTATTAGCGCGTGTCAATGCACAAAATGGCGATATTATCTTCTTTGGTGCGGACAGTGAAAAAGTGGTTACAGATGCGATGGGTGCGTTACGTTTGAAAGTGGGACGTGATTTAGGTTTAACAGATCTCACCGCTTGGAAACCACTTTGGGTTGTCGATTTCCCAATGTTTGAAAAAGATGACGAAGGTAACTGGTCAGCAATGCACCACCCGTTCACCGCACCAAAAGATTTAAGCCCTGAAGAGCTAGTTCAAAATCCAAAAGGTGCTGTGGCGAATGCTTACGATATGGTGATTAACGGCTATGAAGTGGGCGGCGGTTCTGTGCGTATTTTCGATCCGAAAATGCAACAAACGGTATTCGGTATTTTAGGCATTAACGAAGAAGAACAAAAAGAGAAATTCGGCTTCTTACTTGATGCGTTAAAATTCGGTACACCACCACACGCAGGCTTGGCGTTCGGTTTAGACCGTTTAACGATGTTAATTACTGGCACAGAAAATATCCGTGATGTGATTGCCTTCCCGAAAACAACGGCGGCAGCTTGCTTGATGACCGATGCACCAAGTTTCGGTAATCCGAAAGCGTTAGCAGAGTTGGCGATTCAGACAACGGTGGAAAAAGAATCGTAAGCTGTACCCGATTTGAGAGTGTGGATTTTTGCACTATTTAATTATTAAGGGCTGACAATGGGTTAGAGCCAGAGTCAGCTTTTTGTTCAATTAAAGTATTCTTTATTGAGTGTTGTGATGATATTTAAATTACTTAGGATAATCTTCTTTTACAGGATTGTATTTTTGCCTACGTAAGGACCCTATCCCAAATTCTGTGTAAACACCCATTTCAACTTAACGGTGATCGTCTAAGCGATCACCAAAATCAATCATAAATCGATTCATCGCCAGTTTCCAGTTCTGAATCGGCATTGTCCATTTTTTTGATGCATCTTTAATCGCAAGCCAAATCACTTTGAAAACTGAATCATCCGTCGGGAATACATTTCGTTTTTTAATCACGCGACGAATTACGCTATTAAGCGATTCCACGGCATTCGTGGTATAAATCGCTTTACGAATATCAGCCGGATAATCAAAAAATGTGGCAATATTTGCCCAGTTATCTTCCCAGCCTTTCGCCACAAGCGGGTATTTTGCCTGCCATTTTTGCGAAAGTGCGGTCAGATTTTCGCGAGCCTGTGCTTCCGTCGGGGCTTGATAAACCTGCTTTAAATCTGCGGTGACGGCTTTGTAATCTTTCCACGAAACGAATTTCAAGCTGTTACGCACTAAATGCACAATGCAAAGCTGAATCTTCGTTTTAGATAACCAAGATGGTCGGTCAGTTCACCATTTAACGCAGCCTCGACGGTGATTTTCTTGAGCATCCGTGAAAATTGATTGAGGTCTTCCGGTGTTTTTAGGTTTTTGGCAAATTCCGCTTCCAAGGCGTGAAGTTGTTTTTCGTTCATAATAAAATACCTGTGTCTGAATGTATTATCTCAGAAACAGGTATTTACACAAATTGTGGGAGAGGCTCCTGATAAGGAGCTTTCCTTATGTATTACCGTCGCAATAACTATACTAGATGGATATTCGTATTACCTGCGTTGTTGATCGTTTCGGTACTCTTTGTATATCCGTTTCTCTCAAGTATCTTTTACAGTTTACCAATAAAAACTTGATTATGCCGACATATAGCTTTGTAGGATTAGCCAACTATAAAACGGTGTTGTCAGATCCTCGCTTTTGGATGTCATTTGGTCATTCATTAATGTGGACAGCCTTATCTCTGATAGGTCAGGTGTTAGTCGGTTTCTTACTTGCATTGGCTTTAAATCGGGTGGAACGTTTTAAATGGCTTTATAAAATCCTGTTAATTGTACCTTGGGCATTCCCGATGATTGTTATCGCATTTTCTTAGCAATGGATTTTAAACGGTGTTTATGGCTATTTACCGAATATGTTGGTGCAGTTAGGGCTGATGGATATTGCCCCTAATTTTCTCGCTGATCGCACTTGGGCATTCGTTTGTCTAGTCTTTATCAACATTTGGTTTGGTGCCCCTTTAATAATGGTCAATATTCTGTCCGCATTACAGACTATTCCGTCCGATCAATATGAAGCAGCCAAAATTGATGGAGCAAATATGTGGCAAGTGTTCCGTTATATCACCCTACCGCATATTAAAGTCGTTGTTGGATTACTAGTCGTATTGCGTACCATCTGGGTATTTAATAACTTCGATATTATTTATCTTATTACAGGTGGCGGTCCTGCTGATGCAACGATGACATTACCAATCTATGCCTATGATATGGGGTGGGGAAGTAAATTATTAGGGCGTTCTTCTGCAGTGACTGTATGGCTCTTTATCTTCTTACTGTCAGTTTGTTTCATCTACTTCAAAATTATTAACCGTTGGGAAAAGGAGAGTAAATAAAATGAAAAAGAAATCTTCATTACTTGGCGACATCGTTTCCCATCTTTTCTTAGCTACTTCAACGGTCATTGCTATCTTTCCTTTGGTATGGATATTCATTTCGTCCGTAAAAAGTAAAGGGGAACTCACCAGTGAACCAACTCGGTTTTGACCAAAGATATTCACACTAGATTACTTTGAACACGTTATTAACGATCTCAATTTCATTGTAAATATTAAAAACAGCCTATTTATCTCGCTAGTTACGACCATTATCGCTATCACCATTTCGGCAATGGCAGCATACGGTATTGTTCGTTTCTTCCCGAAATTAGGCTCGATAATGTCAAGACTGTTGGTCACAACCTATATTTTCCCACCGATTTTGCTTGCTATTCCATACTCTATTGCAATGGCAAAAGCAGGGCTAACCAATACAACAAGCGGTCTGATCATCGTCTATCTTTCCTTCAGCGTACCTTATGCAGTTTGGTTGCTAGTCGGATTTTTCCAGACGGTACCGATTGAAATTGAAGAAGCCGCCAAAATTGACGGAGCAGGGAAATTCACTATTTTCTTCAAAGTTGTATTACCGCTTGTTGCACCAGGTATTGTTGCAACTGCCATTTACACCTTTATCAATGCGTGGAATGAGTTCTTATATGCCCTTATTCTCGTCAATGATACTAGCAAAATGACAGTTGCCGTTGCATTACGATCTCTAAATGGTGCAGAGATCCTAGATTGGGGCGATATGATGGCGGCTTCGGTTATTGTGGCCATTCCATCAGTATTATTCTTTTGTTTTATTCAAAATAAAATCGCAGGAGGATTATCTGAAGGCTCAGTTAAATAAAGTTTCATCGCTATCGGTAAAGGTAAATTCTGTATTTTAATTAATTTAGGAGACAAAAAATGATTAGATATGGTGTTGTTGGCGTGGGCTATTTTGGTGCAGATCTCGCGCCCTTTATGAATGAATTTGATAATGCACAAATTACGGCGGTTTACGACCCAGAAAACGGACAAACCATCGCAGAAGAATTGAAATGTGATGCAGCAAACAGTTTGGAAGAATTGGTAATGCGTAATGATGTAGATTGTGTCATTGTCGCAACGCCCCTGAGTTTGGTGATGAAGACGATATGTTATTTGTCAATTTGGAATTTGATGATAACCGCTTTGCTGTATTGGAATGGGGATCAGCCTTCCGTTGGGGCGAACATTATGTGCTAATTCAAGGCACCAAAGGGGCAATCAAGCTGGATATGTATCATTGCAAAGGCATATTACGCCTTGATGGCAAAGAGAGTTATTTCTTAGTCCACGAAAGCCAAGAAGAAGATGATGATAGAACGCGTATTTATACCAGTACTGAAATGGACAGTGCAATCCAATACGGTAAACCAGGAAAACGCACCCCAATGTGGCTAAGTTCCATTATGAAAAAAGAGATGAAATATCTGAATGATATTTTACACGGTATGCAACCAAATGAAGAGTTTATAAAACTACTCACAGGTGAAGCCGCAAGAGCTGCAATTGCAACCGCAGACGCCTGTACGCTTTCTGTAAGGGAAAAACGTCGGGTTGAGTTAAGTGAAATTATTCATTAAATAGTGGGAATTAGTATCTCATTTTGAAAAATAATAGTGTCGTAAAGTGTTCATAAGTTGTGGTATAACAGTAAAATTATACTTGCTTATGAACACTTTTATTTAGTGTGTTTTGGGAGAATAGCTTGTTTGTACTTCCAAAGAGTAGTGAAACACCGCTCCTATTCAACCGGAGCCACTTCCTCAATCGGAGCTTGCCCTTCTGCTTCGTCGGCTTTATTTGGTTGGGTTTGAGGCGTGTCTTTGCCTAGTGACAATGCGTCCCATACACTTGGTTTTGCTTCAACCACAGAACCGCCACCTGTACAATAGCGTTGCCCTTTATCTTTCCAAACAGGAATTTGACGAGGGCTGGCGCAGTCCCAAGAACCGTAGCTATTGATACCTACCCATTGAATAGTTGGTATGCTTGGTAGTTTGAAAGCCAAGGGTTCGGCACGTTTAAAATAGAAGTTGTCAAGCAAGCACTGACATTCCTTGAATAAATTAATACCATGTAGCTGTTAGCAAAAGTAATTTCTGTACTATCTAGCAGCTACATGATAATACCAACAAAACTACATATTCTCTAACTCTTCCAACTCATCCGCCATTGCACTTAATGCATCTCGAGTAAGTTGGGCTAATGCCTTATAAAAACCAGTATCAAAGGCTTCTACTTTGCCTAAGAACTTGCTTAAACAAGGTAAAACAAAATGTTCAAAGAAATCACGTTGAGCCTCGGTAGAATTAAGGTTATCTTCAATCCAAGAGGCTGTTAGCAGTAGTAATGCAACGTGATCGGGATTGGCTAATTCAGGCATACCTCTTTGTTGGCGGAAGGCTACAAAGTCGGCAACGGATAATCCATAGGCAGAAATTGTTGTAGCAATAGCTCCATTTTCCGCAAAAAGAGCTTGATAACTGTCCGCTTGTTCCGTAGGGTTAGCATTTTTTTCTACGATTGTTAGGGCAAGTTCACTCTGTTCATCAGTTGCCAATACCCAAGTTTGACGAAGATTACCCTGTTTTAACCACGCAAAAGTCCCTGCTAAAATAGGATCCGTTGGACTGCGATAAAAGAGATTGCCGAATAAACGGCATAGTAGAGAAAAGTCGTTGATTGTTGTTTGGTTCATAAGATCAGTTTCCGTAAAATGAAAGCGGTATGTTACACGAATTATTTGGAGAAAATAAGATGAAATATATTGGTGCTCACGTTAGTGCTTCCGGTGGTGTTGAAAATGCTGTATTACGCTCAGTCGAAATTGGAGCGAATGCCTTTGCTTTGTTTACGAAAAATCAACGTCAATGGCAAGCACCGCCATTAAAAGAAGATACCATCGAAAAATTTAAACGTTTTTGCCAAGTCCACCATTTTTCGCCAGCACAAATTCTTCCGCACGATAGCTATTTGATTAATTTAGGCAATCCCGAAGCGGAAAATTTGGCAAAATCACGTGAAGCCTTTATTGATGAAATGCGACGTTGCGACCAATTAGGGCTCACTTTGTTAAATTTCCACCCAGGTAGCCATCTCAATAAAATATCGGAACAGGATTGTTTAGCGCGTATTGCCGAATCTATTAACATTGCAGTTGATAGCGTGCCTAATGTGGTGGCAGTGATTGAAAATACGGCTGGGCAAGGTTCAAATTTAGGGTGGCGGTTTGAACATTTAGCTGAAATCATTGAGCAAGTTGAAAATAAACAGCGTGTTGGCGTTTGCCTAGACACTTGCCACTTATTTTCGGCTGGTTACGACATCAGTTCATTAGCCTCTTGTGAACAAACTTTTGCTGATTTCGATAAAGTGGTCGGTTTTGAATTTTTGCGAGGTATGCACTTAAATGGCTCCAAAACACTGCTTGCAAGCCGAGTAGATCGCCATCACACGTTAAGAGAAGGCACAATTGGGACAGATGTCTTTAAATTTATTATGAATAATGCTCATTTTGACAATATTCCGCTCATTTTAGAAACAATCGAACCTGAAATTTGGGCTGAAGAGATAAATTTTCTACGTTCTTTGGAACAAAATTAAGTTATACTGGTCTGATGTGATAGGTTTTGTGCAGAACAAAACCTTTGTTTTATACAAATTCTTGTAATTTTTAGTTGAGGTAATTCGCTTTTCTAGTTCTGGCGAGACAAATTTATTATGCAAAAATCATTATTTTATTTAACCAAAACCGTTCTTTTTTCTCTGACCATCGCGTTGTCTATTGGGTATAGTTCAAACGCTGTTGCAAGTTTGAGTACCAAACCTGCAACCCCAACGCAGTTAAATAAAGCAAAAACAACGGCAAAATTTGCCTCAGCAAAAAAAAACAAGATGTGACACAGAAAGTAATGAATGTCTATCGTCAATGGGCTGGAACTCGCTACCGTTTAGGCGGTGAAAGCAAAGCAGGTATTGATTGTTCTGCTTTTGTACAAGCCATTATGGGTTCTGCCTTTAACCAACACTTCCCACGTTCAACGGCAGAACAGCGATATATGGGGAAATCCATCTCTAAATCAGAATTACGTCCAGGTGATTTAGTCTTTTTCCGTAAAAATAATCACGTTGGTGTTTATATCGGTAATGGAAAATTCGTTCACGCAAGTTCAAGCCAAGGTGTAACCACAAGTTCTATGTCCGAGAGATATTGGGCTAAAAGCTATACCCAATCTCGTCGAGTGTTTTAGATTCCATCCTGTATGTTTTTAGCTGAAATGCTATTTCTTATCGGTATACCTTTTGAGCAATGGCCACTTAAATAACCAGATTGAAATAAAAGTAACAAGTCCATTTCATCATGGGTATAGTATGTCAATACAAATCAAAGTCTACTATAAATTTACTTGATAAATAATGAAATTTATTCAATAATGGAGGTGCACTTTTTAGTTAGCTGTATAAACCTAATTTAGTGCTTTCATTTATTAAAAACAAGGGGAGCCATTTTCGGCGTTATTACCCACACAAGAGGAAACTTTAAAAATGGCAAAAAAAGTCCAAGCCTACGTTAAACTGCAAGTTGCAGCGGGTATGGCTAACCCATCACCACCAGTTGGTCCAGCATTAGGTCAACAAGGTGTTAACATTATGGAATTCTGTAAAGCATTCAACGCTCGTACTGAGAGCTTAGAAAAAGGTTTACCAATTCCGGTTGTTATCACAGTTTACGCAGACCGTTCATTCACTTTCGTAACTAAAACTCCACCAGCTGCAGTGTTATTGAAAAAAGCACTTGGCTTAAAATCTGGTTCAAGCAAACCAAACAAAGATAAAGTGGGTACAGTAACTCAAGCACAATTACGTCAAATCGCTGAAACTAAAGCAGCAGATATGACTGGTGCTACTATCGAAACCAAAATGAAATCAATCGCTGGTACAGCTCGTTCAATGGGCTTAATCGTAGAGGAATAATACAATGGCTAAATTGACTAAAAAAATGAAAGCAATTAAAGCTGGTGTAGATTCTACTAAAGCTTATGAGATCAACGAAGCAATCGCAGTGTTAAAACAATTCGCGACAGCTAAATTCGTTGAGAGCGTGGATGTTGCGGTAAACTTAGGTATCGACCCTCGTAAATCAGACCAAAACGTGCGTGGTGCAACAGTATTACCACACGGTACAGGTCGTACAGCTCGCGTAGCAGTATTTACTCAAGGTGCAAACGCAGAAGCAGCAAAAGCAGCGGGTGCAGACTTAGTGGGTATGGAAGATCTTGCAGAGCAAATCAAGAAAGGCGAAATGAACTTTGATGTTGTTATCGCTTCTCCAGATGCAATGCGTGTTGTAGGTCAATTAGGTCAAGTATTAGGTCCACGCGGCTTAATGCCAAACCCGAAAGTTGGTACAGTAACTCCAAACGTAGCAGAAGCAGTTAAAAATGCTAAATCTGGTCAGATCCGTTACCGTAACGACAAAAATGGTATTATCCATACTACAATCGGTAAAGCAGACTTCTCTCCAGAGCAATTAAAAGAGAACCTTCAAGCGTTATTAGCGGCATTAGTGAAAGCTAAACCGACAACAGCGAAAGGTATCTTTATTAAGAAAGTAAGCATCTCTACCACTATGGGTGCTGGTGTAGCTGTGGATCAAGCTTCACTATAATTTCTTATAGATAGATTAAAAGCCGCTTAAAGTTCATGCTTTATGCGGCTTTTAATTTTTGCTTACCACGCTTTTCCCTCAAAACCCTCCACCAAAAAATCAATCAATTTTCTGACAGCAAGCGGTAGTTTATCCCTCGAAGGATACATCGCATAAATGCTGAATGTCGGCAGTTGCCAGTCAGTTAAAACGGCTTGCAGTTTGCCCCTTTTCAGTTCAGTTTCTAGCATATATTTCGGTAACATCGCAATGCCGTTGCTGTCCAGCACGGAGTTGAGCAGGGCTTGGGTGTCGTTGGTGGTGAAACGGCTGTTTAGGTCGAGCAACACTTCCTGTTCCCCTTGCGTACATTTCCACGCTTTGCGGTTGATGTTATGGTGCGACAAATAGTGATGTTGATACAAATCTTCAGGCTGCGTTGGCGTACCGAACTTTGTCAAATATTCAGGCGTTGCCACCAACAATGAATGGCAATCAGCAAGTTTTCGGGCGATAAAATTCGGGTCGGGCGTGTTGGTAATCCGAATGGCAAGATCGATCCGCTCGCTGATTAAATCCATCGTCTGATCGTTAAGCAACAGCTGAATATTCAACTTCGGGTGTAACTGCAAAAAGCGATTGACCATTTGCACCAAATGATACGCCCCGAAAGTTTGGCTACTGGTGACACGCAACGCACCACGCAATTCACCCTGCTGTGCCATCATTTCTTGTTCCATCTCTGCGGTTAAGTTTGCAATTCTTTGGCAAAAAAGCACCGCTTGTTCGCCTGCATCTGTTAGGGCGACTTTACGGGTGGAACGCTGAAAAAAGTCGGGCATTTAGCCATTCCTCCATTAAAGCAACATAACGACTGATCATCGGTTTGGAAATCTCTAACCGTTCTGCAGTGGCGGTAAAACTGCCTGTTTCGGCAACGGTCAGAAAGACCTTAATAGCGGTGAGTTTGTCCATATTTGTTTCCATTTATTTCTTAATAAGAAACACTATAATTCATAAAATGCTATTTTTCTAATGTTTTATTTCAATATAATGACAAATCCAATTTAATCAGTTTGACGATTAACATATTTTTACTTTATTAGAGGAAAACATAATGAACAACTTCTTTGAAAAATTAGCACAAACTTTCAGTCCATATATCCTATTAATCACTCGTGTATTAGTCGGTTATATGTTTTTACTTCATGGCACCGCAAAATTCTTTGAGTTACCGATTTCAATGACAGGCGGCAATGGTGCGGTACCACTCTTTTCTCTGTTTGGTGTAGCAGGTGTATTAGAGATTGTTGGCGGTATCTTGTTGATTTTAGGTTTATTTACCCGTGCAACAGCATTTATTCTAGCAGGACAAATGGCAGTAGCCTATTTTATATTCCACGCTGCTTCAGGGGCGATTTTGGATCCAATTAGTAACAAAGGTGAAGCTGCTGCATTATTTAGTATGGCATTCTTATTATTGTGGCATAGTGGTGCAGGTAAATTATCTCTTGATGCGAAATTAGGAAAATAATAGGGGCTGTCCTAGATAACGACTAAAATAGAGCTTTTAGTCGTTATCTAGGACAGCCCCAAATTCAATCAATTGCCTGTGATGGTAGACGTGGCTTGATGAAAGATTTATTTAATACACCAGTACAAATGTGTCAATTTTATATGGTAGCGATAGTGATGCGAAAATTAAGAAGAAAGCATCAGTCTATGGCAGGAAAAGAATTAAAAAATTATTGCATTGACACTTAAACAGAGTTCTAAAAAAGACGTCTATTTACGATTACATTATTGGCATTTAAAATATAAAGCATTTTTAGAAGAATGGTCAGATAAACCGAATGAAAAGGGCTATCATCCCTATAAACATCGGAATGTAAGAAGTGCTTATCATAGTTTTAAACGTTATATGGATTATCTATTTACCTATGAAAAGCATGGCGATTTAAATATCGAAAAACGACAAATAGGCTTGAAAACTTATTTGGGCAACCAAAGGAAAAATTATCGCATCATACAGGATTAATGAAAAGACATAAGATCATGTTTATAAAGGATTTTTTAAATAAAAAGAGTTGCTAAGAATAATTAAAAATATTCATTAGCAACCATTTTGTCTACTATGCCTTTTATCTTAGCATTCTATCCCAAAAACTATCTAATTTCCAATTTTGTGGGATATCCATATATTCTTTTTGAATCTAGTCTGATGGTATAAAGCAAGGCTTGGGTAGCAACTAAAATTGGATATTTAATTGTTGGAAAGGAATAGTATAAGCTGAAAAATGATAATAGCTGATATGTTCTAAATAGCGCTTTGAACAAGCTTCATCAGGGATTTCTTTCCATTGTTGTAAAAGTTCTCTGTTTGATTTTGCAGGTTTGTTGAATTGATTTATACTCCATCTTCCGCATAAAAAACTGCAAGGTTGTGCGTAACTAAGAAACTTATTCATAGATATAGCAGATATATTTTTGAGCATGGTAGAACAAACTAAAGATTTCACAACTCTAGTTTTATGTAACAAACGATAAAATTTGAAGAACATGGTACGAATTAACCTTTTATCCAGATAGCACAAATGCCCATACTTACACTATCTTTTTCCCCACCTCTTGTGTATTTTGCAAAATTTTCCCAAATCCCACCGCTTGTAATTTATCCTTATTACCACTAAATTTTCTTGCATTCCCCCCTAATTAGCCTACAATCCACATCGCCTGAATGGCTAAGTTTTTATGCGACTTTGGTCTATATAAAAGGACGATTTCTCTCTATATTTGGAGAACAAAAATATGAAAAAATGGGCAATGGTTTTATCGGCGGTCACATTGGCATTTGCAAGCCATCAAGCAGTAGCAAAAGGCGATACCGCCTATCTCTATACTTGGTCTGAATACGTACCTGAAGGTTTGCTTGATGATTTTACCAAGCAAACAGGGCTTAAGGTGATCGTTTCTAGCCTTGAATCAATCGAAACAATGTATGCTAAGCTAAAAACAATGGGTATGATGTGATTGCACCTACAAGTTATTTCGTTTCAAAAATGGCTCATTAATTGAACGGATGGCATAAATGAAAATTTATGCCACTTTTTATACTTTAAATAGGTAATGTTATTTCATAAATTATTAGGAGAAGATCAAGTTTAATAAACTTTCAAAGATGAATAAACTTTATTTTATTTATACTTATTTAAGTGCTTCATTAATGATTTGGATTTTTTATCTTTTTCTGGCAATAAACAATATTTCCTTGTTTTGGTTTTTTGACGCTATAATTTCTTTTTTATCATGGTTATTAATGGGAGCTGCATTAACCTATAGCTATTCTTTATCAAGATTTCTTTCGCATAAACATCGAGAAAAGATCACCATATTCTGCTTTCTTATTTTTCTT
Source organism: Glaesserella parasuis (assembly GCF_017352235.1). Taxonomy (NCBI): domain Bacteria; kingdom Pseudomonadati; phylum Pseudomonadota; class Gammaproteobacteria; order Pasteurellales; family Pasteurellaceae; genus Glaesserella; species Glaesserella parasuis. The sequence continues at coordinate 2,149,075 of NZ_CP071487.1, read as the reverse complement.
TTGTTTTGTATTTATAAAGAAATTATGCCAATTCAGGATGATATTTATGTGAAAGTATTTAACGGTATTCGAGAGTTTTTTATGCTGATGAATGCGGTTTATTTTGGTACTCTGCTATTAAAGGTATTTAAGGTGAATTATATGAATAACCAGAATAAAATATCTAAGATATGGGATTAATGTATCACAAGCGCTTTATTTCTATAAAAACTTTGCAAGTTAAATTTAATCGGTATAGTAGACAAAATAGTTGCTAAAAAGTGATTTGAAGCCTTATAGCACAAGGATTTAGGTCTCCTTTTTGATATGTGAATGAAAAATTGTCCATTTTGCTAAAGCCCGGAAAAATTGAGTAAGAGAAAAAGGCTATATAATTCAATCAATTACCTTCGATGGTTGGAGTGGTTTGATGAAAGATTTATTTAATACGCCAGCACAGATGTGTCAATTTCATATGGTGGAGATTATGATGCGAAAATTAAGAAAAAAGCATCAATCGCAACTATATGAGATAGCATATGCATTAAAACTGACATAGTAAAAATGGTCGCTATGCCTGAAATTTAGGGCTAACTTACATCAGCACCTAAATTCGTGTGGAGATGTATTAAAATGAATTTAAGGTAACAACGCTAGCCCCAATTCTTTCAAAAATACATTATGTTTAGCTGTTGCAACTTTGATTTTTGCATCCAAATCCATCAATACCTGATGATTGGCGGCTAAATCAATTTCTTCTTCAACAGCGGTATTATTAACATAGCGGGCGATGTTTAGGTTGTAGTCGTTATCTTCAATTTCCTGCACGGAAATGCGTTTGGCATAGCCTTGTGTTTCTTTGCGATATTGATAATGTTCGATAATTTTTGCGATATGCTCGTCAGTCAAACGGTTTTGACGTTTGCCTTTTTCAAAGGCATCAGCTGCGTTGATAAATAAAATATCGTCTTCTTTTTTGCATTTTTTCAACACCAAAATACAGACGGGAATCCCTGTAGAATAAAACAAATTGGCCGGCAATCCGATAACCGCGTCTATATTTCCATCGTTCAGCAATTTCTTACGGATTTTTTCCTCCGCCCCTCCACGGAACAATACACCATGCGGCAAAATAATAGCCATTGTGCCGTTATCACTTAAAAAGTGGAATCCGTGCAATAAAAAGGCAAAATCTGCAGCTGATTTGGGAGCAAGCCCATAGCCGTTGAAGCGGAAATCATTGGCCAAATCTTCTTTGGGATCCCAGCGGTAGCTGAACGGCGGATTGGCGACAACGGCATCGAATTCCAGTTTTTTTGCAGGATTCATTTCATTCAGAATATCCCAATCATTGATTAAAGAATCACCATGATGAATGGCAAATTCCGTATCCTTCACCCCGTGTAACAGCATATTCATTCTAGCCAAGTTGTAAGTGGTGATATTTTTTTCCTGCCCGTAGATTTTGCCGATATGTCCGCCGTTTTCCGCCATTTGATGACGCACATTGAGCAGCAATGAACCAGAACCGCAGGCAAAATCCAGCACGCTATCCAGTTTTTTCTTCTTACCGCTGGCGGGGTTTTGGCTATCCAGCGTTACGATTTGCGATAAAATAGTGGAAACTTGTTGCGGCGTATAAAATTCGCCTGCTTTTTTACCTGAACCAGAAGCAAATTGGGCAATCAGATATTCATAGGCATCACCCAAAGCATCGCTGTCGGCAGAAAATTCACTGATACCTTCAGCAATACGTTTGACAATTTCAGCCAATTTGTTGTTGCGCTCCGTATAGCTTTTTCCCAACTTTTCCGAATTCAGATTGATTTCGGAAAACAGCCCGCCAAACGTGCTCTCAAAAGATTCGTTTTCGATATATTTAAAACCCTGTTGTAAGATGCTTAACAACTCAGTGCTCTGCACTCTTGCCAATTCGGCAATACTGCCCCACAAATATTCAGGCTTAATCACATAATGCACTTTGCGTCGCATTTGCTTTTCAAAATCGGCGGTAAAGTCAGCATTTTCTTGATACCATACCGCCAAAGGCGTGCGCTTATCATCATTGCTTAATTGCGGATAATCCCTACCCAGCTCTTTTTGTGCAGCGAGTTCGTAATTATCTGATAAATAGCGTAAAAACAAGAACGATAGCATGTAATCACGAAAATCGTCGGCATTCATCGCCCCGCGTAATTGGTCGGCAATACCCCATAAGGTTTTGCCCAGTTGGTTGAGTTGCTCTTGGGTCATGGTTGTGTCTCTTTAAATGAATCAGGGTATAAATCTGCGTGAAATGGATAGGTTTTTCCCCGTACCGTTATGGGCAAAAATTAACTGGCATTTGCTGTTTTGTGTTCGCAGCCGCCTTGCCAGATCCTGTAGGTCAGTTAAATTTTCAAATGAATCATTATTTTGTTGATTATTTCGAGGCATATTTGGTTTCTCTATTATTGTTGCTCTCACTGTTCTCATCGCTTTGTAATACGGTAGAAATAACGGATTACTTATTTACTGTATCGTTGGAAATAACTGCTGCATCAAGCCTTTCTTATGGGTTTTCAGACGGCCTATCCGTTCGTTTTGTTCGTTAATTAGATTATCCAGTGAAGACAGGCAATCTGCGATGGCTTGTTGTTCTTTAGGTATTAGCATTGGTAAAGGCATAGACATGAAATCATTATTTGTAATATTCATACGATCGTATCTAGCCCCACTATTTGAATTTTGCTGTAAATACTTGTGCCAAGTATTGGTTTTAAAAAAATACTCATAAAAATCGTTTTGTTCATTTTTAAATCTAAAAACTGTATAAAGTGGTGACATTACACCAATACCAACTTTATTTTTAGAAATAGGACCCACAGGAGCTAAATTTGAAATCCTTGGATTATAAACATAATCTCCAAATTCAATAATGTAATACCCATCGAGATTATTCTTATTGGCTATATCTCTATCAAAATAATCCCCTTGATCAATTACACCATCATTTGCAGAATTAGTTAGAACACGAATAATAGCGTTATCTTTATTTTTAACCGTAACTCTATTAGCTAACACTTTTAATTCAACAACCTCCCACCCCTCACAATTTTTAAATTGCGGAAATCTAAGTTTCGGATAAACTATCTTGCTTGCTTGCTTGCTTGCTTGCTTGCTTGCTTGCTTGCTTGCTTGCAAATCATTATGGCTTGGGAATAATTGCTGCATCAAGCCTTTTTTATGTTGTTTTAAAGCGACAAGTTTTTGTTCCTGCAACTCGATTAATTCATCAAGCGAAGAAAGACAATCGGCAATTTTTTGTTGTTCTTCAGTTTCAGGTTTAATTATTGGAAAATTTTTTAAAATTGGCAGCCTAAGAGAGAGTACTGTTGATTGAACAGCCTTCTTGGATAAGAGAGTAGTATTATTGAGCATAGAGTAATAAACAAATTTTCCATTAATAATAAAATCTTTTAATGCGTATGCTCTTTGGTGAAGATTGAATTTTCCTTTGTAGTATTTAGGAATAAATTTCATTCCTTCTCCTGGAATAATCACAACCTCACAATCAAATAAGTAGTCATTTGACGCTTTTATAATTTCAGAACGGTCAAATAAGGGATATTTGCCATTTTCAATATGGTCTTGGGCATTCGATTTACCATTCGTAATGGTACAAACTTGATCTAAAGTTTTCCAACTCCACCCCAATGCCGTCTGAAACTCAGGAAAACGAAGTTTTGGGATCACTCTTTCTTGCTGGTTTGGCTTATTCTGTTCTGAAGCATTCATTTTTTTATACTCTTAGATTTGTATATTGCTTAGGCAACCAGCCGTTCTACAACTTGGCTGCGTTCTGTCCATAAAATCGGTTCGATATCGTAATTTTTAAGTGCGTCAATCGCCGAAGCCGCGACTTCCGTTTCGTTATTGAGCAAAACAAATAATTCGGAATTGGCCGCACGGTTTTCACGACTATCCGTCCATTTGAAAACCGTTGCTTCGATGGCATTTTTTTTCGGGTTGCCGAGCGTTTGCAAGATACGTTCGGGTTGTTTGCGCGATTTGGGGATGACAAAGTCAAACATATGGTCAAAGCCGCTTTTGCCGGTAAATTTGATATTGGGGGTATAGCGTATATCCGAGTGATCCAGCCATTGCACCACATCTTCATAAAACAGGTTGGCAACGTAGGGCGAAGCCAAATAAAACAGGTCGTTAACCGCCAGCATAGCTTGCAGGAAATTATGTTTTTTCAAGGCGAAATTTTCGGCGCTGGCTTTGAGTATCAAGGTTTCGCCGTCGAGCTGGACACCGAATCCTGCCAAAGTCATTTTCAATAATGCTTTGCGTTTTTCGCTATCCAAAGAACAGCCGGAGCTGATTAAATCGTGAATGATATAGCCATCATCACTGAGCAAAAAACCGTTGGCTTCTTTGCGGATATAAAATTGCAAACAGTCGTTATGACGATCCAAATGCGGAGTGGTAACCTGCACCCAATCTTTATCGATTTGTTTTAAAGCCGTTTTGTCTTTCAGCCATTGGAGGTATTGCTCCATCAGGCTTTGTATTTCGTCAATCATATAAATAATTCTCTTTGAATCATGGGCTTGCCGATAATATGACAATAATCCATAAATCTATCCAGTAGATCATAAGGGCTGTCTAACACTAATTTGAGTTCATCAGGCAGCGGATAAGCCCATTTGTCGCCGTAGCCTTCCCTGTAGAGGTGAATATGCGGGCAAGTAATTTCTTCACCATCAGGATTGCGGTGCGGCGGGCCTTCAATATCCAGGCGAACCAATACAACGGCTTTTCTGGCTCTGGTTTGGAAGGTGATTTTTTCCAATGCGATATATCCTCTGGTTACATCCAAGTTAAAAGTTTCTTTTTTATCCATTGACTGTAACGATAAGCGTAATGAACCGCCCATATAGGGAAATTTGTATTCTCCATTGCTGAAATCATATTTTTCCAATGTCAATAATGCATTTGCCTCTTGCTGTGCCAGCATGTTATTTATCCTTAGATCGTTTATTCATACGCCTTCAAGCCTGAAATTTCTTTTCCTTTTGCCATATTTTTCAGCAAGGGAACGAGGTCTTCCATTAAGGCTAATTCTTTAATGCGGCGTTCTTTCCAGCTTAATTCCAAAGGTTCGAGTAAGTCGGTGAGCTTTTCACCGTCAAAAATCATACGGTTTAGGATTTCTTCGATAAAGCCTCTCAAAGTATCGGTTGTAATACCGTGTTTTTGTGCAAGAGCGGTCAGTTTTGCGTTTGTTTTTGCGTTTCTGAATGCCTGATAGCCGGCTTTAACTTCTTGCTCGTTGAGTGCTTCACCGGCTTTTAGGCTGTCTATATAGGCAATGATATCATCTTTTTCATCCATCAAATCGCTGCTGGCGGCAACTAGCTCTACTAATTGCGTGCGGCTCATCTGCTGTTTTTTCGGTTTGGATGAGTTTTCAGCAATTAGTTTCATGATGTAGTCGTAATCAATGGTTACGGATGAAAACAACACAAATTCAAAGTCTAATTGCTCAAGCTCCGGCGATGGTGGCGTTTTTCCATATAACGCTTGTTCTTTGATTTGTTGCGCCATATCCAGATACACGCCCTTAAAAGCGCGCTGGGTATCGCTTGGCAAAATATTTTCAATTGCCTGCTTTTGCTCTTCGCTTAAATCGGTATATTGCCCCAACTGGGTTTTGTAACGCTGCACTTCTTTAAATAGATTGATAAATCCGGCTCGGGCGTTGTCTCCTTTCAGGTTATGTGCTTCAGACGGCGTACAGGTCAATCCCTGCGATGACATGAAATCTTCCAGTTGCGTCATGGCGTTTTGCAGTTTGGTTATGACGATTTCCGCTGGGTCAACAATCCAGATTTCTTTGGCTCGGTCTTGATCTTGACCTGAAAAACGCTTGATGGCTTCATCTACTTGAGTCTGCTGTCCACGAAAATCCAAAATATTGCCGTAGGGTTTGGCAGAATTTAATACGCGGTTGGTGCGGGAAAAAGCTTGAATTAACCCGTGATATTTCAGATTTTTGTCTACATAAAGGGTATTTAAATATTTGCTGTCAAATCCCGTAAGTAACATATCGACAACAATAGTGATATCAATTTTGTTGCTGTGTGGATAATCTTTATCGGAGTATTGGTGGTCTTTAATTCGTTTTTGCACATCTTGGTAATATAGATCAAATTCATTGATACTATAATTGGTGTGGTACTGCACATTGTAGTCATCAATAATAGCTTTTAAGGCGACTTTTTTGCCGTTTGGATCATCTTTATTGTCTTGTTCCTCCTGAGGCAAATCGGCTTGGATTTGGGCAATGTCTTGATTGCCTTCGGCGGGTGGGGAAAACACGCAGGCGATATTAAGCGGTGCGAAGTCGGGATTATCTGCCTGTAACTTGGCTTGTGCATCTTTAAAAATATGATAATAGTCAATCGCATCATTAATGGATGCAGTAGCAAAAATAGCATTGAAACGACGCTCGGAAGTGGCGGCATCGTGCTTGTTTAAAATGGAATCAACAATCGCCTGCTTGGTAACGGGATGATTGGCAGATACGGGCTTACCTCCATCCGCCTTGTAATAATCAATATGGAATTTCAATACATTACCGTCGTCAATGGCATTGGTAATGGTGTAAGCGTGTAATTGCTGTTCAAAAATATCTTCTGTGGTTTGATAAGATGCGTCCGTGCCGTCAATGCGTTTGTAACTAGCATTTTCTTCAAAAATCGGCGTACCGGTAAAACCAAATAATTGTGCTTTTGGGAAAAATTTCTTGATTGCCTGATGATTTTCTCCAAATTGGGAGCGATGGCATTCGTCAAAAATAAAAACCATACGTTTACCTTTGAGCGCGCTTAATTGTCTATGGTGGGTACTATTTTCTTTGAGTACCAACCCCAGCTTTTGAATGGTAGTTACGATAACTTTATCGGCGTAATCATCTGAAAGCAGGCGGTTGACTAAAGTAGAAGTATTGGTATTTTCTTCTACTGAACCTTCTTGAAAGCGGTTAAATTCTTCACGTGTTTGACGGTCTAGGTCTTTTCTATCTACTACAAACAAGCATTTATCAATATCGGGATTATTTTTGAGCAATGTGGAGGCTTTGAATGAAGTGAGTGTTTTGCCTGAACCTGTGGTATGCCAAATATAGCCGTTACCTCGGTTTTGGTGAATACAGTCCACAATCGCTTTGACGGCATAGATCTGATACGGTCTCATCATCAAAAGCTTTTGTTCGCTTGCTACCAACACCATATAATGGCTGATCATTTTGCCTAACGTGCATTTTTCCAAAAATTTATCGGCAAAATCATACAAGTAATTAATTTTATTGTTTGCTTCATCGGCAAGACGGTATACCGGTAAAAAACGTTCGTCTGCATGAAAAGCGAAATGTTTGTTTTGATTGTTGGCAAAGTAATAGGTACTACTCTCATTGCTCACAATAAACAATTGCATAAAACACAGTAAACTGTTGCCGTAGCCGTTGCCTGTGTCATTTTTATAATCGATGATTTGCTCAATGGCTTTTTGGGGTGGAATTTGCAGGGTTTTCAGCTCAATTTGAACAACAGGTATACCGTTAATCAATAAAATCACATCGTAGCGGTGATGGCTGTTTTCCGTGTTGATACGCAACTGGCTGATCACTTCGTAGTCGTTTTTGCACCAATCTTTGATATTTACCAGCGTATAATTGAGCGGTGTGTCATCTTCGCGGATAAAGGTGCTAGTTTCACGCAGTCTCTTAGCAGCGGCAAAGACATCCGGTGTGATAATTTCAAGCTTTAAGCGCTCAAATTCGCTATCGGTTAAACGAACGCGGTTTAACTGTTCAAATTTCTCACGAAAATTTTCCTCCAGTGATTGTCTGTCACAAATATCTTCTCGAAAAATATACTTTAAATCTTGTAATTTCTTTATTAGTTTATTTTCGATAATGGATTCAGCATAGTTCATCATAAGCTCTATCAGTTCAAGCGAAATTTTGAGAATCTTAACACAAACAGTAAATCTATTAAATCCATTTGAGTGTTTCCTTAGCAACGGTTTTCGGGTGTTATTTCTGTTAATGCGTATAGTGTATTGTAAGGTTGTCATATTTACTGGAATTATGGAAAATCGACACCAAACGCCACTGCTTATTTTATCTATCCTTACCTATTTCCTAAAAAATCTAAAATTTAACTTCTTTTAAATCAATAAGTTAAATATAAATCCAAAATCTTACATTTTTGTAAGTACTTCCATAAAATAAGTTAAACATCTATACTGCCCTCAATTTACTTACTTTTAGGAAGTAAAAATGCTGTTTATCTTATTATTTATTTTTAGCTTAATTTTTATTTTCGCTATTCGCAAAAAAAACACGCTTACTGCATTTCGGTACATTCCGTTTTGCCAAAACGATTACCCATAATCAACACCGTTTTTATCTTGAAGAAGTGGCGTTTGACAATCGGCAGCAAGCCATTCACGGTTATTTTCAGCTTGCTCCAGCCTTGCAAAATTATGGCAAGGTGCAGGAAACGGAGTACGATTTTTTTGATTTTTATTCGGTGGTGCTGCGGTTTGACGACTGCACGATGAAACTGGTGCGGTGGCAGGTTTAATGTACAGGGGCAAACAGCCAACTGCTCGGCTGCTTTCACCCTTTGCACGCCTGTATCGACAACGCCATTCACTCGCAAGCAGGCGTGCAACTTCGCCTTGCTTGTGCTGAATTGATGGAAAAACAAGGGCATTTGGAACCCACAGGGCAAGCAAAAATCACCCCAGCATTTAACTTGCCGTCTGCCTACGTTTTGCACACTGTGGGGCCGATTATCAGTGGTGCGTTATCGGCAAAAGATTGCGAACTGCTCGCCAGTTGCTACCGCTCTTGCCTAGAACTCGCCAAGCAACACAGTATTGAGAGTGTCGCCTTTTGTTGCATCAGCACGGGCGAATTTCGTTTCCCTAATCAAGAGGCAGCAGAAATCGCCGTGCAAACTGTCAAAGACTTTTTAGCCGATAACTCACAAATGAAGGTGGTGTTTAATGTGTTTAAAGATGTGGATTGGGAGATTTATCGGGGGTTGTTGGGGGAGTTGATAAAAAGTGCGGTCAAATTTCCACAAATTTTTACAATTGCAAAATCCATAAGAAATCCCACCGCTTGCTTAGCTATTTCTTTTGGCTTTTCAAAATCCCATTCAAATTCTCTTCCAACCAGTCCACCAAATCCACAAGGCGACTGCCAGCCTGTAAGCCAAAATCCGTCAGCGAATATTCAACGTGTGGCGGAACGGTGTTGTAGGATTTACGATTGAGCATACCATCTTGTTCCAACTGTTGTAGCGTTTGGGTCAGCATACGTTCGCTCACGTCGTCAATCTCACGGCGGATTTCGCTAAACCGTTTTGTGCCTTTCATCAACACAATCATCACCAACACGCCCCAACGGTTAGTCAGATGTTGCAAAATCTCACGAGAAGGGCATTGAGCGGATAATACATAACCCCGTTCGATTGAATTTGAAAATTTTTCCATTTTTATTTCCTTATATTTCAATAGATTACAAAATATCTTCATTTCTTACATTTTTGTAAGTACTTCTCAAAAGTAAGTTTTAATCTATAATACGCCACATCAGCCAGTTTGGCAAATCGCATTAACTTAACAAAGGAAAAAGCAATGAAAAAATCAACCGCACTTTTCGTTTCAGCATTAGCAATGGCAACCGCAGCTTATGCCCAAAATCCACAATCAACTGTATCAACAAAAGGAAACACGACAATGACAGCCCAAGTTCAAACAAACAATATCCGCAATGCACAAGCGTTAATCAATATTTTGTATCGGGCGACAGTGCCAAAGCTTGCAGCTTGCTTGCACCAAACTACATTCAACACAATAGCCAAATCGCAGACGGCGTATCAGGCTTAACCGCTGCACTTGAGGCAATGGGCAAACAGGGTATCACAATGCAATCGCTTTTAGGTGAAGTGCGTCGGTTAATTCCCAAGCCGCTTTGGTAATGTAGCCTTCGATAGCGTGGGTCAATGCGTCCATACCTGTTGCTGCCGTTAATCCTTTCGGCATTGATGACATCATATCCGGATCGACAACGGCAACGGCTGGCACATCGTGAACATCTACGCAGACGAATTTACGTTTTTTCTCTTCGTCGGTAATTACATAGTTGATTGTCACTTCTGCTGCTGTACCTGCGGTGGTTGGTACGGCAATGATTGGCACGCATTTTGGTGGGTTGGTGCAACGCCTTCAAGGGAAAGGACATCGCTAAATTCTGGGTTGTTGATGATGATACCGATACCTTTTGCACTGTCGATAGGTGAACCACCACCGATTGCAATCATATAGTCAGCACCAGAGGCTTTGAATTTTTCTACCCCTTTTTTGATGACACAAACAGCTGGGTTTGCTTTCACTTCTTCAAAAATTTCATAAGGTAAGCCTGCTTCGTCAAGTAAGTTAGTCACTTTTGCTACGACTTGATAACGCACAAGATCTTTGTCGGCGACGATTAAAGCTTTGGTAAAACTACGGCTTTTTACTTCGTGAATAATGTGTCGAATTGCACCTTTGCCGTGATAGCTGGTTTCGTTAAGGATAAGACGATTTGCCATAATGTTTTTCCTCTTAAAATTTACAAGTTCAAATACGCACAAGGGAGAGGGCGTAAGCGTAAAATTCAGAAGAAAACAGACCGCTTGATCCCTCTCGAAATCCCCCTCATTCCCCCTTTTCCAAAGGGGGAAGTTTGATATTCCCCCTCTTTGAAAAAGAGGGGGTTAGGGGGAGATTTTTATTAGTAAAGTACCGCTTTCGCTTCTGGAGAGTCGATGTTTTCTTTCGTTACATAAACTACACCAGTATCAATAACTTTTTCGACTTTTTCACCTTTAATGAGTTTGCCGATAGTATCAACACCTTTGTAACCCATTTGGTATGAAGATTGCACCACGATACCGTCTAAAGTTCCATCACGGACGAAGTTTTGGAGGTCTGAGTTACCATCAAAACCAACGGCAACGATTTTACCTGCGAAGCCTTTTTGTTTCACCGCACGAGCCATACCGACTGCGGTCGGTTCGTTTGCGCCGAAGATCGCCGCAATATCAGGGTTAGAACCTAACACGTCTTCAGTTTGGTTCAATGCGGTAACCATTTCTGAATTTGAGTAGTATGGACCGACAATTTTGTAATCTGCTTTAGATTTCACTTCATCAATGAAGCCGCCTGTACGTTCAATCGCAGAAGCTGCACCTTGAGTGAATGACATCACTGCCACTTTACCGCCTTTCACTTTAGCTAATAATTTTTCAGCGGCTAATTTACCAGCTGCACGGTTATCGGTTGCAAGGAATGATTGATAGTATTTACCATCGCTGTTTAAGCCTGAGTCGATTAATACCACTGGAATACCGCTTTCATAGGCTTTTCTCACTGCTGGCACAAGAGCCACTGGGTCAGAAGCCGCAAGCACGATACCTGCAGCACCACGGTTTACAGCGTTATCCACCATATTGACTTGTGCGTCAATCGCAGTTTCTGATTCAGGGCCTTGGAAGGTCACTTTATATTTTCCACCTAAATCTGTGCCTGCAGTTTCCGCACCTTTACGCACGTTTTGCCAGAAAGTTGAGTTAGCGGATTTTACGATGACTGCAATTTCGTCTGATTTTGCCCACGCTGAGCCTGCAAAAAGGGTAGATAAACCTAATACAGTTGTGGTTACGATTGCTAATTTTTTCATAGTTAAATCTCCTCTAGAGTTTATTTCTTACCAAGTTTTTTAGATTGACGGAGCTGGTCTAAAGACACGGCTACGATAATCACCAAACCGATAACAATCATTTGCACAAACGATGATACGCCATTCATATTCAAACCATTACGGAGTACACCGATAATGAATGACCCGATTAATGTGCCAGGGATGGTACCGACACCGCCCATCAACGATGTTCCCCCGACTACTGCACTTGCAATTGCGTCTAGCTCGTAAGCCACACCGCCGTTTGGCTGTGCTGTTACTAAGCGAGAAGCAAGGATTACGCCTGTTAAGCCAGAGAGTAAGCCACTGGCAACATAGGCATAAATTTTGACAACATTGGTTTTGATACCAGATAAGCGAGCTGCTTCTTCATTTGAACCGATAGCATAGATGTAGCGACCAACTTTCAATTTCGTTAAAGCGAAGGTAAAGAGAACAGTAATGAAGAGCATAATAATCACTGGGTATGGAATGCCGGCAAACACGACTTTCGGTAAACCATTTGGACCTTCTTCCACGATTTTGAATAAGGCGCCGTTACCTAAGACTGCAAAACTTTCCGGCATACCTGAAACCGGTGCAGCGTTAGTGACATAGAGTGCTAAACCACGAGCAACCATCATCATACCGAGTGTGGCGATAAATGGCGGTAATTTCATTTGGGTGACTAAAATACCATTGACTAAACCACAGATACCGCCAACTAAGATACCCAACACCATACCTAACGGCACCGGTACGCCTGCGTTTACAATCATTGCAGCAGCAACCCCTGAAAGGGCAACCACAGACCCTGTACTTAAGTCGATACCGCCCGTTAAGATAACGCAAGTTGCACCGATACCGATTAATGCAATGGTCGATGTTTGCAGACCAACAGTCATAATGTTGTTAGAGGTAAAGAAATAGTCGTTGGTTACACTAAAGAAAATGACTAAGAGGATTAACCCTGCCAATGCCGCCATTTTGCGAAGCAGATCTTTATATTTATCACTCATTTTAAAGCTCCTTAGTTTTTATATTCGTTTTTGAACATATTTCTCACGTCAGTGGCATATTGCATAATCTCTTCTTGGTTGGTTTTCTTGGTTTCCAACATACCTGTCATTCTGCCCTCACGCATTACGATAACACGGTCGGTAATCCCTAAAATCTCAGGTAATTCAGAAGAAATCACAATCACACCGACACCATTGGCGGCAAGTTCATCAATTAACTGATAAATCGCATATTTCGCCCCAACGTCAATGCCTCGAGTAGGTTCATCGAAAATCATCACATTCGCATCACGGAATAACCATTTGCCGATAACCACTTTTTGCTGGTTACCACCACTTAGATTATTCACTAACTGCTCTGGTGTTGGCGTTTTAATTTCCATTTTCTTAATAAAGGTATCGCTCGCTTTCAGCTCCTCATTATGTGAAATAATGCCTAACTGATCGCATACTTTATCCATTGAAGCCATTGTGATGTTCTCACGAATAGACATTCTCACTGCCACCCCATTTAGCTTGCGGTCTTCCGACAGATAAGCAATACCTGCTTTAATTGAGTCGCTTGGGTCACGAATAACCACTTTCTTATTCCGAACATAAATTTCGCCACCATCAAGAGGATCTGCCCCAAAAATCGCACGGGCAAGCTCTGTTCGTTTCGCTCCAACCAAGCCTGTAATTCCCAACACTTCGCCTTTTAACAAGTCAAAGTTTAACGGCTCAAATACGCCCTTACGTTCTGCATTCATCACAGAAAGCAACAATTCATCACTGATTTTGGCAGTTTTTGGTGGGAAGTGGTTATCGAGCGTACGCCCTACCATTTTGGTAATGATTTCGTCCATCGTAATGTCTGAGAAACGGTGGCTAGACACATAAGTGCCATCACGGAAAATGGTAATGCGGTCGCAGATCTGTTTTAGTTCGTCCATACGGTGAGAAATATAGACGATACACACGCCTTTCTCTTTCAAGCGGCGGACAAGCTCGAATAATTTCTCAATCTCTTTTTCCGTGAGAGCAGAAGTTGGTTCGTCCATAATCAACACTTCCACATCAAAAGAGAGGGCTTTGGCGATTTCCACCATTTGCTGACGAGCAACGGAAAGGTCTTTGACAAGATCAGTCGGGCTCACATCAATATCAAACATATTGAGCAAGTCGGCGGCATCTTTATTCATTTTGGCTTTATCAACAATGCCAAATTTATTTGGTTCACGGGCAAAGAAGATATTTTCTGCCACGGTAAGATGAGGAATAAGGTTTAGCTCTTGGAAAATCATACTGATACCGTCTTTCTGAGCTTCCAACACAGAAGAATAATTGACGGCTTTTCCTTTATAGATGATCTCCCCTTCATCTGCTTGATAAACCCCGATCAAGCATTTCATTAAGGTGGATTTTCCAGCACCGTTTTCACCCATTAAAGCGTGGGCTTCTCCTTTATGCAGTTCAAGCTGAACATTCTTTAAGGCTTGAACTCCCACAAAAGATTTGCTGATGTTCTTCATTGAGAGTAACGGCGTATTGCTATTGACTGCGGTCATCTCTGCCTCCATCGTGATTGTTTTATCGGCTATCTCTATTGAGAAAACAATCATATAATCAAACAAAATTGACCGAATAAAAAGAAATTTTACGAAGTTGTTTTGTTTTTGTGATTCAGCTCACAAAAAAAAGCAAACGTTCTCGTTTTTTGACTGCCCGATTTTAAGAAAAGAAGAATAAATCGGGCAAAAGATAGAACATAGGATCGGGAGTAGAAAAAAATGAACACAATTACGGCAGTGTTGCAATCACGGCATAGCCATCCATTTCACCAATAAAATCTACTTGGCTATTAGCGCTGATAAAAATTGCTTCGCCTTGTTGTAAATAAATCGAGTCATATCCTAAATCGACATACAAACTTCCAGACATTACTAATAAAATACTTGCACTTGTTGCAGTAAATTGTTCTTCATCAAATGGTTTAAAGCTGAGTCGCTGTAAGGCAAAGTCCTCTGCTTCTGGTGTTGGATATAAGTGCAGTAACTCTTCACTATTATTTTCCTCATATTGAGGAATAATCTTAGGTGTAATTGCTCGATAATCAATCGTATGTAGAAGTGCTGGGATATCTACATATTTAGGGGTTAGCCCTCCCCTAATGACATTGTCTGAGGCTGCCATTAGTTCAATATTTTGTCCTCGCAAATAGGCGTGAGGTAAGCCTGCGCCTTGATAAATTCCCTCTCCCTTTTTGAGATTTACAATATTAAATAGATAGAAACAGAGAAGCCCTGCATCTAGTTTATCCAGACTTATTTTCATTGCATCAATAGTATATAGTACCCAATAGTCAGGATCGTCTAGTTTAAGTCTATCTTGTTGATAATCCTCTTGTTTATTTTCAATGATGGGCAATAACCATTCTGCAAGCTGAGTTTGTTCTGCTTGCATAATGGAGGCATAAACCGTTGGTAAACTTTGTTGTTCAATCGCTTTCGCCAGACCTTGTAAAGATTGATGCTTCATTAGGCTTTCTTTAATCGCATCTTCAGATTTGAACCCGTGTAATAGCCAAAAGTCTGATAATGCAATCATCATTTCTGGTTTATGATTACGATCTTTATAGGTACGGTTTGAGGCATTTAGTGGAATACCTTCATAATTTTCACGTTCAAAACCGTGTTCTGCCTCTTTTTTAGTTGGGTGAAGTTGAATCGAAAGCGGTAACTTCACATCCAAAATTTTCAGTAAGAAAGGTAATTCATCTCCAAATTGTTCACGCGATTTTTCTCCTAGTATTTGAGGCGCCTTATCTAAAACGCGATCTAAAGGCAACCATGCTCCTTCAAATTCAATCATTGAAGGAGCAGAACGGTGTGCTCCAAGCCAATATTCTGCATAGGGTTTCTCTTCGTGAGTGTCAAGTTTTAACCAGTTGGGTATGAAAATATCTCCACCCCAATCATAATGTTGATGTTTACCCACTAATTTGAAAATCATTTTTTGTATCCTCCAAAGAAATTGACAACTCGTTCAATATCTTCTTTTTGTTTAATCCGAATAAACAATCGCCTATTATTTTTTAGATCAATGACTAAAATATTCTGATCTGCCAAATTAATTTGTGCAATATGGCTATATAAAAAATAGAAATTGCCAAAGAAAAAGCCTTGTTCTTTTAATAGTAAACGAGGGTAACGAATGAACGCCGAATAGACTGCTAAGACAATACAACCGCACAATAAGAATACAGTGAGAGGTTCAATACCTGTTTGTACGCCCTGCACGATAATTAACACAATTAGGGCAATTAAAATCCCTGTGTCTAAACTTGCTTGTCGAACTAACGGCACGCTTAATCGAGTTTCGCCTTTTCGTCTGTCCATAATGAGCTGATCATAGAGAATATAGAGCAAGCTCAAACCAATAGCTAAAATCAGAAGTATATTTGTCATTTGTAGAATGTTCTTAAAAAAAAAGACCGCTTGTATTTTAGCACAAGCGGTCTAATTTATCGGATTTTTTGCAAATTATGCAAGAATACCTGTCCACGCACCGAAGATACCGATAACGAAGAAGCCAACGATAATCCAAAGTGCATTCACACGGTTACGTAATAACCACATACACGCAAATGTTAAAAGTAACGGTAATAAGCCCGGCATTAAGCTATCTAAGATAGATTGAACGGTGGTAATTTCCGTTGTGCCGTCTTGTTTTTGAATAGTAGAAACTACAAGCGGTACATTAATGCTTGTCCATTTCTGAACCAACGCTCCCATAATAAACAAGCCGAGAATTGATGCACCTTCGGTTAATTTTTGTAATAAACCACCACTCATATCTTGTACAACATTTAAGCCTTTTTTGTAACCATAAACGACGCCGTAGTAACGGGTTGCTAAACGCACAAGGTTAAATAATACGAAGAATAGTAGTGGACCTAATAAGCTACCTGTTAAGGCAACGCCTGCACCTAATGCTGCGAATACTGGACGAGCTGTCCCCCAATAAATCGGGTCGCCCACACCAGCAAGAGGCCCCATCAAACCAACTTTGATCCCGTTGATTGCTGCATCATCAATAGGTTTACCATTCGCACGCTCTTCTTCCATTGCGATAGTTACCCCTAATACAGGAGCCGCTACGAATGGTTGAGTATTAAAGAACTCAAGGTGACGTTTGATAGCATCTTTACGCTCTTGTGAGTTTGGATCTGGATATAAACGTTTGATGACTGGCACCATTGAGTAGGCGAAACCTAACGCCTGCATACGCTCGAAGTTCCAAGAACCTTGGAAGAGATTAGAACGGCGTACCACCGCATTTAAATCGCTCTGTGTTACTTTTTTGATTTCAGTTGTCATAGTCTTACTTCCTTAGTCTAATCTGTTGTCAAGGTCGTTGTTTGTTGCTTGCACTTGCACCACTTGTTTACTTTGGTTGTATTTCGGGTGAAGTTGGATATAAATAATCGCAGTGATAGTACCTAAAACCCCTAATGCTACAAGGTTGAAATCGGTAAATGCTGCAATTACGAAACCTGCGTAGAAGAATGGCATTAAGTGACCTGCACGCATCATATTGATAACCATCGCATAACCTACAACCGCGATAAAGCCACCGGCAATTTTAAGACCTGTTGTTACAACTGGCGGAATGGCTGCTAACATAGATTGAACACTATCTGTACCTGCCGTCATCGCAACGATTAACGCTGGGATTGCAATACGCATTGCTTGAAGTAATAACGCTGAACGGTGGATCCAATCCAGTTTATTTAAGTCTCCAGTTTCAACGGCTTTATCCGCTGCATGTTGGAAACCAACTGTAATCGCACGTACAACATAAGTTAAAACTTGACCTGCCGCTGCAAGAGGAATAGCGAGTGCAATCGCTGTCGGAATATCTTGTCCGCCTACGATAACCAAGATGGTTGAAACCACTGACGCCAATGCCGCATCTGGTGCTAATGCTGCACCAATGTTCATCCAACCTAACGCTAATAATTCTAATGAACCACCAACAATGATCCCCGTTTTCATATCGCCTAATACGATACCGATTAAGGTACAAGCGATTAACGGACGGTGAGTTTGCCACTCATCAAGGATTGATCCCATACCTGAAATACAGGCGACAAGGAATACTAAGATTATTTGTAATGTAGAAATTTCCATAATAATTTCCTTAGATTAAGTTATTTTTCTTGAGTAAATCCATCATATATTGACGGCTATCATTCGATACTTTACGCACATCAAGCTCAATACCCTTCGCATCTAATGCTTTAAATGCTTCGATATCTTTATCATCAACAGCAACGGCACTGGTAATCATTTTCTTACCGTCTTTATATGCCATACCGCCGATATTGATCGATTTGAACTCAACGCCTGCTTCCATTAAACGAACCACGTCTGTCGGATTAGTGAAAAGTAACATCATACGTTCGTTCGCATATTCAGGGTTGTTATAAACGCGGATCATTTTATCCACAGGCACAACGTGAGCCATTACTCCCGGTGGTGCTACACTTTTTAGCATCGTTGAACGCACACTATCTTTTGCCACATCATCGTTCACTACCACAATACGGCTAACACGGCTCTCTTTCGTCCAGCGAGTCGCCACTTGACCGTGAATTAAACGGTCGTCAATACGCGCCAGACCAATCACTAAATTCCCTTCTTGATTGACTTGAGCTACTTGTGGTTGTACCGGAGCTTGAGCAGCAGGAGCAGGTTGTTCCGCAGGTGCTTCTTCTTTCTCCTGATAGCGTAATGCACGCACGCCTAAACGTCCTGTTTCAAGAGCGACTTCTACTAGCTCAGCTAAAGACGGACCATCATCACGTGCCATAAAAGTTTCAACGAGCATCGGCACATTTACACCTGTGACAATGTCCATATTATCTTTGCCTTCAGACACACGGTTTGCCGCATTAAACGGACTACCGCCCCAAGTATCAACAAGGAATAGCACCTGATCGCAGTGAGCGAGCTCATTCGCTAATTTCTCTTGATATTTACCCATAATAGTTTCGGCATTTTCACCAGGTACAAAGTCGATAGTGGCTACATCACTTTGTTCCCCGATTAACATCTCTGTGGTTTTGAGAAGTTGTTCTGCGGCGACACCGTGGGTTGCTATGATAATAGCAATACTCATTGGTTGCTCCTTATGTGAGGATTTATTCGGATTATTAAAACTTATTCTCAATAGAGTAAATTTCGGAGTGGAATTTTAAAGGATGCCGATTTTTCAGCAATCTGATTTATATAAAAATGTGATCTACTTCTCATTTTTGAGTTAGGTAAGAGGGTTATTTGCTGATTTTATGAGCTTATTTTTTTATTATAAAAAATAATTATCTAATTTGACTATGGCGATATAAAAATGTCTGTATCTTATAGTTGTCACTTCAGATACAGACACAGATTGTAGTTAGGGGGATACTTCACCATCTATCAAACAAATTAACAGATATATTCTCAGTCTAGCTTTGACTCAATCAACTTAACTAAAAAGCTAATATGATCGCTATTTGCATTCAATGCTGAAATATATCTGTAGTTATTTCCTCCTGCATTTTTAAAATTTTCCTGATTTTCTTCAGCAATTTCTTCAATTGTTTCAAGGCAATCTGCGGCAAAACCAGGACAAATAACCGCTATGTTTTTTATATTTTTAGTAGGAAGATTCGATAAAAGTTCATCGGTATAAGGTTGAAGCCACTCTTCACTACCAAAACGAGATTGGAAAGATAAAAGCCATTGATTTTCTGTCAAATTGAGCTCCTTGGCTACTAAACGGGCAGTTTCTCGGCATTGTTCTGAATAAAAGTCACCTTCTGCTTCATAACGAGCAGGTATACCGTGGAAAGAAAAAAGTAATAGCTCATTCTCTGTAAGCGTTACAGTATTTGCTAATGCTTTAATATACAAAGGGTGATTATGGTAATTGTGAATAAATTCAAAAGGCAAAACTTTCTTGTGTTTATATAATGCTTGTGCAAAAGCATCCAGCACTGAGGCTGTTGTTGTTGAGCTATATTGAGGGTAGAGTGGAAGTATAATAATTTTTTCTACATCCTGTGCTATAAGGCTATCAACAGCACTCTGGATACTAGGATTACCGTAACTCATTCCAAGTTCAATGACAATATTGTTGTTCTGTGAGCAAAAATAAGTCTGAATAGCGGCTTGCTGCTGACGAGATATAGATAATAAAGGAGAGCCATCTTCTGTCCAGATAGTTTTATAAGCCTGTGCAACTTTAGGTACTCTTTTAGGTAACACAAGACAGTTCAAAATAAATTTCCAACGCCACTTCGGTAAATCAATTACTCTTGGATCGCTCAGGAATTGTCTTAAGTAACGTTTCACTGCCGGAGTAGTTGGTTCATCAGGAGTGCCTAAGTTTGCTAATAGCACACCAATTTTTTTTGATTTATTCATAGAAATCCTTCATGGGTAATTAGTTATAGACGTATTATAGAGTATTAGCAACATCAATACTATTTATCAAACTAACAGGCAAAAATATAAATAGATATTATATTTGTCAGATTTATCTCTATAGTGAAATACAGAAGACATATTAGTGCTTGCTTTATGCTACTGTTTAAGAAAAATACAACCAATAAAGTGATTATTAGATAAACTGTCCTTGTATTAAGTTTTAATGCTCATATACATTAAACTGAACCATGATTCCATTCTGTCAGAGATTGTTGTTAGATCTAACGCTTCAGATTGTTCAGTGATACGAGTCAGATAGGGATTTTTATTTATATCAAAAATCTTTTTTAAGATTTTTGATGGATCCAATTCTTTATTCTTGTTATTAAAGTATTCTGTAACACTATCACTAAGTGCCCATTTTAATTCGGTTTGGCTTGATAAATAATCTTGTAAATAAAGATTTAATATCTCCGTTGCTTCTGCTTGCGAAATGTCATTAAAGGTTAGACAATTTGCTTTTTCGCCTTGTCGATAATAAAAACGTAGTGAAAGAATTGGATGATCATTTGCTTTTAATAATAAATAATAGATCCACGCTTGAATAATATCTTTATCTCGCAACTCGCCTACTCGCCATAATACTACTTCATTATTAAAACAATTTGGGATATTACCCACAAGTTGATATTTTCTTTCTGAAAAAATAACAGAGTGTTCTATTTCAATAACGTTTTTCTCTTGCGACAAATAAGAAGATAACGTATTTCTTAAAAGCTGAATATCTTCGGTGAGTTTTGTTTTATTAATCTCTGCAAAATAACGAGCGGGTAGATTGCCTTTTAATTTTTCATTCTCAAAAAAGATTTCAATATCTTGTTCTTCGACTTGAATTAAATCATCAAGTAAATTATATTTTTCTAAGCCAGACAATTGGAAAATTTCACTTTCTTCAATTTTATCTTCATTCTGCTCAAAACGAACCCCTAATTGTTGTTGGAAGAAATATTTTATTGGTTCTTGAATATAATGAATAAACTGGTTAAGTGGAATATCTGACATTATATCTTCCTGCGTTTTAGTTAATTTCTGCAAGAAATCTTTGCGTGGTAAAATATTATTTTTAACTTCCAGCCACTCTTTATCATAAGCCACTTTGCCATCTTTGAAATTATTTGGGCTAAATACGGTCATTGGGTGAACAGACAATAATTTAGTATAGTCAGCTTTAGGCAGGTTTTCTTTCAAATAATCAAATAATTGTGTCACCAACACCGATGGTAATTTTTCTTGGCTACTTGTGAGCGATTGCCCAATATAACTGATATAGAGCATTTGTTGAGCCGATAGCAAGGTTTCAAGGAAAAGATAACGATCATCATCTCGTCTTGATCGGTCGCCTTTTTGTGGGGCGTACTGCATTAAATCAAAACTGTTGATCGTCTGTTGGCGTGGAAACTCGCCTTCATTCATACCCAACAAACAGACTACTTTGAAAGGAATTGCTCGCATCGGTAATAACGTACAGAAATTCACCTTACCCACAAGGAAATTTAAGTGGCTACGCTGTTCGCTCAGTTGTTGAGTAAATAGCTCAAGCATCACATCAATACCTATCGCTTCTTCAAAATGGCTTTGCTGAATTTGCTCAATCACATCACGGATAGCCTGCTGTAACGTCAAAATCGCATCAATACTTTGATCGTTTTCTTGATGGGTCTGTGCCACAAGGGTAAACAGCTGTTCTTGCCAAGCAGATAGGCTCTGTGGCTGGCAAATAAAGGCGTGCCAAGCGGTGAGATTGTCGATAAATTTTGCTAAATTCCCTGTTAATTCAGAGATTAATCCATAACTTTCATCAAAAGCTAAAATGTTCTGCCAGCCATTATTTTCCGCTTTTAAACTTGTGCCCAACAATAATCGGTTTAGCCCATTTTCCCACGAATTATAATTTTGCCATTCTGGGTTCTCTATTTTTAAGCCAGATCTAATGCCAACCGATTTAATCCATTCTCTTAATGTATTAATTTTCTGCTCATTAAATTGATATTTTTCTCGAATAGCTGAAATATCAAAGAGATCTAATATCTCTTCTGCTGAGAATTTATTTTCTTTAATCGATAACAATTGTAAAAAGCTAGCAATAATTGGATTAATATAACTAATTTTTTGATCTGATAAGGTAAAGGGAATATATCTTCTCTCTTTTTCATAACGAGAAAATACCGCATTAATATAAGGTGCATAACTATCAATATCCGCAGACATCACAATAATATCTTTCGGGGATAAGTCAGGATAGGTTTCAAATAAATATAATAATTGATTATATAATACTTCTACTTCACGCATTTTGCTGTGGCAAGTGTGAAGCTGAATAGAGCGATCTTCATTAGCTAAAGAGAATGTAGTTTGGTGTTCTGAATATAAAATCGCTTTTTTTACTTGGGTTAATAATGTCGGATTTTTATCTTCAAAATGATTATAAAGTGATATATCTTGAATACCTGTTTCAGTTAATAAATTTAAAAATTCTTTTCCTTGTTTTCCCCAAACTGTTAATAATGGGTTTCCTTGTTTTTCAAATAACTCTGCTAATTCTGCTTCAGATAAATTATCTTTTAACGCTAATTTTTCTAATACCTTATCTTCACGATCATTTGCCCAGTATTCCATACTTGGATTAGTGAAAAAGAGGTGAACATTGCAATGCTCACTCAATTTTTTCAATACGGCGAGCTGAGAATGGGGAAGGGAAGAAATGCCAAACATAAAAATCCGTTTCGGTAAGCGAGCTTTTTCAGTGGCAGTTAAATTATCAAGTTTATCGAAATAACGCTGTTGCAAATAAGCACGGTGTGAAGTATTAAAAATCGCTTCATCGCTATCCTGTTTTATATCGGCAACTAACGCATTCCAAAGGATACTTTGCCACGCCACATTCGTTGCAATCTCTTTTGCATTTTTTTGCTTAAAAGAAACCGCTCGCATAATCTCATCAACCACCGCTTGCGATTGCCCCTTTTCCCATAGCACCAACCATTGCGGACGGTACACGAGATATTGGTCAAACAGATCGGCGATTTTCTCTGCTAATTGATACTGTTTTAGCTGATCGCCTTGGTTTAAATAGGACGCAAGTGCTTCAAAGGCAGGTTGTTCAAGGAACTGCGGAATAATTCGCATTAAACGCCACAACATTGACTGGCGGTCAAAGCTATTCTCTTTCGGCAAATCAGGAAAAAGCACGCGATATTGTTGCCATAAAAAACTGGTTGGGTAAGGAAATTGCACATTACCAGCCACCCCGATTTCTTGAGCAATCTGCATTTGCAACCATTGTGCCATACCTAAACTTTGTACCAGAACAATCTCTTGACTAAATGGATCGGGGTTGGGATCTTTCGCTAAGATCGCAGTCAATAGATTTTTCTGTTCGGTTATTTGGTTTGAATAATATACTCTAAACATAGCAACTCCCCTTTGTAAGCAAGCTATTTTAGCGAGTTTGGGGGGAATGATCTATTTGGCAACCTAATTTATAATTAGAATTATAGTGATGTTATTATCTATCATATAATTCCCAACGCATATTTCAACGCCCGTTTTTTCAACGGCGTTGCACGTTCCGCCACAATTAACGCAACATTACGCGCGACTTTCACAGGTAATAAATCTGTCTTAAAGGTTTTATAAAATACGTCCATTCCCGTTTGCATTAACAGATTATCAGGCTTACGTTTTCGTTCGTAACCATTTAACACCGCTTCATCTGCAAAATTCTGCCCTTTCTCAACCGCTTGTTCTATCACTTCAAGTAAGGCTTTTACATCTTTAAAACCAAGATTCACCCCCTGCCCTGCCAGTGGATTAATCGTATGAGCAGAATCCCCGACTAAGACAATCCCATTTCGCACATAGCTTTGGGCGTGCTGACGTGTGAGTGGGAAACTATCGTGAGCGGTCACTTCAACCTTGCCTAAACGGCTTGGAAAATGGCGCTGAATCTCTGCACTCAATTTCTCTTTGCTCATCTGTTGCAGTTGAGCAATACGTTGTGGCGAATCATACCAAACCACACAACCGTTATGTTCCAGTAACGGTAGAAAGGCTCTTGGACCGCTTTCAAAGAACTGTTGCCAAGTGACACTCTGTTGCGGTAATTCTGTTTTGACTACGGCAAGCAGACAGTGTTGGCGATATTGCCAGCTCGTCAAACCAATGCCCGACCAGCGACGCACAAGGGAATTTGCGCCATCACAGGCAATCAATAGCGGTGCGGAAAACACCTGCTGATCAAGCTCAACCGTCCAAACACCGTTCTCATCACGACTTGCAGAAATTTGCTCAAAACCAACCGCTTGCTGACAGTTTGGATACTGTGCCAATGCTTGCCAAAGCCCAAGCTGAATAAGGTTGTTTTCCACCATATAACCCAACTTATCTAAGCCAAGATCATTTGCGTGAAAAGCGGTATTAAAGCCATCAATTTCCCACGTTTCTAAGCCGTCATAAGGACAAACTCGCATCGATTCAATCGCCTGCCACGCCCCTAATTTCTCCAACAAGGCAACGGAAGCCACACTAATTGCCGAAATTCGCACATCATAAGGTGCATTTGGATCAAATGCCGGCAACGGATTTTTCTCAATCAGAACAACCTTTAGCCCTAGCTTTGCCAGCCCCAATGCTGTCGCCGCCCCGACCATTCCACCGCCAATTACAATCACATCTTGTTGAGCCATCGTCATTTTCCTCTCAAATTTGTTAGGCAGAAGTTTACTACAAGCGGTGAGATCTGCATTGATTTTTGCAAAATTTTTGTGACCCTCGTCGAAAAATGATTTTCTCTCACTTGTCTTTTTGTCATAAAAATTAACAATCTCTTGATTACTTCACTATATGAAGTTTGCTTGTTATTTTGTATTGAAAACATTACAATCATAGAAAATCAATTATGTACATTATTGAACAAACTGAAACCTTTAAATTATGGCTAAATGAACTCAAAGATCCTATTGCAAAAATTGCGATTATCCGTCGCTTAGAACGAGCAAAAAACGGACATTTTGGAGATCATAAGTCGCTAGGTGATGGCATTTATGAAATGCGATTGATGATAAACAAAGGCTACCGTATCTACTATGCAAGAAAAGGGGAAATCATCTATCTCATTATCAACGGCGGATACAAAGACAGCCAAGAGCAAGACATCGCCGTAGCAAAAAGATTCTGGCAACAATACCAACTTGAACAGGAATAAAATCAGATGAAAGATAAATCGTTTAACGGACAAATATCAACGTTCGATGCTGCTGAGTATCTCAATAACGATGAACTTATCGCACTTTATCTATCGGAAGTGCTAAAAGACGGTGATGAAGCCGAATTCATTCAAGCGTTAAATACCATTGCCCGTGCAAAAGGAATGAATGAATTAGCCAAAAAAGCCAATATCGGTAGAGAAAGTTTATATCAAACACTTTCAAGCAAAAAACCACGTTTTGAAACCATTGTGAAAATTCTTTCAGCGTTAAATATTGAGCTAGTGCCTAAGGTTAAAACTACCCAATAGCTTTTATCTTTTCACTATTTTTGTGACACTCGTCGAAAAACCACAATATTAAAATTGCGTTCCCTGTAACCATCTCACAATAATATGATTTCATCACATACATTGACTTCATTATTTGAAGTCATAAAATAGGGAAATCAAATGCGAAAGAAACATCAGCAAACACTTTATACTATTTTCGCAACACCAACATCATCTAATATCAAATGGCAACAAAACAACAACCTAATATTATCTATATTGATCATTATCCTGCTATTGTCAGCTATGTACCTGAATTGAAGATGTTTCGTGGGAAATTTCTCAATACGACGGGATATTGTGATTTCATTGCCGATAGCGTAGTTGGTTTATATCAAGAAGGAAAAATCTCTCTAGATGAATATCTAGCAGACTGCCGTGAAAACGGTATTGTTGCATTTGAGCAAGAAAAGCAAAAAACCTTTACATTACGCTATGATGAAACCCTATCAGAACTTGTTACTCAACAGGCTAAGGCGCGTGGAATTTCAATTAATCACTTGATCATTGAAGCTATTGAGCAACATTTAGCATAACGACTTTAACTATTTTTGTGACACTCGTCGAAAAACCAACATTTTTTGCTATTCAAAAACAAACATACTTTTTACGCTAATATAAAAAAGAGGAAAAAGTATGTCTTTAGCGATTATTTACAGCCGAGCATCTATCGGTGTTGAAGCCCCATTAGTAACCATTGAAGTGCATATCAGTGGCGGAAGCCCTGGACTTACCCTAGTTGGATTGCCCGAAAAAAGCGTCAAAGAAGCACAAGATAGGGTGCGAAGTGCTTTGATGAATGCCAATTTTGATTACCCTGCCAGACGTATTACTATCAACCTTGCCCCTGCCGATCTCCCCAAAGAAGGCGGACGTTTTGATTTACCCATTGCCATCGGGATTTTGGCAGCATCAGGGCAAATTGACAGCGATAAACTCAAACGGATTGAACTGCTTGGAGAGCTGTCTTTGACAGGACATTTGCGTGGGGTTCACGGTGCAATTCCTGCGGTGTTGGCAGCAAGTAAAGCGAAACGGGAAATTATTGTGCCACAACAAAACGCCAATGAAGTTTCCTTGGTTTCTAATACCCAAACCTATTGTGCTTCAACCTTGTTGCAGGTTGTCAATTTTCTCAACAATCGAGATCAACTGCCGATTGCTCAGCAGCTTTCGCAAAATATTGCCGAAAACAGACCGCTTGTCAGCCGTGATTTAACCGATATTATCGGGCAACAACACGCCAAACGAGCATTGATTATTGCCGCTAGTGGTCAGCATAATCTGTTGTTTTTAGGTCCACCTGGTACAGGCAAAACAATGCTTGCTAGTCGCCTTGCCGATCTGTTGCCTGAAATGGAAGATGATGAAGCGATTGAAACGGCATCTGTCACCAGTCTTGTACAAAATGAACTCAATTTCCAAAACTGGAAAAAACGCCCTTTCCGCTCCCCACATCACAGTGCATCAATGGTTGCCTTAGTAGGGGGAGGGTCGATCCCGAAACCCGGGGAAATTTCGTTGGCACACAATGGCGTGCTGTTTTTAGACGAATTGCCCGAATTTGAACGGAAAGTGTTAGATGCATTACGCCAGCCGCTGGAGTCGGGAGAAATCATTATTTCCAGAGCCAATGCCAAGGTGCAGTTCCCTGCTCGTTTCCAACTGATTGCCGCAATGAACCCAAGCCCGACAGGGCATTATCAAGGTACGCATAACCGAACATCGCCACAGCAATTAATGCGTTATCTCAACCGTTTATCCGGGCCTTTTCTCGACCGCTTCGATCTCTCAATTGAAGTTCCGCTACTGCCACAAGGTGCGTTGCAAAATAATACCGATCAACGAGGGGAAACCACCGAACAGGCTCGCAAGCGGGTACTTGAAGCAAGACATTTGCAATTTAACCGTCGGGGGAAAATCAATGCTCAACTAACGACCAAAGAGATTGAACAAGATTGCAAACTGGCTGATCGAGATGCGTTATTTTTAGAAAATGCCTTAACGAAATTAGGTTTGTCGGTGCGAGCTTATCACCGTATTCTCAAAGTTTCTCGCACCATTGCTGACTTGGCTGGAGAAGCCCAAATCCAACAACCCCATCTGGCTGAAGCTTTGGGCTATCGGGCGATGGATCGTTTATTACAGCGACTACAAGGGGAAAGTTAGTTCTCAAAAACCTCTAGCACCAACTTACTCAAACAGTCCAACAACATCAACTCTTGATTGACCGCATTGACTTCGCGTAAATCCCGTTGGGTTTGTTGAATAATTTGATGCCCTTTCAGTAAACTTTGAGCCGTCAGTTGTTCGCTAAAAGGCAGAATACCGTTTTGCAAATCAGGATTGAGCCAACCTGTTGCGATTTGCATTTTGGCTTTCAGGGCATCGCTGAAAAACGAACCCAGCCATTCAAGCTGTTGTAGCACTTGCTCAGGCTCTTTGTCAAAAGCAGAAAAGAGCAAGAAAACATCTCGGCTTTTGTAAAAACGCCAAAAGGTCTGCAAAAAGGTTTTACGGCTTGGCAAGCGGTCTGTTTCAAGGAATGTTTTGCAAAGCAATGGGCGGTTGTGGCATAAACGAAGTGCGGTTTCAATCTCACTTGGCTGTGCGGTCGGACATTCCGTTTGTAGCCACTCAAACGCTTGTGACGGCTCAGGCGTATGAACCAACCACGTCTGGCAACGGCTTTGTATGGTGGCAAGCATTGTGGCTTGCAAAGGGGCTTCCAATAAGAAATAGACATTTTGGTTCGGCTCTTCAAGGGTTTTCAGTAACGCATTCGCCGCTGCTTCCGTTAAACGTTCCGCACCAGCCAGATAAACTACGGCATTTCCGCCTTGTTGAGCAAACTGTTGTAATTTGGCAGTGATTTCTCGCACTTGATCGATCCCAATATCTTTATCATCAATCGGGGCTAACAGGTGAAAATCAGGGTGATTGCCACTCTGCCATAACAAACAGCTTTTGCATTGTCCGCAAGGTTGGTTCTGTTGTGGCGTATGACAAAGCAACCAATGGGCAAAATGGCGAATAAGTTGCTCTGTGCCTAAACCGCTGTCTGTTTTAAACAATAAAGCGTGATGCCCCCGACCTTGTTGAAAAGTCGAAGTGATTTGGTGGTGGGTTTGTTTATGCCAAGGGTAAAGGTTCATATTCATTCAACAAATTACCAGCTAATAAAACTAAATATGCTCTTATTTTTCATTCGTTTCATTACTCCCTCACTTTGCCTTTACTTCTGCCAAATCTCCCCTAACCCCTCTTTGCTAAAGAGGGGAATTTACTCAGATAAAAATTTCAGATCGAAGTTCTTCAAAATGATTTTGGATTTTGTAGATCAACTAGAATATCCTTCGATCTGATCCCCCTCTTTGCTAAAGAGGGGAATTTACTCAGATAAAAATTTCAGATCGAAGTTCTTCAAAATGATTTTGGATTTTGTAGATCAACTAGAATATCCTTCGATCTGATCCCCCTCTTTAGCAAAGAGGGGTTAGGGGAGATTTGGCAGACGTAAAACCGAAGAGAAGAAGATAAAAACTTACCAAATCATTTTGTCAATAATCTGAAAAGATGTATATGCTCCTTTCGTAAATATATTATATTTACACATTCAAAACAATCTTCAGATTATTTCTCTGATGTTAAAAATATTTCCACCGCTTGTTGAATATCCGCCGACACCTGTTCTATCGCTGGTTCAGCGTTAATGAGCACCGCTTTCGGATTGTCTTTGACTAAGGATACATAACGCTCACGGGTACGGTGAAAAAAGTCGATATCGAGTTGCTCAATACGATCTAACGCTCCACGCCCTCTTGCTCGCTCTAAACCTATCGATGGCTCAATATCAAGGTAGATCGTAAAATCAGGCTCAAAATCACCTAAAATCGCCGAACCTACCTCATCCACCAATTCCGCTAATCCCCGTCCACCGCCTTGATAGGCTTGGCTTGACATATTGTGGCGATCGCCAACAACCCATTTGCCTGAAGCTAAAGCTGGTTCAATCACCGTTTCCACTAACTGTATACGAGCCGCATAAATCATCAATACTTCCGCTTTGTCGGTTGTATGCTCGCCGTCTTCGCCTTCTTTCCATAGATTGCGAAGTGCTTCGGCAATCGGAGTTCCGCCTGGTTCACGAGTGGTAATAAATTCAATACCGTGAGCCGCTAAGGTTTCGCTCACAATACGTTGTGCATTGCTTTTTCCAGCCCCTTCTAATCCTTCAATGACAATAAATTTTCCACGCATTATTTGTTCTCACTCTTTTTATTTCGCTCAATTTGGATCCACTCTCGCACCGCTTTATTATGCTCATCTAAAGTACGGCTGAATTTATGCCCACCCGAACCGTCCGCCACAAAATAGAAATAAGGCGTACTGTCAGGCTGTGCCGTCGCCTTAATTGACGCTTCGCTCGGCATTGCAATCGGTGTCGGCGGTAAACCATCAATCACATAAGTATTATAAGACGTAGGTTCAAGCAGATCTTTCTTACGGATATTGCCATCATATTTATCGCCCATACCGTAAATGACAGTTGGATCGGCCTGCAATTTCCAGCCATTTTTCAAGCGGTTGATAAATACCGATGCTACTTGCGGACGCTCATTCGCCATCCCCGTTTCTTTTTCGACAATCGAAGCCAAAATTAGCATTTCATAAGGCGTTTTAAGCGGTAGGTTTTCTGCCCTATTTTGCCAAGCCTGTTCCAACGCCTTTTGCTGTTTTTGATAGGCACGTTTAAGCACATCAATATCTTTGGAATAAGGCACATAGCTATAAGTATCAGGGGCTAGCCAACCTTCCAATTTATCCTGAGCAATCCCCAATAGTTTAGCAATGTCAGCCTCTGTTTTATCCGTCAAAGTTTGTTCTAAATAGCGAGCCTTTGCCAACTGCTCACGCCACGTTTTAAAGGTTTTTCCTTCAATAAATTGCACATTTAACTGCACTTCTTTACCGCTATTGAAATGTTGCAACAGCTCTTTCACCGTAGCGATATTATCTAACGCATAAACCCCAGCCTTAAATTTACTGAGTTTAGGGTTAAGGCGGATCAAATAGGGTAATAGCTCCACATCATCACGATGAATAATGCCTTGCTCTGCTAATAGCTGAGCGAGTTTTTGACTTGATGTACCTTTTTCCAACACAAACAGTTGCTCAGGTTTAACGGTTAATTTATGTTCAGCTAACTGATTGAGTTTCTGGTAAACATAAATGCCACCGCCAAGGGCAATAACAGATAAAAGCCCAAGAGAAATAAGAATTTTTTTTAACATTGCTATGAAGTTTTAATCAAAAGAAAAACAGAGTAAACCTTACTATAAGGCAACCAAAAAAGCCACGACAAGCGGAAAGATTTTTTCGATTTGATGCAAAATAAAAGTGGTGGGTCGTGAAGGATTCGAACCTTCGACCAACGGATTAAAAGTCCGCTGCTCTACCGACTGAGCTAACGACCCATTTGGGAGTTGAATTCTAAAGTGGTGGGTCGTGAAGGATTCGAACCTTCGACCAACGGATTAAAAGTCCGCTGCTCTACCGACTGAGCTAACGACCCTTTAGAAAAGAACGCTGATTAAGTGGTGGGTCGTGAAGGATTCGAACCTTCGACCAACGGATTAAAAGTCCGCTGCTCTACCGACTGAGCTAACGACCCTTAACGTTGCGTAACGAGGGCGTATCATACGGATTTTACGTTGGAGATCAACCCTTTTTTTATATTTTTAACTTATTTGCATAGTTTACAAGCAAATAATATCAACAAGCGGTGAGATTCTGTAAAAATTTTACCAAATCTAACCGCTTGTCTTTAAGCGAAAAAATTACGCTTTCGCTTTTTCTGCTGCTTTTACGATCACCGCAAATGCAGGCGCTTTAAGTGACGCACCGCCCACTAACGCACCATCAATGTCTGGCTGAGTAAATAATTCTGCTGCATTCGCATCATTGACTGAACCGCCGTATTGAATGATCACTTGATCTGCCACTGCTTGTGACTGTTTTGCAATGTGACCACGAATGAAAGCGTGAACTGCTTGCGCCTGTGCTGGGGTTGCAGATTTACCTGTACCGATTGCCCAAACTGGTTCGTACGCAATTACTGCACCATTGAATGCTTCTGCACCTAAAGTATTTAATACTGCATCTAATTGACGAGCACATACTGCTTCGGTTTGACCAGCTTCATTTTCTGCTTCAGTTTCACCGATACATAACACTGGCACTAAACCTGCTTCTTTTAATGCTGCAAATTTTTTCGCAATAAATTCATCGCTCTCTTTGTGGTAAGTACGACGCTCAGAGTGACCGATAATGATATATTTCGCACCGAAATCTTTTAACATTGCAGTTGAAATATCACCTGTAAATGCACCTTGTACATTCACATCAACGTTTTGAGCGCCTAATGCAATGAGTTTCTTCGTGGTGCATTCACAACCACAGCTCGCCAATGCCGCTTCTGCTTCTGCCAAATACATTACTGGCGGTGCGATTGCGACATCACAACCTGTAACACCATCAAGTTCTCTTTTTAAGCTTTCCACTAATTCTTTAGTGAATGCTTTGCTACCGTTTAATTTCCAGTTACCCATTACTAACGGACGACGTGCCATTTTGTTTCTCCTATTGAGTGAAATGTAAAATAAAAACGTGCGAACTATACCAAATTTCACAGAAAATTTATTGTTTTTCCGCAAGATTTCAGCTCAATATTTAAAAATAACTGTTAAAATAGCCATTAAGTAACGATAAGGCACTTTCTCGTGCCTTTTTTAATATGAGCAAAAAATTGTAGTGGAACATCAAGATCTACTGGCATTAACGGCAAAAGAACGAATGAACTCATCTCGCCGTGCAATGTTTTGTAAACCACAGCACTTTGAATGGGCATTTGAAGATGATGGATTGCGGTTGAAATTCTTTTTAGACGCTGGCAGTTATGCCACAGCGTTGGTGAGAGAATTAGTACAGCTCGAAGAATAACTAAACTTTCCCCCTTTGAAAAAGGGGGGAATTAAAACTATAAGGAAATAAATCACAATGAATATACTATTAAGCAATGACGATGGCTTTCACGCCCACGGTATTCAATTTTTAGCGAAAGCATTAAGAGAAGCAGGACATAAAGTAACCATTGTTGCCCCTGATCGCAATCGCAGTGCGGCATCAAGCTGTTTAACACTGGTTGATCCGCTTCGTGTGCATAAATTTGAGAATGGTGATTATACGGTGATTGCAGGTACGCCTGCCGATTGTGTTCATCTTGCATTAAATGGTTTGCTTGATGAGCCGTTTGACTTGGTGGTATCAGGGATTAATCACGGGGCAAATTTAGGTGATGATGTGGTCTATTCGGGAACCGTTGCTGCGGCTCTTGAAGGTCGTCACTTACCGTTGCCATCAGTGGCGGTGTCTTTAGTGGGTTCTCACGGTTCAACCTATTTAACAGGCAAATGCCATTTCGATACGGCTGCACAAGTGGTGGTTGAACTATTGCCGAAAATCACGGCAAATCTTATTCCTGCAAATCAAGTGTTAAATGTGAATGTGCCAAATGTTCCTTATCGCGAGTTGCAAGGTATTCAAATTACTCGGTTAGGTGATCGTTCTCCTGCGGCTGAGATTATTAAGCAACAAGATCCGCGTGGGGCAAATGTGTATTGGATTGGGGCAAGCGGTAAGCCGACTGATGAAAGCGAAGGCACTGATTTTTATGCGATCAACCATAACTTTGTGTCTATCACCCCTATTCAACCAGATATGACTGCATATTTGTCAATTTCACGTTTAAATGAGACTTTTTAAATGAAACTTTTTGGAACAATTTATGATAAAACGATGGAATGGTCAAAACATCGCTTTGCTGCAGGCTGGTTAAGTTTTGTCAGTTTTATTGAAGCGACTTTCTTCCCTATTCCGCCTGATGTGATGCTAATTCCTATGTCGATGAGTAAACCACAGATGGCAACACGTTATGCGATTTATACTACGCTTGCATCAGTTTTAGGTGGTATCATTGGTTACTTTATCGGCTTATATGCATTTGATTGGGTAAAAGGGATTATTACAGACTGGGGAATGCAAGCAAGTTTTGATCAAGCCATGGATTGGTTTGAAACTTGGGGAGTAGCAATCGTCTTTTTAGCAGGCTTCTCGCCAATTCCGTTTAAAGTATTTACTATTTGTGCAGGTGTATTGCAGATGTCTTTTTTACCCTTTATTTTGACCGCTGCAATTTCTCGTTTTGCTCGCTTCATTCTTGTGGCAAAATTATCTGCGTGGGGCGGTGAGAAATACGCCGATAAGATCCGTCGCTCAATAGAATTAATTGGTTGGGGAACAGTGTCTATTGCCGTTGCTGCCTATGTTATTTATACCTTATTAAAATAAGAGGCTATTATGAAAAAATCGTTTCTTTTACTTCCGCTTGCAGCAGTAGTGTTAGCTGCGTGTTCATCAGATACATCGTCAGAAACCTCGCCTAATGTTGAAGTGACAGAGGTTGGATCTGCGTGGCAAACCGAAGTTCAACAAGTGGGTATGCCAAGCTCAATGACACAGCCAACTTATCAGCCTCAACCAACTTATACTCCGCCACCAGCACCGCAGCCGACCTATCAGCCTGAACCACAACCGACTTATAGCCAACCGAGCAATGTTCAAACGAACTACGGCGGTCAAAGTGAAGTGGTGGGAAGTTGTAATGTGGTAAGAGATGGAAGTAATGCTCCGATTTATAGCCAAATTCAGAAAGGTTGCTATACAGATGGCACTTATACCGTTGGCAAACACGATACGCTCTTTTTAGTGGCTTATTTGACAGAGCAAACACCTAATCAAATTGCTGCTTTAAATAATTTGAGTACAGCAACGCCATTGAAAGTAGGTCAAGTACTTAGAGTAAAATAGTTTTATTTGTAATGACATTTGAATAGACGCAGAGGTTGCGTCTATTACGATATTGAGCAGACGCTGTAGCGTTTTAGACTTTTTTGAACGCCCTTTGGCGTTTTCATTTTCTTTGAAGGATAATTGAATGAAAAAATCGTTTTTCTTATTACCGCTTGCAGCATTAGTTTTGACTGCCTGCGGTTCAAATACGCCTGCACCTGTGGTAAATGCGGAAGGTTCTGATTTATCACCTGGCGTAATGCAACCTATTGGTATGGGGGAAAACAATACTAATTACGGCTGGCAGACAGATGTGCAAAGCACTTCTATGCCAAGCACGATGGCACAACCAACTTATACACAACCGCCAGTGCCTCAGCCTGTGTATCAAGCTCCGCAGCCAACTTATCAAGCACCTCAACCCGTGCATCAAGTTGTTCCTCAGCCAATAACAAAGCCGACAGCTAAAACAACACCCGTAGCGAAAAAGCCTGTATCACAAGATTTTACTATTCCTCGTGACGCTAACAATGCACCTATTTATAGTCAAATTGATAAAGGCTTCTATAATGGCGATAGCTACACTGTCCGCAAAGGCGATACGATGTTCCTCATCGCATACATTGCAGGTAAAGATGTTAAGGAAGTCGCTGCTTTGAACAATATGAGCGAGCCTTATCAACTTGGTGTAGGGCAGGTTTTAAAATTGGGTAATACTCAACCTGTTGAACCAAAACAACAAACTGTTCAGTCACCAGAACCTGTAGTAACTTATACCCAAGCACCGAACGGCACTGCTTATGGCTCAGATGGTACAATGACTGGTCCTGTGAAAGCGAGTGTAGGCACTGTTCCACCTGCTCAAACTTCTACAACCCCAAGAGTAACCGCAACTGCGGCTAACAATACCCCGAACTACAGCTCAACATCTGTACCAGCAGTGGCATCGTCAATTCGCTGGCAGTGGCCGACGCAAGGGCGTGTAATTTCTGGTTTCTCTGCATCTGAAGGGGGCAATAAAGGTTTAGATATTGCAGGAACGAAAGGGCAACCAGTAAAAGCGGCTGCGGCAGGTCGAGTAGTTTATGCAGGTAACGCACTACAAGGTTACGGCAACTTAATTATCATCAAACATAATGATGACTTCTTGAGTGCCTATGCTCACAACGATAGTATCAAAGTGGAAGAACAAGATAATGTTAAAGCTGGCGAAACCATTGCGACTTTAGGTAGCACAGGGACAAACAGCAACAAACTGCATTTCGAGATCCGCTATCAAGGTAAGTCGGTAGATCCTGCTCGCTACTTGCCAAGACAGTAATTATGATAATTTGAGGCATAGTAGACAAAAGTGTTGGTTTTTCTGCAAACTATGCCTCTAATGGACAAAAGTGTTGGTTTTAATTATTTTTCCTAATTATTACCAACACTTTTGTCTACTATGCCAAATATCCTATCTAAATCACCGCTTTCATTAGATTTCCGCCTATTATTTCTAGCTTTTATTGATAAAAGTTGAAAAATTCTTGTTATTTTATTCTTAGTTTTGTGTAACTCTTGTTTTTTTTTTTTTTTTTTTACAATAGCGTGCGGGGACATTTGTGCATCCTGAAAACGTAAATAAAGGTTTATGATTTTTTATTAGGAAAAACAGTAGAGAAGGTTATTATGAATAAAATATTTAGAGTTATTTGGAGTCATGCTCAACAGGCTTGGGTGGTTGTGTCTGAGTTAGTAAAGTCTCATACTAAAACATCCGCTTGCACGGATAAAAGAGCTCAAGTATGCACCTCAGATTATTTTTTAGATAAACAGCAAGATAAATTTAAATTAAGTCTTTTAAGTCTAGTATTACTAAGTATATTTTTTAATCCAGTATTAGGTGTAAAACACACAGGACAACCATATCTTATAGATGGTGCTACTAAATCGAATTTAGGAACTGACGACGGTACTATTGGTATTGGTAAAACTAGTGAGGCTGGGTATGGTGCTATTGCTATCGGTCAGCTCGCAAAAGCTAAAGCTAGGCATAATGTTGCGATAGGTTATAAAGCAGATTCAGGAGTACAACCAAACACTATTACGATAGGCTACAATACTAAAGTAAGTGGGCAGGAAGCAATTGCCATCGGGAAAGAGTCAAAAGCGGGAAAGGAATCTGTTGTCTTAGGCGGGCAAGCCAAGGGGGAAGGTACTCAAACAGTTGTAGTAGGTAACCTTGCTATTGCAAGTAAGTTACAATCTATTGCTATCGGTGCGAGAAGTAAGTCTACCGCTGATTACGGTATTGCGGTTGGTGGTGGTGCAACTGCTGGAAAAAACGCCGTTGCTGTTGGTAGGGACTCGAAAGGTGCTGGGACAGATTCCATTGCGATAGGTAATTCTGCGAGAACAACAGGGGCAGACTCTGTTGTTGTGGGTGCCAGTATCGATGTGACAGGTGAAAAATTAGTGGCAATTGGACGCGAAGCAAAAGCTGGAAGCCATTCTACTGCCTTGGGTTATAAAGCCTCTGCCGGTGGTATGCACTCTGTTGCTGTGGGTGAAAGAGCCATGACAAATGATGGTGCTGCTAGAGCAACCGCACTTGGTAATAATACCGTTGTCACCGTGGGCGGCGGTGTGGCATTGGGTTATGGTTCTAATGCAAATACAGCTGGCGGTGTAGAGGGGTTAAAACAAGCTCATTCTGTCACAACGGAAGCAACTGTCGCTAACGGCTTTAAATCTACAGAAAAGGTTGATGGTAATAATAAAATTGGTGCGGTTTCTGTGGGTAATAACCTAATCAAACGCCAAATCGTCAATGTGGCGGCTGGTACACAAGATACCGATGCAGTAAACGTGGCACAGCTTAAATCGCTCACCATGCAAACAGAAGGCGATAACAACAGCAGTGGCAAGGTAGGCATTTGGAATGGTACGCTTAAAGTAGTGGGTACAAGCGGTGAGATTAAGACTTCCGCAAGCAATGATACCATCACATTGAAATTAGATGAAACATTGAAAAATAAAATTGATAACATTGACAATTTAGGTTGGAAACTTGCAATTGCTAAGGGAATGGGGGGTGAAGCAACTCCACCTGGGGCACATCTTATCAAAATGGACGAGACCGTAACCTTTACCGCTGGAAATAATATTAAATTAGAACAAACGAACGGAAATATTACGATTTCTACGATTGGTAAGTTAATTAAAGAGACTAAAATGGTAAATGGTAATTTGCAAATTACTTATACGGATGGCAGCAGTAATACTATTACTAGGGGAGAGAAAGGCGAAACTGGCCCTGCGGGTCCAGCAGGACCACGAGGTGCACCTGGTCCTGCGGGTCCAGCAGGGGCTAAGGGTGACCGAGGAGAAACAGGCCCAGCGGGTCCAGCAGGACCACGAGGACCGCAGGGTGACCGAGGAGAAACTGGCCCTGAGGGTCCTAAAGGAGATGCAGGTCCTAGAGGTGAAACAGGCCCTACGGGTCCAGTGGGTCCAGCAGGTGCTCAAGGTCCAGCAGGTCCAGCAGGTGCAACTGGCCCTGCAGGTCCAGCAGGGCCTAGAGGCGAACAAGGGCTTCCAGGGGTAGCAGGTCCTAGGGGTGAGCGAGGCGAAGCTGGTCCTGCTGGTCCAGCAGGACCACGAGGACCGCAGGGTGAGCGAGGAGAAACTGGCTCTGCAGGTGCAACTGGACCTACGGGTCCAATGGGACCACGAGGACCGCAAGGAATACCGGGTACTCCGGGACAGAAGGGGGATAAAGGCGAACCAGGACAAGCGGGTCCAGCAGGACCACGAGGCCCTGCGGGTCCAGCAGGGGCTAAGGGTGAGCAAGGAGAAACTGGTCCTGCGGGTCCTAGGGGTGAACAGGGTCCTGAAGGCAAGCAAGGTATTCAAGGACCTGCGGGTCCAACGGGACCACAAGGATCGCAAGGAATAGCAGGTACTCAGGGACCTAAGGGGGATAAAGGCGATCCAGGACAAGCGGGTCCTAAAGGAGAAAAAGGAGATACAGGTCCTAGAGGCGAACAAGGGCTTCCAGGGGTAGCAGGTCCTAAGGGCGATAGAGGCGAAGCTGGTCCAGTGGGTCCAGCAGGACCACAAGGACCGCAGGGAACAGCGGGTGCAAATGGTCAGAATATTTACAATATGAGCGTGTCTGGAGATTTAAGCGACATTACTTCAATTAGTAATGGCGATACGAAAGTATCTTTAGGTAAAGATAAGCAAGGAAATCCAGTTGTAAATATGAATGGTGCCAGAATTACCAACGTTGGAGATGGTAGTGCTGAGGGCGATATTGTGAATGTTCGTCAGCTCAACAAAGTGGTTTCTTCTGTGAATACAGGATTTAATCAATTATCAAGAGATATTGGTCGTGTTGATGTTAATGCAAGAGCGGGTATTGCTTCTGCTGGGGCGATGGCTAATTTGCCACAAATTTCTTTACCAGGTAAAAGTGCTATTTCTGTTTCTAATGCACAATATCGCGGGCAATCTGCCTATGCTATAGGTTATTCCAAAATTTCTGATAATGGCAAATGGCTTATTCGAGCGTCTGTTAGCAGTAATACTCAGCGGGATACTATGATTGGAGGAGGGGTAGGTTTTGTGTGGTAATCTAGCGCCTATAAATTAGAATTTCATGCTCAATGCCATTGTTATTTTAACAATGGCATTAATATCTATTGGATTTAATTTATTTGTGGAAGAAAAGGTTTTATGACAGGATGAACAAAAGTATCTCTGAATATTATTTTTCTTTCCATACTTTTGGATATTGTTCTTAAGGCAAAAAGGACAGTTTTTTGTTCATATTTCAAAAGTGAGCTTAAAGCCTTGTGCTATAAGGCTTTAGCCCACTTTTTACCAACACTTTTGTCTACTATGCCTATTTTGATCTAAAATAGAGCTTTTAGCCATTATCTAGGACAATCCCAATAAAAATAAGGCATTATCTTACAAAATATTAAGGCTGTGAATCACAGCCTTAATAAATTATGCTTCTTCAACAGATAAATTTTCTATACCGTCGTCTTCAATTTCACAGATTCGTTCAAGGCTGACAACATGTTCGTCTTCTGCGGTACGAATAATACGAACACCTTGGGTATTACGTCCTACAAGGCTGACTTCGTTTACACGAGTACGTACTAATGTACCGGCATCGGTAATCAACATAATTTGGTCATTTTCTTCAACCTGAACTGCTGCAACCACTTTACCGTTACGTTCATTCACTTTAATTGAAACCACCCCTTTTGTTGCACGAGATTTGACCGGATACTCACCTAAGGCAGTACGTTTACCATAACCGTTTTGGGTAACGGTTAAGATTTCACCTTGAGTATGTGGAATTACAAGGGAAACCACTTTATCGGTGGTTAAGTTAACACTTGAGGCTTCTTCAGCTTCTTCGTTTTCAACAGTTTCAATATCGACTTCTTCAGCATCATCGACTGAAATTTCGGTTGTTGCTAATTTAATACCTCGAACCCCTGTTGCAACACGCCCCATTCCCCGCACTGCAGTTTCTGCAAAGCGTACCACTCGACCTTGTGCCGAGAACAACATGATTTCACTCTCGCCATTGGTAATATCTACCCCGATTAATTCATCACCCTCGCGAAGTTTTAATGCAATTAGACCGCTTGATCTAACATTACTAAATGCATCGAGCGAAACTTTTTTCACCGTACCACTCGCCGTTGCCATAAAAATAAATTTATCAGCGCTAAATTCACCATTTGGAACGGGAAGAATTGCAGTGATACGCTCATTCTCCTCTTTTACAAGTGGAAGAATATTTACGATTGGCGTACCTCTTGCACCACGGCTTGCCTGTGGTAATTGATAGACTTTTAATTGATATAAACGACCACAGCTTGAGAAGCAGAGAATGGTATCATGAGTATTAGCGACCAATAATTTTTCAATGAAATCATCCTCTTTCATTTTCGTTGCTGATTTACCTTTACCACCACGACGTTGTGCTTCGTAATCCGATAACGGCTGATATTTCACATAACCAGCGTGCGATAAGGTCACAACTACATCTTCTTGAGCAATTAAATCTTCTAAATTAATATCGCCTGAAGCCGCAGTAATTTCAGTGCGACGCTCATCGCCAAATTCGGCTTTGATTTTTTCAAGCTCTTCACGGATGACTTCCATTAAACGCTCTGAGCTATTTAAAATGTGTAATAACTCGCTGATTTCTACCAATAATTCTTTGTATTCGTCTACGATTTTTTCGTGTTCTAAGCCTGTTAAGCGGTGCAAGCGAAGCTCTAGAATTGCACGAGCTTGGACTTCCGATAAATAATATTGCCCGTCACGTACGCCGAATTCAGAGGCTAAATCTTCTGGACGAGAAGCATCTACACCCGCTGCTTCAAGCATTGGTGCAACATTACCTAACGACCACGGACGATCCAATAAACCTTCACGTGCTTCATCGGCAGTTTTGGAATTTCGAATCAGCTCAATCACAGGATCTATATTGGCTAATGCAATCGCTAGACCTTCTAAAATATGTGCACGTTCACGTGCTTTACGCAATTCAAAGACTGTACGGCGTGTTACAACTTCACGACGGTGCATCACGAAAGCTTCAATAATCTGTTTGAGATTGAAAATTTTTGGCTGACCATGATCGAGTGCCACCATATTGATACCGAAAGTCACTTGCATTTGTGTTAGAGCGTACAAATTATTGAGTACCACTTCACCAACAGCATTATTTTTGATTTCAATAACAATCGAAATCCCTTTTTTATCAGAATAGTCTTCAATACTTGAAATACCTTCAATACGCTTATCACGCACCAATTCGGCAATTTTTTCGATTAAATTCTTTTTATTAACTTGATACGGCAATTCCGTGACGACAATCTGCTCACGGCCTTTTGAAGTTGTTTCGACACTGGCTTTGGCTCGTACATACACTTTGCCACGACCTGTACGATAAGCATCTTCAATCCCTTTACGACCATTAATAATCGCCGCCGTTGGGAAATCAGGACCGGGAATATGTTGCATCAACTCTTCAATCGTAATTTGTTCGTTTTCAATATAAGCTAAGCAACCGTTTAACACTTCATTTAGGTTATGAGGAGGAATATTGGTTGCCATACCCACGGCGATTCCCGAAGAACCATTAACAAGCAATGCCGGAATTTTAGTCGGTAATACATCAGGGATCATCTCTTTACCATCATAGTTTGGCGAGAAATCCACTGTTTCTTTATCCAAATCCGTTAACAATTCTTGCGTAATCTTCTGCATACGCACTTCGGTATAACGCATTGCCGCAGGCGCATCCCCGTCAATCGAACCAAAGTTCCCTTGACCATCTACCAACATATAACGAAGAGAGAACGGCTGAGCCATACGCACAATCGTATAATACACCGCAAAATCACCGTGAGGGTGATATTTACCGATCACATCACCGACTACACGTGCCGATTTCACATAAGGTTTAGATGATACGTTACCGCTTTGATCCATAGAAAAAAGTACGCGTCGATGAACGGGCTTCAAACCATCTCGCACATCTGGTAACGCTCGCCCAACAATCACAGACATTGCATAATCAAGATAGGAATTTTTTAGTTCCTCTTCAATACTGATAGGAATAATATCTTTAGCCAATTCACTCATTAAAATTTCCTAATTGCGTTGTAAACATACCTAATTATTTCTATAAGCTATTCAATTATTAAGTGAAAACCTTCTATAGAAAGAAGGTTAATTATAACATTTTAAATAATCAACTTCAATACAAAAGTTAATTATTTTTAAGATAAAAAAACATATAAAATATATTACGAACTTACTTTTAATAGTGATAAATTTAGAATTATTTTTAATAGGAGGATCAATAAATATAAGATATAACATTTAATATCAATTTTTTATCAAAGTATTTTCAATCATAAGAATATAAAACCATTTAAATTAAAGCATATTCCATTACCTAAGTATCATTTTACAGAAGGAATCATGTCATTTCCAGAATACAAAACTCTATGCGATTATTTAAAGGAACATAATTTACGTTATTACTTTATTGTAAGGTTCTTAGGAAGCACTGGAGCTAGAATAAGTGAACTAGTAAAATTCACAATACAAGATTTAGAAAAAGGATATGCTGAATGCCATTCTAAAGGAAAATTTAGAAGAATTAATATTCCTCAAAGCCTGATTAATGAATCTCGTGAATTTTTTCAAAATCATAAAAAAGAATTATTCCTGAATAGATATGGAGCACCTATTTCAGCTAGAGGTATTGCTCATAATTTGAAAATATATGCAGAAAAGTATGGCATCAGAAAAAATGTTGTCCACCCTCATAATTTTAGGCATTTCTTTGCTATACAATTTTTAAAGAAAAATAATAATATTGCTTTATTAGCCGATCTGTTAGGGCATTCAAATGTAAATATGACTGCTTTATATCTAAGACTATCTCATTCAGGACAACGTGAGGCTATAAATAATTCAGTGAATTGGTAATTTATTATATACTACTTCATATAGGCTTATTTCTATATAAAAAATGGCAATATAGATTTATATATTGCCATTTCCAATATTACTATTTTAATTAGCCTTTGTAGTTGTAAACGTGAGCAACTAAGTCTAATACTTTGTTTGAGTAACCAGTTTCGTT
Organism: Glaesserella parasuis; assembly: GCF_017352235.1. Taxonomy (NCBI): domain Bacteria; kingdom Pseudomonadati; phylum Pseudomonadota; class Gammaproteobacteria; order Pasteurellales; family Pasteurellaceae; genus Glaesserella; species Glaesserella parasuis. The sequence continues at coordinate 2,105,655 of NZ_CP071487.1, read as the reverse complement.
GTCATACCAAGAAACAAGTTTCACGAATGTATCTGTTAATGCGATACCTGCATCTGCATCAAATACAGAAGTTTCAACTGCACCGTTGAAGTCTGTTGATACTACTGCATCTTCAGTATAACCTAAAACGCCTTTTAATTCGCCGTTGAATGTTTTACCTTCTGCTGCATCTTTGATCGCTTTTTTGATCTCTTCGTAGCTTGCTGGTTTTTCTAAGTTTACAGTTAAATCAACAACAGATACGTTTGCTGTTGGAACACGGAACGCCATACCTGTTAATTTACCGTTTAATGCTGGTAATACTTTACCTACTGCTTTCGCTGCACCTGTTGAAGATGGAATGATGTTTTGTGCCGCACCACGACCACCGCGCCAGTCTTTTGCTGATGGACCATCAACAGTTTTTTGTGTTGCTGTTGTTGCGTGAACAGTTGTCATTAAACCTTCTTTGATACCAAATGTTTCGTGGATAACACGAGCAAGTGGTGCTAAGCAGTTTGTTGTACAAGAAGCGTTAGAAACAATGTCTTGACCAGCATAAGCGTTGAAGTTTACACCGTTTACGAACATAGGTGTGTTATCTTTAGATGGACCAGTTAAAACGACTTTTTTCGCACCAGCTTCGATGTGTTTACGAGCAGTTGTATCGTCTAAGAATAAACCTGTTGCTTCAACTGCGATATCCACACCAATCTCATTCCATTTTAAGTTAGCTGGGTCACGCTCAGAAGTAACACGGATTTCTTTACCGTTTACAACTAATTTGCCGTCTTTTACTTCGACAGTGCCATCGAAACGACCGTGAGTTGAATCGTATTTGAGCATATATGCCATATACTCAACATCAATTAAGTCGTTGATACCAACTACTTCGATGTCATCACGTTTTTGTGCTGCACGGAATACGATACGACCGATACGGCCAAAGCCGTTAATACCAATTTTAATTGCCATAGATTTTCTACCTATATTAAAGTTAAACAAAATTTGTTCTTTCCTAGACATTGGAAAAGCGAGAGGATTATAACACAATCTTTCCCTTTTCTGACAACTAAAGAACAGAGCAAAATATAGCAGATAAATTTTATGTGATCTATGTCAAATTTTTTAAAACCCTCTCTTGCTTTTAACTAAAAAAAGTTAGAATAATTGGTAACAAACCAATAAGAGAAAAGGATTTAAAATGATTAAAGATATTAGTGAATTAACCGAAGAACAGATTGAAATTTGTTTAAATGCAGGTACAGAAAAACCTTTCAGTGGTAAGTTCCTAAAAGAAAATAGGGTGGGGACATATCGCTGTGTTCGTTGCCATAATGCGTTATTTCGTTCTGATGCCAAATTTGATGCTGGTTGTGGCTGGCCAAGTTTTTATGAAACGATCTCGGAGTCTTCATTACGTTATGTAGATGATTATAGTTTAGGCAGACATCGTGTTGAGATTCGCTGTGGCAATTGTGATGCCCATATGGGACACGTTTTTAAAGATGGGCCTCAACCTACAGGATTACGCTTCTGCTTAAATTCTATTGCATTAAACTTTAAGTGGGATCAAACCGGTGAAGAAATAGATGGGTAAAATAAAGAATAAAAGTTTCTCGGTATAATAAAAATGCCCGCTTTTGCGGGCATTTTTTAAGTTTCTTGGATTCAAAAGTGATTACATAGAAACTTCTTTTGAACCTTGAACTTGGATTTCAACACGGCGATCTGGTGCTAAGCAAGTGATTAATGCTTTACGACCTTTAACTGCGTCACATGTGTTACCAGTTACTGGGTTAGCTTCACCGTAACCTACCGCTGTTACGTTAGCTGGGTTAACACCTTTAGAAACGATGTAGTTTGCTACTGTTTCTGCACGTTTTTGTGAAAGAGTTAAGTTGGCAGCATCTTTACCAATACGGTCTGTGTAACCGTTTACTTGTACAGCAGGGTTTGCTAAACCTAAATTTACGATCTCAGTGTGTACTGCGTCTAATGTTTGTGCTGCAGCTGGTTTTAAGTTTGCTTTACCGAAGTCAAATAATACGTCTGAGCTGAACGCGAAGTTTTTAGTTACAACTTCTGGTGCTGCTGCAACTGGTGCTGCACCTTGACCAAAGCGATATGAAATACCTGCGGTCACAGAATGAGAATCTGGGCTATAGTTGTAAGTTGCTCTACGATTCTCTTTCGCTTCAGCTTTAGTGAAGTTACCTACATTGCTCAACCATTGATATTCAACACGGAAAGCTAATTCAGGAAGAATTGCATACTCAACACCTGCACCAACGATTAATGAAGTTTTTAAGTTATGCGATTTAACTGGTTCTCTTGTTGTGGAGTAACGTTTGTAATCATTACGAACTAATGCAGCACCAACTTTACCGTAAACGTCTAAACCGTTTAATACTTCATAGCTTGGTTTTAAGCTTAAGTGTGTACCGTGTGCAGAGTGTTTGAATGCACGGAATTCTTGTTTGTTACCACGAACACGACCGAAATAATCGTAACCTAATTCAACTGCTAAGTTGTCAATAATTTGGTAACCACCAAACACACCGTAAGTTACAGAGTTACGGCTAATGCCATATTTTAAATTAGTAGCATCATAACGTGCATCATTAGCATACTTAGAGTCAATTTGATTAATATCATTGTGGAATGTTGCCCAACCAGCTTTAGCACCTACATAGAAAGTGTTAGCTTGTGGAGCAGCTTGAGCTACAGAAGCAACTGCTAAACCTGATACTGCTAATGCAATTAAAGATTTTTTCATTTTGATGATCCTCTATTATCGTCATCTAATTAAACAAAATTCTTAGCGTAATCATTACGCTAAGGCTTTAACTACGCTTTCTATTCTTCAATACGAAAAGAAAGTCGAAATTTCGCCTACATTTTACTAAAAAAAATCCGAAATACAAGCGAACTTTTTCAAAGAAGCCGTGTCGAGGCTGAAATTTCTTACATTCCTGTCTTTTCTTTCTTAAAGAACGAGGCAAGAATGCAACTATTATCCCATTAATATAAAAGAAATCAATTTATAAGCACTCAAGGAAATGTAAGTAAATGTAATAAATTGCAACTTTTTAAATGCTTTGCCAATTTTTTTGTAGTAATTTTCATTAAATGAAAATCTTGCTAAGATCTCGTTAAAATTTTAACAGATTAAAAAACTATGATCCCACGCCTTGCAAACATACCTCAACTTAATCCGCTTGTTCAGAAATATTTAGCTGAACTCAAACAGCAACATTTCAGTGGTGATATTGCGTCAAACTATGCTGATCGCCTTTCTCTTGCCACCGACAACAGCGTCTATCAGCAACTGCCCCGAGCGATTTTGTTTCCGAAATCCGTTGCTGATGTGGTGATTTTAACCAAACTGGCACAAAAAACCGCATTCCAAGCCTTAACCTTTACCCCGCGTGGTGGCGGTACTGGCACGAACGGGCAATCGCTGAACAACAATATCATTGTTGATCTCTCTCGTCATTTAACTCAAATTTTGGAACTGAATGTACAAGAGCGTTGGGTGCGAGTGCAAGCTGGCGTGGTGAAAGATCAGCTTAATCAATTTCTCAAACCGCACGGGCTATTCTTTTCTCCTGAGCTTTCAACCAGCAACCGAGCAACCTTAGGCGGAATGATCAACACAGACGCATCGGGGCAAGGTTCGTTGCAATACGGCAAGACTTCCGATCATATTTTGGCGATTAAAGCGGTGTTGATGAACGGCGATATTTTGGAAACACAAGCGGTCAAAACCGATGATTTTTTTGCAAATGTCGATCAACTTAATCTCACGGCGAATGGCAAAAAATTGCATAGCGAGATCTTCCAACGTTGCCAAGCGTTACGCCCGACCGTGCTGAAAGAACTACCGCAACTGAACCGCTTTTTGACGGGTTATGATCTGAAAAATGTATTTAACGACGATCTCTCCGAATTTAATTTAACCCGTATTCTCACTGGCTCCGAAGGTTCTCTTGCCTTTATTTGCGAAGCTAAGCTCAATCTTCTTCCGCTTCCTGAATACCGAACGCTGATTAACATTAAATATAATTCCTTTGATGCGGCGTTACGTTCCGCCCCTTTTATGTTGCAAGCCCAAGCCCTATCGGTTGAAACGGTGGACTCCAAAGTGCTGAACCTTGCCAAACAAGATATTGTGTGGCATTCGGTGTCGGATCTGCTCACTGAAGATGAACACAATCCGATTTTGGGGATTAACATTGTTGAATATGCTTCAAATGATAAGGCTCAGAATGAAGCGCGGATTGCCAAGCTGTGCCAAGCTCTAGATGAAAAAATCCAAGACGGCACAAGCGGTATCATCGGCTACCAACTTTGCAACGATGTGGCTTCGATTGAAAAAATTTATGCAATGCGGAAAAAAGCAGTCGGTTTGCTGGGCAACGCAAAAGGTTGGGCAAAACCGATCGCTTTCGTGGAAGATACCTGCGTACCGCCTGAACATTTGGCAGATTATATTGTGGAATTTCGCCAACTGCTCGACGAGCACGGTTTGGATTACGGTATGTTCGGACACGTCGATGCAGGGGTGTTGCACGTTCGTCCTGCCCTTGATTTATGCGACAAAGCACAGGTTGCCAAATTCAAAGCGATTTCCGACCAAGTGGTTGAATTAACTGCAAAATACGGCGGTTTGATTTGGGGTGAACACGGCAAAGGTATGCGTTCTGCCTATGGCGAGCGGTTCTTCGGCGAAACCTTATGGAAAGAGTTGCGTTATATCAAACAGCTTTTCGATCCGCAAAACCGCTTGAACCCGGGTAAAATCTGTACGCCGTTAGATAGCCAAGCCAGCCTTTATCCGATTGACTCGCAAATGCGTGCCGATCTAGACAGACAAATTCCTATTCAAGTGCGAGAAGCCTTTAAAGGGGCAATGAATTGCAACGGCAACGGTTTGTGCTTCAATTTTGATGTACACAGTACAATGTGTCCGTCAATGAAAGTGTCGGGCAACCGCCTATTTTCACCGAAAGGAAGAGCAACGTTAGTGCGTGAATGGCTACGTTTACTGGCGGAACAAAATGTTTCCCCTGATGAGTTGATCTTTGAAAAACAGCAAACATCGGCGAAATTAGTCGATTTTGCGAAGAAAATCCGTAATCAGTGGCGAAAATCACAAGAGTATGATTTCTCCCACGAAGTGAAATCGGCAATGGATACTTGCCTTGCTTGTAAAGCCTGTGCCAGCCAATGTCCGATAAAAATTGATGTACCAACGTTCCGTTCACAATTTAACGAACTTTATCACCGCCGTTACCTGCGTCCGCTGAAAGATTATGTGGTGGCAAACCTCGAATTTGTTGCACCGATAATGGCAAAACAGCCGAAGTTGTTTAACTTTTTCAGTGCCAACAAACTGGCTGAAACCGTTGTAAGTAAAACCATCGGAATGGTCGATCTACCAGCCTTATCCGTGCCGACATTACAGCAACAGTTAGTTGAAATCGGCTATCAAGGCAAAACCTTGGAAGAACTAGAACAGCTTGCGACAAGCGGTCAGTTAGACACAGAAATTTGCAAATATGTCCTTGTGGTACAAGATCCCTTCACCTCTTATTATGATGCCAAAGTGGTGGCGGACTTTGTTCAGCTCGCCCAAAAACTCGGCTTCAAAGCGATTGTGTTGCCGTTCAACCCAACGGGTAAAGCACAACATATCAAAGGCTTTTTGCACAAGTTTGCCAACACCGCTCGCACACAAGCCGAATTGTTAAACCGTGTTGCCAAATTAGGCATTGCAATGGTTGGCGTTGATCCTGCCTTAACCTTGATTTACCGTGAAGAATACCGCCAAATTTTAAAAGACGACTGTGGCGAATTTAAGGTGTTGCTGGCTCACGAATGGCTGTTGGCTCAACTGAAAAACGGCACTCTCGACCATTGCAAAAAATCAGCTGAAACCAACCGCTTACCGTGGCACTTATTTGCACACTGTACCGAAAGCACCTCGCTGCCAAACAGCTTGAAAGAGTGGCAACAGATTTTCGCCCATTTCGGCGAAACCTTAACGGCGGAAAATATCGGCTGTTGCGGAATGGCAGGCACATTCGGGCACGAAACCAAACACCTTGCAATGTCAAAAGAGATTTACGCACAATCGTGGCAAGTGAAGTTACAAGGCAAAACCTTATCCCGTTGCCTTGCCACTGGTTACTCTTGCCGTAGCCAAGTGAAACGAATGGAACATCAGCTACTCAAACACCCTGTACAAGCGTTGTTGGAAGTGATTTGACCTAGATAAAAAATAGGCATAAAATAAAAACAAGGGACGGCGGTCACCGTTCCTACTCGGTTTCACTGCTTAGCCCGCGCTACCCTTAAGTAACAGGCATAGCAGAATAACAATTAACCACAAAAGAATGCGTTTCATTGTTTTTATCTCCACGGATAACATTAAACGTAAAGATCTACTAAAACAGCCCGCTAGGTGCTTACTGGCGGACTGATTTTTCGCAGATCCGCCTCTGTTTTATTATGTTTAAACAATAAAACATTGGGAAAAATTATACACAAAGCCTGTTTATTTGAACAGGCTTTTGTTTTATCTATATACGGAAAACACAAAATGATTTGGAAAAAAAGCACCACCACGGAACAACTCAATCAGCTTTGCCAACACTCTGCTATTTCGCATTTAGGCATTGAATTTACCGTTCAACAAAACGATAGTCTAGAAGCGACCGTACCTGTCGATCATCGCACAACACAGCCATTCGGCTTATTACACGGCGGTATTTCTGCGACTTTAGCGGAAACCTTAGGCTCTGCAGCTGCATTACTTTGTTGTGAAGAAAATCAAATCCCTGTCGGCACAGAATTGAATATCAGCCATTTAAAAGCGATAAAAAGCGGAAAAGCCACGGGCAGAGCAACACCGTTACATTTAGGTAAAGAGAGCCAAGTGTGGCAAATAGAAATTCGAGATGATGCGCAACAGTTATGTGCCGTGGCAAGATTAAGTACTAAGCTACTCTCCCAAAGATAAAACAACCCCCCAAACCTTTCGATTTGGGGCTTTTCATTTCTCATAATGGTGGGGGAATCCCCACCTATAAATGATTACTCTTCATCACCATCAAACCCAGTATTTGGCATAGTAGACAAAATAGTTGCTGATTCCTCAAAAACTATGCCAAGTGGACAAAACAGTTGCTAATATCTATTTTCTCTAAATGTTAGCAACTCTTTTTATTTAAAAAATCCTGTATAAACATAATCTTACGCTTTTTCCTTAATCCATTATGATTATTTAATTTTCGTTTAAGTTCACTAAATAATCCCTCTAAGCGATTTGTCGTCTTTTCTATATTTAATTCAGTATGTTTTTCATAGATAAAAATAAAATCCATATAACGCTTTAAACTGGCACAAGCACTTCTTACATTGCGATGTTTATAAGGAAAATAGCCTTTTTCATTCGCTTTATCACTCCTTTCTTTTAAAAATGCTTGGTGTTTTATGAACCAAGAGTGTAATCGCCGATAAAATTCATTTTTTGAGCTTTTTGTGAGTGTTTTTGCAATTATTTTTAATTCTTTACCCGCTTGTGATTGATGTTTTTTTTCTTAATTTCCGCATCACAATTGCCACCATATGAAATTGACGCATCTGTACTGGCGTATTAAATAAATCTTTCATCAAACCACGTCTACCATCACAGGTAATCGATTGAATTATATAGCCTTTTTCTCTTAACCTATTCAGGGCAAGTTTGTAGTAAATATATTTTTCGGTTCGCACAAAATAATGGGAAATGACATTATTTGAAAGCGTATCCATTAACACTAATACGCCAAAATAACGACAGAAAAACGTTGTATCCATAATGATATTCAGGTATCGATTTAAAGGCGGTTTTAAAGCTGTTTTAGGGACTTTATCAATATATCTTTGAATAGTTCTGACTAAACAATGATATTTAACGGCAAGTTGTTGATAGGTTTGTTTTCCAGATGTGTAATCAGTCCAAATCTTAATTGGGTCTAATTTAGTTTTTAAGATAAAGGTTTTATGGCATTTATGACAAAAATATCGTTGAATATTATTTGATGTACCACATTTCTTTATTTTCAGACTTTGGCAAAATGGGCAGTTTTTTGTTCATATTTCAAAAAGAGGCTTAAAGCCTTGTAGTATAGGGCTTTAAGCCACTTTTTAGCAACAAATTTGTCTATTACACCAGTAAATATCGCATAGGACATTAAAGAAACTGCAACCTTATTGAGGAAAATTAATTATCCCTCTTATACAGTAATGATTTGATTTTTTAATGTCTGCTATTAATCTCACGGTTAGAGCAATCTAACCGTGAGATGTTAATAGCTATACTCAGGAAGACTCTAAAATATAGGAGTTTTTAATATAGAAACTAAGATAGATGTTCTAAAAATGCTGGCAAATTTTGAGCCCCTACTTGTTGAGCTACGACTTCTCCATTTTTAAAAATCAATAAAAATGGAATACTACGAACACCAAATTCTGCTGGAATCTGCTGATTTTCATCAACATTCATCTTCACAATACGAGCCTTATTTCCAAGATTTATGGCTAAATCATCTAATACTGGACCAATTGCTCGGCAAGGACCACACCAAGGAGCCCAAAAATCTAATAATACTGGGACATCCGATTTTAATACATCTTGTTCAAAAGATGCGTCAGTTGTATGAATTACTGTACTCATAATTTTTCCTTAACTAAAATAAAAAAGAAACGCTTCTATAACATCTAAAGCGTTAAGACGTGCACAAGATAGTGCTTTATTCCTGACTTTTCAAGTAGGAATTAAGTATTAATGTAATTAATTTTACCTAGCGTGCTATGAAGTTTTATACTTAGGGAAATTTCCACTATGTATAAGAATACTAAACGGCAAATCCTCATATAGTTCAGTGAATAACTAACACATTGATACATTATATCTTATTTACAACATTTTTATGGGACATATCTGTTGATGCCTTTGTCTACCTTACAAATTTAGGAGAATATCCATAGGCTAAATACCCCCTCATACACCAATTTCCCCCCAAATAAAATAAACACTGCCCCAGCAAAATTATCTAGATAGCGGTTATATTTGGCATAAAAATGGCGAATAGCTGGTCGAGAAAATAGCAAAGCGACAAGCCAGAAATAAACCACTGCACTGCCCACTAAAATGGCAAGTACCGCAAGTAAGTCCGCTAATGCCGAGAGATTAGCAACATAACCAGCTAAAACACTGCTGAAAAACACCACAATTTTAGGGTTGGCAAGGTTAATCATTAATCCTTTTAGAATTTCTTTAACGGTTGAAGTTGCTTGTGATGTCGATGTTGCCGAGCCAATTTCCGCATTTTTCGTGATTTGCACCATTTGAATGCCGCTATAAGCAAGATAGCTTCCGCCACAAATCATCAGCACAAATTGAAATGAAGGGAAATGTTTATTGAGAAATGCCAAGCCAAACAAAGTGAGCAATGCCCAAAATGCAACACCGATAGAGATACCGATAGCACCTAAAATCGCATTTCGGCGAGTATCTGCCATTGCTTTACGGCTGACATAGAAAAAATCAGGACCAGGGCTAATTAAGCCCAGTAATTGTACGAAAAAAATTGTCCACATTTTAAATGCACCAAGAGATCAAATAGAGAGTAATAATCGAGTAGATTGCCGCTAAAATATCATCAAACATAATGCCTAATCCGCCTTGCAGATGTTCATCAAAATAGCGGATAGGGTAGGGTTTGAGAATATCAAACAAGCGGAAAGTGACAAAGGTCAGCAGATAATAGAGCCAGTTGTGTTCAGGCAGAAAACCGAAGATCACAAACACCGCAACGATCTCGTCCCAGACGATCCGCCCATCATCGTGTACGCCAAGATCGTGACTGGTTTTGTCGCAGATGTAGCACCCAGCAACAAAAGTGATCAAGCTCAGTAACACAAAAAAGAGCGTGCTTTCTGTGATGTGCCACAACAAGATCGCCCCCCCTAAACCAGCCAAAGTTCCCCAAGTACCAGGGGCAGGTTTGATTAGCCCTGAACCAAAGCCGAATGCGAGAAAATGAATAGGATTTTTTAAATTTATCTTCATTGTTAATTAAAATGATCAAAGCCAACTTGATTAGGCTGTGGATAAACAGTGCCGTGTTTTAGTAAGGTTAAACGACCGCTTGTTTCGGTGATTTTACCGATACAATGGCAAGAAATGCCTAAATCTGCAACGGCTTGTTCCATTGCAGAACGATTGTCTTCCGATACGGTAAAACAGAGTTCATAATCTTCCCCACCCGTTAAAGCAAATTGTTCTGCCTGTTCTTGTGAATAAGTTTGTAACAGTGGTGCTGAAAGCGGTAACTTATCCACATTAATTTCCGCACCGCAACCACTTCGTTCTAAAATATGCCCTAAATCTGCTAACAATCCATCGGAAATATCAATCGCACATTGTGCATAGTTGAGCAAACACTGTCCTAATGTCACTCTAGGTGTTGGGCGTAAATGGCGTTGAATTAAGTAGTGTTGAGCGTCGGTCAATGTGGCTGGCGGATTGAGCAACAGGGCTAACCCTGCCGAGCTATCGCCTAAATGCCCTGAAACATAGATAAGATCCCCCACCTGTGCTTTATGGCGGAATAATCCTTTGCCTTTAGGCAGAAAGCCTTGTGCGGTCAAGGTGATCGCCAAGTGACCTTTGGTGGTATCACCGCCGATTAAAGCGGTTTGATGCTCGGCTAAAATAGCAAAAAGTGATTGGCTAAAGCTATCAAGCCATTGATGATCAACGTCGGATAAGGTTAATGCCAAGGAAACCCAAGCGGGTTTTGCCCCCATTGCTGCGAGATCGCTCAGATTAACCGCAACGGACTTATAAGCTAAATCAGCAGGGGAAATCGTAGGAAGAAAATGTGTACCAAGCACTAAGGTGTCTGTGGTAATGGCGAGCTGATGATCCGTTGGAATTTCTGTCACCGCACAATCATCGCCCACGGAAAGTAAAATATCGTGGCGATCTAACCGCTTGTCACGACTAAAATAGTGCTTTATCAAATCAAACTCGCCCATTGTAATCCTTATTTGCGGTTCAACGCAGGGGCTAATTTATCTAATACGCCATTGACATATTTGTGGCTATCGTCAGAACCGAATACTTTTGCCACTTCAATCGCTTCATTAATTGCCACTTTGTAAGGCACATCTAATTCAAATTTTAGTTCATAACTGGCTAAACGTAAGATAGTACGTTCAATCGGATCTAATTCATTATCTGCACGATCTAAATATGGACGAAGAATATCATCAATAACATCTACATTTTCTACCGTACCGCGTAACAATTTACGGAAATAAGGCATATCTACGCCTTGCATATCTTGATCGGTCACAAAGGCTAATTCAACTTGTTCAATACTATTTTGCGAAATGTACCAAGAATAAAGTGCTTGCACCGCACATTCTCTCGCACGACGACGGGGAGAAACTTTCATAAAACCTCAATTTATCGAAATAAAAATAGTCGGCAATTCTAACACATTGTAGCCTTTTCCCGCAAAATAAAGGTGAAGTTATTTCTGCTTTTCCGCTCCCATTTTTTCAGATTTTACAATATAAGGCGTAACAAAAATAACCAGCTCCCGTTTAGAGATTTTATCTCGGTTTTGGCTAAATAAGCGTTTAATCACGGGGATACTGCCTAACAGCGGGACTTTATCTTCGCCTTTGGCGATCAGATGTTGAAAAATACCGCCTAATACGATGGTTTCGCCGTGTTTAGCAAGGACTTGTGTATTAATTTCTTGTTTATCAATCGTTGCCATCATATTGTTCATCTGGTTATTTGGCGAATTTTGGCTAATGGCAAGATCTAACAAAATCTGATTTTGTTTAGAAATATGTGGCGTGACTTCTAGCCCCAAAACCGCTTCACGAAATTCAATATCGGTGATTTCCTTTTTCTTACTGTACATTGCATAAGGAATCTCTGTACCTTGTTTGATACTCGCTGGTTTTTTATCTGTTGTGAGTAAGCGAGGGCTTGCAATGATCTCAATGTTATTTTCGCTCTCTAATGCGGTGAGTTCTAAATGAAGTACACGGCTGTTGATAGCGGCAATTTGTAAGGCAACGGAAGCGGACGGATTTACTGGAAAATTTACGTTTAAGTTGTTGGTAGTTAATCCGTTGCCCTCTAAGTTTCCTGCCAATTTGTAGTGATTTTCGTTAGGGGAAAATAAGCCCCAACGCACGCCAAGTTGTTGTAAATGTTCACTGCTGATCGTGACAATTCGGGCTTCAATTGCAATTTGTTCCGTTGGTTTATCTAGGCTTTCGATAAGTTGAGTAAAGTTTTTAACTGAGGCGGCACTGTCTTTGACGATAATACTATTACTGCGATCATCAAAATGAAGATAACCATTCTCTGATAGCAAGTTGCCTTGCCCTTTTGTCAAAGACTCTATTACTTCAGAGGCTTTGGAATAGTGTAACTTGATTGTTTTGGTGATTAATTTAGGCAGAGCATTAACTAATTGTGCCGTAGTATGTTGTTTATGTTCTTGGGCTTGATGAATATAGTAAATGCCATTTTCTTTTTTTAAATTTAATTGATGTGTTTTGATTAAACTATTTAATATCTCATCAAAATGGCTTTTTTCTACTCTGAAATTTTTTGTATCTTTAATTTCATCCGAAATTGTAATATTCTTTCCAGTTTCCTCCGCCAAATAACTAATAATCTCTGCCGTTGGGGCATTTCTTATCGAAAGTGAAATTTGTTGGTTTGCTAATACAGGAAAAGTAGCAAAGAATAGCAGGAATAAATAACGCATAATATACTCCTAAAATTTTGAAGTAAACAATTTAGGGGATTGGCAATTTTCTGTTTTTTGCCAATTAATATAACTAACAGATTTAAAATTAATTTCTTTAATTTGAATAAAGGAATGGCTTAAATAGTCGTCAGGGTATAAATCTATAAGCTGTTTTTTATCATCTATAAAAATCGCTCGGATTTTATCGTCGATCTGAATAATGCCGATAAGCTGTAATTTATCAAAATCTGTGGTGAGGTGAATTTCGTTCACCTTCTCTGTTGGCGTACAAGCGGTCGTTTTGTTTTGATCTTTTGCCGTTTGTGGCTGATCTTGGGCATTTTCCTTGGCATAAAAAGGATCTGCCATAGTAACAGCACTTAGAAAGACAAAATAGAAAAAGCATAATCGCATTACGGTTCTCCTGTGTCAGCTTGAAAAAGTAAAGTGGCATTGAGTTGAATATATTTCTGTTTTGTTTTTTTAGTTAAATGAATTTCCTGAAATTTAACTGTTGTTAATTGATTAAGCTCAGCAATCACATTAAATATCTTTTGTGTAGATTGGCTAATTAATAAATAGATTTTTCTTTCTTCCATATTCCATTGAATACTGTCAATTTCTACGCTATTTTTATCTAAAATCAGCTGAATTTGTTGATTTATTTTGGTTAATAATTCACTTTTATCTTGAGCAAGTTGATAGCGTTGTTGTAATAATTTTAATTGTTGCTGTTTATGCTCAATAATCTGTTTAACTTCAGTGAGCTGTTTTTGTTGTTGTTCTATTTTCTGATTAAGATAAAAATAATTTCCTACTGGAAATGCCACAATCAATAAAAATATTCCCGATAGAATAAATCCTTTATTTTGGTTTAAATAATATAAGCCACGATATAATGGATGTTCTGGCATTAAATAATACTTGGCTAAGGACAATTTCATTCTTTTTCCTTTAAATCAATATGTAGGCTAAATTCAATCTCGCTTTTTTCACGCGTTTCAAATTGTTCTATTTGATAAATGTAATTCATTGCTTTTAATTGTTGTTCAAGCTCGCTAAATTGAGTAGGGCTAGACACTTTGCCTTTGAGTTTAAAGACGGTATTTTCTGCTTGGTATAGTTGGGCTATCTCAATAATTCCTGATAATTGAATGCCTAACAGATAATTCAAAAATGCGGTAATCTGCCTATTTTCTAGGCTTTGTGTGCTTTTATTTTGTGATTGCAAAGTCAGTTGTTCAATCTGCTGGCTTAATGCGGTTTGTTGCTCTTGGCTTTGTTGTCGCTGTTGAGCCAAAGTGTGAAATTGATGTTGTTGCTGTTGATTTTGCCAACTGATAAGTAACGCCAGTAGTGTGCTAACCACAAGACAAGCGGTGAGATGCTTGAGGTTTTTTTGCGACTGTTTCAACCATTGCTGTTGGCGGTAGCCATTTAGATTGATGCCTTGCCATTCCATAAGCTCGCTCCTAATGCAATGAGATAAGGATAAAAATGGGGAAAGTGTTGAGCTTGGGGCAAGCCGTCCACTTCAATGATTGGTTTGGTGCTATTATTCTGCTTTTCGACGATAATTCGTTGATTTTGAAAGTGAATAAATTTGTCTTGAATGTGGAAACTGTGTTCAAGAATTTGCGTTTCCGTTATTTTTGTCAGAAATCCTACCGCTCGTAGTAGGCAGTAGAGTTCGCAATCTAAAATAGCCGTTGGGTCAAAGCTGTTGCTTTTTCTTAGAGCATATAGATTAAGCTGGCAAAGGTGGCTTTCGGCTAAAGGGGTAATGTGGTAATCAATGTTTACTTCAGATAAAGCTAAAGGTAGGCTCTGTTTGAGTACACGAATGATTTGCTCAGCTTGTTTTAAATGGGAATGTAGCTCTGGCAGTATCAAGGTTTTTCGCCAAATATGCTGATGAGAAATGCCTTGAATAAGCTGATAGTTAAAGGGAAATTGTTGTAGGAAACTATCCGCTTCTACTTTGTTTGAAAAGTAAAAGGTGTGAGGTTGTTCTTGCTCAAAATAGACGATACAAGCGGTATTTTCTTGCCAGAAAAAGCCAACTTGAATAGGTTTGAGTTGCGGTGTTGTACGAAATTGAAAGAATTTACCCATATTTCCCTCGAATAAAAAATAGATTATGAGGTCAATTAAAACTATAATTACTCGTTTCTACCCCACTGATGTATAAGCAGGGGGCAGTTTTCGGATTTAGGTTATCTTGACCTAGAATTATCCTTTCGTCATTTAGCAAAAGAGAATTTTTCGATGAAGATCGTAAAAATCATATTTAGTGCTTTACTTACACTAATAATTGTGGGTCTAGTTGCTGTAGGTTTTCTTTATGTTCATTTAAAAGAAGATTTACCTGATGTAGCAAGCCTAAAAACCGTTGAACTTCAACAACCTATGCAGATTTTTACCGCTGACGGTAAACTCATTGGGGAAGTCGGGGAGCAACGCCGTATTCCTGTGAAACTTGCCGATATTCCGCAAACCTTAATTGATGCGATTATTGCGACAGAAGATACCCGTTTTTATGAACATAAGGGGATCGATCCTAAAGGCATTATGCGTGCCGTTTGGCGTTCAAGCCAAGGGGATACGCAAGGGGCGAGTACCATTACGCAACAGTTAGCACGCAACTTTTTCCTTTCGCCAGAACGCAAACTTGAGCGTAAATTAAAAGAAGTAATTTTGGCGTTAGAAATTGAAGAAAATCTGTCTAAGAATGAGATTTTAGAGTTATATCTTAATAAAATTTACTTGGGGTATCGCTCTTATGGGGTGGTGGCTGCGGCTAAAACCTATTTTGGTAAAAAGCTAGAAGAATTAACCTTATCGGAAATGGCGATCATTGCAGGGCTACCAAAAGCCCCTTCCACGATGAACCCTCTTTTCTCGCTTAAACGAGCAGAAGCACGCCGTAATGTAGTGCTTGGGCGTATGTTAGAAGTCGGAAAAATCACCAAAGCTCAGTATGAACAGGCTAAAGCAGAACCGATTAAAGCCAAATATTACGGTGCTGCGTTAGAATTTCGCGCCGACTATGTGACAGAAATGATCCGTCAAGAAATGGTAAAACGTTATGGTGAAGAAGTCGCTTACACCAAAGGTTTCCAAGTGTTTGCAACAGTGTTATCAGCTGACCAAAAAGAAGCACAAGATGCACTACGCAATAACTTGATTGACTACGACCGCCGTCACGGCTGGCGTGGAGCTGAGAAACTGTGGAACCCTAAAGAGAAAGCGTGGGACGAAGAAAAGATCATCGATCACCTAAGCAAATTGCCAAGCTCTGAGCCATTTACGAGTGCGGCAGTATTGGCAATTTCAAAAGATAAAGCGAATGTGATGTTGCCAACAGGGGAGCGTGTTGAGCTTAAAATGTCTGGAATGCGTTGGGCAAGAAAATTTATCAATGACTCCGCCCAAGGTAAAGCACCTACTCAAGTAAAAGACGTGATCAATGTTGGTGAACAAATTTGGGTGCATCAAAATAGTAAGGGTGAATGGGAATTAGGGCAAATTCCAGATGTAAACTCTGCACTGGTTTCACTAAATAGTGATAATGGGGCGATAGAAGCGATTGTGGGCGGTTTCAGTTTTGAACAAAGCCGTTTTAACCGTGCAACACAATCTTTAGTGCAAGTAGGTTCTTCGATTAAACCTTTTATCTATGCTGCAGCATTAAATAAAGGATTGAGCCTTTCAACCACTCTAAGCGACACGCCTATTACTATTACAAAAGCAGGACAAAAACCGTGGACACCGAAAAATTCACCGAATGTGTATGAAGGTCCGTTACGTTTGCGAGTAGGCTTGGGTAAGTCGAAAAATGTGATGATGGTGCGTACAGTTCAGATGGCTGGCGTAGAGTATGTAGCGGATTACTTACAACGCTTTGGCTTCCAAAAAGATCAATATCAAGCGACAGAAGCATTGGCATTAGGGGCAGCGTCCTTCACGCCGTTAGAAATGGCTAGGGGATATGCTGTGTTTGATAATGGTGGCTATTTGATTGAACCTTATATCATTGGTCGTATTTTAGATAGTACAGGCAATGAACTCTTTAAAGCAAACCCTGCAATTGCCTGTTTAGAGTGTGATGATAAGCCAGTCATTTATCCAGAGCCAACCTATTTTGATTTTGTCAAAGTAAAGGAAACTACAGAAGAAACTGTAATTCCTAAAGATGATGAAAGTGATGTTATTCCTGAACTGGATATTGCCACTAAAACCAAACAAAATGCCCCAAGCTTGATGGCAGATGCCATAGCTGTTAATCGAGAAGTGCATTATGCCCCAAGGGTTATCAGTGGGGAAATTGCATTCTTAATGCGAAGTGCATTGAAAACAGCTATTACAGGTGAAGCTAGTCAAGGCTGGAAAGGAACAAGCTGGCGTGTGGCAAATGAGATCAAACGCAGTGATATTGGTGGAAAAACAGGGACTACAAATAACGCCAAGATCGCTTGGTACGCAGGCTTTGGCTCAAACCTCGTGACGACAGTTTATGTTGGTTTTGATGATAATAAACGTGAATTGGGACGTGGTGAGGCTGGCGCTCAAACAGCGTTGCCAGCGTGGATTAAGTATATGAAAGTGGCTCTTTCGGATAAAGAAGAGCGAAAAGAACAGTTGCCACCTAATATCATAGAATTACAAATTGAGCCTACAAGCGGTCTATTAGGGGGAAATATGAGCGAATATTTCATTAAAGGAACTGAACCTAAGAAACGTTATATTGTAGAGAAGGCACTTGAACAACCTCTAGGTACAAATCCTGAAGGAACTGAAAAAATCAGTAAAGAATTATTCTAAAATTCGATAATTCTCTTTGTTCCAGTTGAAAAGTAGGGCGATTTATTGAGATAATATCGCCCATCTTTATTTTGGGCGATTTGTGGTAAATTTATAAGATAAGTGTTTTAATTTTAATCACTTTTACAAAATTCAACATAAAACAGACCGCTTGTATGTGCAAGCGGTCTGTTTTTTCTAAAAATTCACAAATCAATTTTTCACTCTATTTTTATTTATAGAACAAATAATGGCAGAAAAACGTAATATCTTTCTAATTGGCCCTATGGGTGCAGGTAAAAGCACGATTGGTCGTCAATTAGCACAAATGTTAAATATGGATTTTTTAGACTCAGACGCTGTGATTGAAGAGCGTGCTGGGGCAGATATTGATTGGATCTTCGATATTGAAGGCGAAACGGGGTTCCGTAAACGTGAAGAGCGTATCATTAATGAGTTGACACAATCTCAAGGTCTTGTGCTTTCGACGGGCGGTGGTTCGGTGTTGTCTAAAGATAACCGCAATGTGCTTTCAGCTCGTGGTATTGTGGTTTATCTTGAAACTACGGTGGATAAACAGTTTGAGCGTACTCAACGTGATAAAAAACGTCCGTTATTGCAAACGGAAGATCCATATCAAACGTTAGTTGAATTGGCGAAAATTCGTAATCCGCTTTACGAAGAAATTGCGGACATTATTTTGCAAACTGATGAACAAAGTGCAAAAGTAGTCGCAACGCAAATCATTGATATGATTGATAATTTACAGTAATCAGGGAAGTCTATATGTTGCAAGTTAATGTGGAATTAAAAGAACGTCGCTATCCTATCGCAATAGGGGCAGGGTTATTAACGGATCCGATGAGTTATCACCCGTTAAAATCAGGGGATAAGGTGATGATCGTCTCTAATCCAACGGTTGCTTCCCATTATCTTGCAACAGTAGAACAAACGCTAACAGCTATCGGTTGTAAAGTTGATTCGGTTTTAATTCCCGATGGAGAGCAATATAAAAACCTTGACTCACTCAATCTTATTTTTACCGCATTACTTGAAAAAAATCACAATCGTGATTCGGTATTAATTGCGTTAGGTGGTGGTGTAATTGGCGATGTGGCTGGCTATGCTGCTGCGTCTTATCAACGTGGTATCCGTTTTATTCAAATTCCAACCACCTTATTAGCTCAAGTGGACTCTTCCGTTGGGGGAAAAACGGCGGTAAACCACCCGCTTGGCAAAAATATGATTGGAGCGTTTTATCAGCCGATTTCAGTCATTGTTGATACAAATACCTTAAAAACCTTGCCTAAACGTGAAGTGAGTGCAGGCTTAGCGGAAGTGATCAAATATGGTGCAATTTTTGATATTCAATTTTTTGAATGGCTTGAACAGCATATTGACGATCTCGTTGCCCTTGAACAGTCTGCATTAGAGTATTGTATTCAACGTTGTTGCCAACTGAAAGCCGATGTGGTGGCTCGTGATGAAACAGAAAAAGGCGACCGTGCTTTGTTAAATTTAGGTCACACCTTTGGACACGCGATTGAAGCACATCTTGGCTACGGTAACTGGTTACACGGGGAAGCGGTTGCAGTCGGTATGCTTGAAGCAGCTGCCTTGTCCCATATTCTAGGCGATCTTACGGAACAAGATGTGGCTCGTTTAGAAAAATTGATTGCTCGTGCAACCTTGCCAACCATTTCACCAGATGGAATGATGCCTGAAGAATATCTGCCTTATATGTGGCGAGATAAAAAAGTACTAAGCGGTCAGTTGCGTCTGATTTTATTAAAATCACTTGGCACAGCTTATGTCACCGCTCAAGCAACCGAAACTCAAGTGTTAGATGCTATCCGTCGATTTACTCAATCCTAAGTTTTAACAATGAAACAGCGAGCCTTTTTAAAATGGGCAGGTGGGAAATTTCGCCTGACCGATGAAATTAATCGGCACCTACCCCAAAAGGCTTGCCTAGTTGAGCCTTTTGTTGGGGCTGGCTCAGTTTTTCTTAATACACATTTTGAACGCTATATTCTTGCTGACATTAACCCTGATCTGATTAATCTCTTTAATGTGATTAAAGCTGATGTGGAAAGCTATATCCAGCAATCGCAAGCCTTGTTTAATGATCCACAAGCAAATACGGCAAAATTTTATTATGAGCGACGTAAGGAATTTAATGCTTGCCAAGATCTGCTACGTCGTTCAGCACTGTTTCTTTATCTCAACCGTTTTGGTTTTAATGGTTTATGTCGCTATAACCAAAAAAATGAGTTCAACGTGCCATTTGGCGATTATAAAACCTATTATTTCCCTGAAAAAGAGTTACGCTTTTTTGCGGAAAAAGCTCAGAAAGCGGTATTTATCTGTGCCGATTTTCATCAAGTCTTTCAATATCTATTAGATAATCCTGATGATTATGCGGTCTATTGCGATCCGCCTTATGCCCCGTTGAAGCAAGAAACGAATTTTACCCATTATGCTGGGGGCGGTTTTTCCCTTGAGCAACAAATTGCTTTAGCAGACAGAGCAAAACAAGCTCAACAGGCGAAAATCCCTGTCTTAATTTCAAATCACGATACCGAGTTTACTCGGCAAATCTACCGTGGAGCAAAAATCAAAAAACTGAAAGTTCAGCGTCACATCGGTCAATCCATTGATTCTCGAATTAAAGTCGATGAACTTTTTGCTCTGTTCTCTTAACTTCCTTTTGTATGCAGTAGGAAAAAATATGAATACACAACCCCAAGAACGCCAATCGTGGTCAAATCGATTGGCATATATTATGACCGTAGCAGGTGCAACCGTTGGTTTTGGTGCAACGTGGCGTTTCCCTTATTTAGTCGGTGAAAATGGTGGTGGAGCTTATGTCGCGCTATTTTGTATCGCAATGATCGTGATCGGTATTCCGATGATCTTGGTTGAAAATGTGATTGGTCGCCGTATGCGAGTAAATGCCATTGATGCCTTTACGGGAAAAGCGAATGGTAAGGCTATTCACCCTGCGTGGAAAATCTTGGGCTATATGGGATTATTAGGATCTTTTGGTATCCTTGCTTACTATATGGTGCTTGGTGGTTGGGTATTAAACTATATCGGCAGTCTTGTAACGGGCGGTTTAGATCTATCATCACCTGTTACCGTAGAAACTACATCTACTTATTTTAAAGAGAGTATTTTTAACAGCCCAGTTACCATTTTGGCTTATACTGGCTTGTTTGTCTTAGTAAACTACTTCATCTTAGTCAAAGGCATTGTTGATGGTATTGAGCGTTCAGTTAAATATCTGATGCCGATACTCTTTATCTTCTTGATTATTATGGTGATCCGTAATGTCACTTTACCAGGGGCAGCGGAAGGGATTAAATTCTATTTAATGCCTGATTTCTCAAAAATTACACCGCAATTGTTTGTCTTTGTATTAGGGCAAGTCTTCTTTGCACTTAGCTTAGGTTTCGGTGTATTAATTACCCTTTCTAGCTACTTAGATAAAAAAGAAAATCTAGTGAGAACCGCGACAATCACAGGGGTATTAAATACCGTGATTGCAGTCATAGCAGGATTTATGATCTTCCCATCACTCTTTAGCTTTGGCATTGCCCCAAATTCAGGCTCAGCTCTCGTCTTCCAAAGCCTACCAATTGTCTTCTCTAATATGTGGAGCGGTACGATCTTTGCTATTATTTTCTTTGGATTATTAGTGGTCGCAGCATTGACGACCTCATTAACCATCTATGAAGTGATCATCACCGCTTTACAAGAAAAAACCAAAATGAGCCGTAAAGCAGCGATTTTCTGGACACTTACCCTGATTTTCATTTTTGGAAATATTCCATCTGTACTAGGCGATAATGTCTGGAAAGATGTCACCATTATGGGCAAAAGTATTTTTGATGCCTTTGACTATATCAGCGGTAACATTTTATTTATTCTCACCGCTCTTGGCAGTGCAATTTTCGTTGGTTTTGTCTTAAAAGATGAAGCGAAGGAAGAATTAGGGGCAGGGAAAACATTAACGAATTTGTGGTTTAACTATGTTAAATATGTGATACCGCTTTTGATTTTAGTGGTATTTTTTAGCTCGCTTTAATTTAAACTGACTTAACAAGTGAGCATTTACATAATAAAATTCACAACTCAAGCAGTAATCAATAGGGTTACTAATCTACTCCACTATTTTTATTTTAAGAGGTCTTACTATGAAAATTATCTTATTAGGAGCACCTGGTGCAGGCAAAGGTACACAAGCCCTATTTATGATGAAGAAATTTGGTATTCCACAAATTTCAACAGGGGATATGTTCCGAGCTGCCATTAAGGAAGGAACAGAGTTAGGTAAACAAATCAAAGCATTAATGGACGAGGGAAAATTAGTTCCAGATGAATTAACCGTTGCCTTAGTTAAAGACCGAATTTCTCAACCAGATTGTGCAAATGGTTTCCTGCTAGACGGTTTTCCTCGCACTATTCCACAAGCAGATGCACTAAAAGAAGCTGGTGTAAAAATCGACTTTGTATTAGAGTTTGATGTGGCAGATGAAGTAATCGTTGAGCGTATGAGTGGACGTCGAGTTCATCAGCCATCTGGTCGCACATATCATGTTGTATATAATCCACCGAAAGTAGAAGGTAAAGATGATATAACTGGCGAAGACCTAATTATTCGTCAGGATGATAAACCAGAAACTGTACTAGAACGTTTAACGATTTATCATAAACAGACTAAACCATTGATAGCGTACTATACTACGGAAGCTGAAGCAGGAAATACTCAATATTACCGTTTAGATGGTACTCAATCTGTAGAATCTATAAGCGATGAACTCAATAAAATTTTAGGGTAATTTCCTTTCTACATATAGAATCAAAAATAGTTGCTAAGAACCAATACGATCTTAGCAACTATTTATCTCAACGTTTTATTATTTAATATGTCTTTCTTGATACCCCGTATAAATTTGTCTTGGACGGACAATTTTGAGGCTCTCTTCGCACATTTCTTTCCAATTTGCAATCCACCCGACTGTTCTGCCTAAGGCAAAAATAACAGTAAACATGGAAGTTGGAATGCCTATGGCTTGTAAAATAATACCTGAGTAGAAATCAACATTAGGATAAAGTTTGCGTTCAATGAAATAAGGATCGCTTAAGGCAATGCGTTCTAGTTCCATTGCAACTTCAAGTAATGGTGTTGTTATTCCTAATTCTGCAAGGACTTCGTGGCAGGTTTCCCGCATAACTTTTGCCCTTGGATCGTAGTTTTTATATACTCGGTGACCAAATCCCATTAGACGAAATGGATCATTTTTGTCTTTGGCTCTTGCGATAAATTCAGGAATACGGTCAACCGTGCCGATCTCCTGTAGCATTTTGATACAAGCTTCGTTTGCTCCGCCATGAGCTGGCCCCCACAGTGATGCAATCCCTGCCGCAATACAAGCAAATGGGTTTGGACCAGAGGAAGCAACGCCTCTTACTGTTGATGTTGAAGCGTTTTGTTCGTGGTCTGCGTGAAGTGTGAAGATGCGATCCATGGCTCGTTCTAGTACAGGGTTAACCACATAAGGTTCACAAGGTGTTGCAAACATCATGTGTAGGAAGTTGCCTGCGTAGGATAAGTGATACTGCGGATACATAAATGGGCGGCCGATGTTGTATTTGTAACACATGGCTGCAAGGGTTGGCATTTTGGCTAAGAGGCGAATGGCGGTTTTTTCTCGATGTGCTTCATCATCACTGTCTAGCATGTCATTGTAGAATGCGGCTAAAGCACTACTTGCTGCACACATAACCGCCATTGGGTGCGAATCTCGGCGGAAACCTTGAAACAAGCGGGTAAATTGTTCATTTACCATGTAATGTGAACAGATCTCTTTTTTGAACTCAGCCAATTCTTCTTCTGTAGGCAGTTCGCCATTTAGAAGAAGATAGGCGATATCAAGATAGGTTTTATTTAAAGCAAGCTCGTCAATCGGATAGCCACGGTGCAATAAGACACCTTGTTCGCCGTCAATGTAGGTGATACTGGATTGGCATAGTGCGGTAGAGGTTAGCCCTTGATCGTAGGTAAAGAGTTGGTGCTTTTGTAATGCCTCAACGCCAATTGCATCAAAACCTAAGTTACTCTGATAAACGGGCAATGGAATTTTACGCCCATCGTTAAGGTGAAGTTCTGCAGTTAAAGTCGGGTGTAGTTTAGGCATTTTGTCCTCCCTGTTATCGTAAATTTTATGCAAAATCAAACCGCTGTTTGAAAAATGAGGTTATCCGCTTTTTGGGTATAACGTTGAATTTGGTCAAAATTCATGTAGCGGTATGTATCCGTTTTATCTGCCTCTAGGCGTTGTACATAATCTAAATACTCTTTCCATGTAGGAATGCGTCCTAGTAATGCACAGACTGCCGCAAGCTCTGCAGAAGCAAGATAGACAAAAGAGCCTTTACCCATGCGATTTGGGAAATTGCGTGTAGAGGTTGAAACAACGGTTGAGCCGTCGGCTACACGAGCTTGATTTCCCATACAAAGTGAACAACCTGGTATTTCAATTCTTGCTCCACTTTTGCCATAAATGCTGTAATAGCCCTCTTCACTAAGTAGTGTTGCATCCATTTTAGTTGGTGGAGCAATCCATAAACGTGTTGGGATCATGCCTTGATGCTGGTTAAGCAATTTACCTGCGGCACGGAAATGACCTATGTTCGTCATACAAGAGCCAATAAAGACTTCATCGACTTGTTGACCTTGCACTTCGGAAAGTGTTCTAGCATCATCAGGGTCATTTGGGGCACAAAGAATAGGCTCTTTGATGTCATTTAAATCAATTTCAATGATAGCGGCATATTCAGCATCACTGTCTGCTTCTAATAATTGTGGGACAGCCAGCCACTCTTCCATGGCTTTAATTCTGCGTTCAAGGGTTCGTTTGTCGCCGTAACCCTCAGCAATCATGTATTTTAGTAAGATGATATTAGACTGAAGATATTCGATGATCGGTTCTTGATTTAATTTGATGGTACAAGCAGCAGCAGAACGTTCGGCTGAGGCATCTGAAAGTTCAAAAGCCTGTTCAACTTTAAGGTGCTCTAATCCCTCAATTTCTAAAATGCGACCTGAGAAGATATTTTTCTTACCCGCTTTTTCTACCGTCAATAGCCCTTGTTTAATAGCATAATAGGGAATTGCATGTACGAGATCTCGTAAGGTAATGCCTGGTTGCAATTCGCCTTTAAAACGGACTAAAACAGACTCTGGCATATCTAATGGCATTACTCCTGTTGCAGCCGCAAAGGCAACTAAGCCTGAACCTGCAGGAAATGAGATGCCAATCGGAAAACGTGTATGTGAGTCGCCACCTGTACCTACGGTGTCGGGCAATAGCATTCGATTAAGCCAAGAGTGAATAACACCATCACCTGGACGTAGTGAAATACCGCCTCGGTTCATAATGAAATCAGGTAAGGTATGATGTGTCACAACATCTACAGGTTTAGGGTACGCGGCCGTGTGGCAAAATGATTGCATCACTAAATCAGCTGAGAAACCTAAACAAGCGAGATCTTTAAGCTCATCACGGGTCATTGGACCTGTGGTATCCTGTGAGCCAACACTTGTCATTCGAGGTTCGCAATACTGCCCTGGGCGTATGCCCTCCACGCCACAAGCTCGCCCAACCATTTTTTGTGCAAGTGTGTAGCCGACTGTTGTTTTAGCCTGTATTTGAGGTTTAACAAACACTTCACTTTCTGGCAATCCTAGTGCCATGCGTGCTTTATGTGTCAAACCTCGACCAATAATCAATGGAATACGTCCGCCTGCACGAACTTCATCAAGAAGCACATTCGTTTTAAGACTAAACTGGGCTAATACTTCGTCACTGCCATGCTTACAAATTTTGCACTCATAGGGATAGAGGTCGATTACATCGCCCATATTTAATTGGCTTACATCCACTTCAATGGGTAATGAGCCTGCATCTTCCATCGTATTGAAAAAAATAGGGGCAATCTTACCGCCTAATACCACACCGCCAGCCCTTTTATTAGGAATGTAAGGAATGTCATTTCCCATAAGCCATAAGACCGAATTTGTAGCCGATTTACGTGAAGAACCTGTTCCTACAACATCGCCAACATAAACAAGTGGAAAACCTTTTTGTTTAAGGGCTTCAATCTGTTTCATTGGGCCAACTACACCAGCTTGGTCAGGTTCAATACCCTCCCGTTCATTTTTAAGCATAGCCAGTGCGTGCAATGGAATATCTGGGCGTGACCAAGCATCTTGTGCAGGCGAAAGATCATCTGTATTGGTTTCTCCTGTCACTTTAAACACGGTCAGTGTGAGTTTTTCGGCTAATTTTGGACGAGATAAAAACCAATCGGCATTGGCCCAAGAGGTTAATACTTCTTTAGCAAAGCGGTTTCCTTGCTTCGCTTTTTCTGCCACATCATGAAAACTGTCAAATACTAAGAGCGTATGAGAGAGTGCTTTGACAGCAATAGGAGCAAGGTTTGGATCATCAAGTGCTTCAACAAGCGGTTCAATGTTGTACCCCCCTTGCATTGTGCCTAGCAAGCTGACGGCTTGTTGTGGGGAAATGAGCGGCGAAACTGCTTGCCCTTTTACTAAGGCTGCTAAAAAGCTGGCTTTAACATAGGCTGCTTCATCAACCCCTGCTGGTATTCGATTTTCAAAGAGGTGCAAGAGTAATGCTTTATCTGCATCAGCAGGTTCTTTAAGTAATTCAATAAGCTCTGCTGTTTGCGCTGAATTTAATGGCAGTGGCACAATACCTTGTGCAGCTCGTTCAAAAAGGTGTGTTTGGTATTCAGTTAAGAAAGACATAATGATGATCCCCACTTCAATATAGATAAAAAATGAGCGATGAGATAATCATAACAGAGAGAGTAAAAACGACAAGCAATAAATTTAACAAATTTTACATTTTGTTAACAAGATCACAAAATTGCATGATTATCTCTATGTGTATAAGTGGTTACATATTGGCGACAATATCTTGGGCAAATTCCGAAGTTGTACGGAGTGTTGCCCCCTCTAATGTTTCCGCAAAATCAAAGGTCACTGTCTTATTTGAGATGGTTTTGGATACTGCGTTTACCACTAAATCTGCCGCTTCAGTCCAACCTAAATGGCGTAGCATCATTTCGCCACTGAGTATGATCGAGCCTGGATTTGCTTTGTTTTGACCTGCGATTTTAGGCGCTGTACCATGCGTTGCTTCAAAAATAGCCGCCTCTTCCCCTATGTTTGCACCAGGTGCAATACCAATACCGCCAACTTGTGCCGCAAGTGCATCGGATATGTAGTCACCATTAAGATTAAGCGTTGCAATCACATCGTAATCACTTGGATGTAATAAAATTTCTTGTAAAAAAGCATCAGCAATACAATCTTTGATGATGATCTCTCGTCCTGTATTTGGATTTTTTAAACGATGCCAAGAGCCATTATCTATTGGCTCTGCACCAAAGTCTTTGGCAACTTGGTATCCCCACTCTTTAAATGCCCCCTCGGTAAATTTCATGATGTTGCCTTTATGCACTAAAGTGAGTGATTTACGATCATTATCAATCGCGTACTGTAATGCAGCCCGCACTAAACGCTGAGTCCCTTCTTTTGAAACAGGCTTAATACCAATGCCACATTCTTCCGTAAAGCGAATTTTTTTCACGCCCATTTCCTGCTGTAAAAAAGCGATTACTTTTTCAGCTTCATGGGAACCTGCCGCCCATTCTACCCCAGCATAAATATCCTCTGAATTTTCACGAAAGATCACCATATCCACTAATTCTGGATATTTCACAGGACTTGGCGTACCTTGGTAGTAACGGATTGGACGCAAGCAATTATAGAGATCTAACTCTTGACGCATTGCTACGTTTAAAGAACGAATCCCCTTACCGACAGGGGTCATCAATGGGCCTTTGATCGCAATATGATACTGTTTAATTGATGCTAATGTTTCTTCGGGTAGCCATGTGTTTTCACCGTAAAGTCGGTTAGCTTTTTCCCCTGCATAAATCTCTAACCAGTCAATTTTTCGTTGACCTTGATAGGCTTTTTCTACCGCAGCATCAATTACAAAACGCATGGCTGGTGTGACATCAACGCCAATTCCATCTCCCTCAATAAAAGGAATAATTGGGTAATTTGGAACAGACAATGAACCATCATGATTTAGTTGAATAGCTTGCCCTTTTGGTGTAGTGAGTTGAGATAGCATTATTTCCCCCTTAAATGCGACCTGATACCGCTTAATTGAATTTGAAAATAAAAACAGCAGATGTTGTATTTTTTACAAGCAACGGGATAATACCATCAGATAACAAATTTAACAAAAAATTTACATTTAAAAATTTTCATCATTATCTGCAAGTTACATAAATTAAATTCATGAAATAATGAAAATAATTTTATTGACATCATATCGCTGGCATTTTAAAGTTTTAGCCATCTAAACGTCTAAAAAAGACGGCAGTATGCAAACTAAACATTATACAAATAACAACAATAGAAGCTCTATAGAGGTGTTGAATGAGTTATGCAAAAGAGATTGATCTTTTAAATCAAAGTGTTGCCGACTTAAACGGCAAAATTAATGTGTCTTTTGAATTTTTTCCACCTAAAAATGAAAAGATGGAAACGCTGTTATGGGACTCTATTCATCGTTTGAAAGTGCTTAAACCGAAGTTTGTTTCTGTGACTTATGGTGCAAACTCTGGGGAACGTAATCGCACGCACTCTATCGTAAAAACCATTCAACAAGAAACAGGGATTGTCGCTGCTCCACATTTAACAGGTATTGATGCACCCCTTGACGAACTTCGTGCTATTGCAAAAGATTATTGGGACAGTGGCATTCGTCACATTGTGGCTTTGCGAGGCGATGAGCCTGCTGGCTATACGAAGAAACCTTTTTATGCGTCGGATTTAGTAAAACTGTTAAAAGAGGTTGCCGATTTTGAGATTTCTGTTGCCGCTTATCCTGAGGTTCACCCTGAAGCAAAATCAGCACAATCTGATTTGCTCTATTTGAAACAGAAAGTTGACGCAGGTGCAAGCCGTGCTATTACTCAGTTTTTCTTTGATATTGATAGCTATCTTCGCTTCCGTGATCGTTGTGCAACGGTGGGGATTGATGTTGAAATCGTGCCTGGCATTTTGCCTGTGTCGAACTTTAAACAGCTAGAAAAAATGGCAAAAATCACTAATGTGAAAATCCCTAGCTGGATGGCAAAAATGTATCAAGGTTTGGACGATGATCAAACTACCCGTAACCTTGTAGGGGCAAGTATTGCAATGGATATGGTGAAAATCCTCTCTAAAGAGGGAGTAAAAGATTTCCACTTTTATACCTTAAACCGTTCAGAATTAAGTTATGCTATTTGTCATACTTTAGGGGTAAGACCTGAATAAGCTATTCACTATAGACCAACCCGATCTTCGCAGATCGGGTTTTCTCTATTTGGATGCTTATCTTTCTGTATTCAAAAACGTAACTTTCTTGTAAAATCCAACCGCTTATCACGACATTTTATAGAGGATTTATAATGACATTAAAAATTGGCGTTGTCGGTGCTGGTGGCAGAATGGGTCGTCAGTTGATCCAAGCCGTAAATAACACAGAGGGCGTAGAATTAGGTTCAGCATTTGAACGTAAAGGATCATCATTAGTCGGGGCTGATGCTGGCGAGTTGGCTGGTATTGGGCATTTAGGCGTGACTGTCACGGACGATTTAGCTTCACAGCTCAATCATTTTGATCTATTAATTGATTTTACTCGCCCTGAAGGGACGTTGGAACACATCGCTTTTTGTGTCGCACATAATAAAAAAATGGTGATCGGCACAACTGGTTTTGATGATGCGGGCAAACAGGCGATTAAATCTGCATCAGAGGAAATCAGTATCGTCTTTGCTTCAAATTACAGCGTTGGGGTGAACTTAGTATTTAAACTGTTAGAAAAAGCGGCAAAAGTGATGGGCGATTATTACGATATTGAGGTGATTGAAGCTCACCACCGCCATAAAGTTGATGCGCCATCTGGCACGGCACTTTCAATGGGTGAGCATATTGCCAAAACCTTAGGTCGTGATTTAAAAACGCACGGCGTATTTGCGCGTGAAGGGATCACAGGGGAACGTAAGCGTGATGAAATCGGTTTTGCGACGATCCGTGCAGGTGATGTAGTCGGTGAACACAGTGTTTGGTTTGCTGATGAAGGCGAACGTATTGAAATTGCCCATAAAGCTTCAAGCCGAATGACTTTTGCTAACGGTGCTGTGCGTGCAGCAAAATGGCTTCAAACCAAACAAAACGGTCTATTTGATATGACCGATGTGTTGGATTTAAATAATTTATAATAAAGAAAAGCGGTCAAATTTAATCAAAATTTTGCAAAAGGATAGATATGAAATATAACAACATTGAAAGTACTTTAGTCCAACTGGGTAATCGTACTGATGAGCGTACTGGTGCGGTGGCGACCCCGATTTTCCTTTCGACTGCCTATGGACATATGGGGATCGGCGAGTCCACAGGCTTTGACTATACTCGTACCAAAAACCCAACTCGTAGTGTACTTGAGCAAGGCATTGCGGACTTAGAGGGTGGCGATGCAGGTTTTGCATTAGCGTCAGGTATGGCGGCAATTCAATTAATTATGTCGCTCTTTACTGCCCCTGACGAGTGGATTATCTCTAGCGATGTTTATGGCGGAACTTACCGCTTGTTAGATTTTAGCTACAAAAATAACAATACCGTGAAGCCTGTTTATGTGAACACGGCAGATCTAGACGCGATTGAGAAAGCGATTAACCCAAATACCAAAGCGATTTTTGTTGAAACACCGTCTAATCCGTTGATGGAAGAGTGTGATGTTGCAGCGATTGCGAAAATTGCTAAAAAGCATAATTTACTGCTGATTGTCGATAATACTTTCTTAACACCAGTATTATTCCGCCCGATTGAACTTGGGGCAGACATTGTTATTCACAGTGCAACCAAATATTTGGCAGGACATAATGATGTGTTAGCAGGTTTGGTGGTAGCAAAAGGGCAAGCGTTATGTGACCGCTTGTTCTATTTGCAAAATGGTGCTGGGGCGGTGCTTTCACCGTTTGACGCTTATATGATTATTCGTGGCTTAAAAACCCTTGCGTTGCGTGTTGAGCATCACCAACAAAATGCCACTGAACTCGCTAAATTCTTATCGGAACAACCGCAAGTGCAAGATGTGCTTTATTCTGGTAAAAGCGGTATGTTATCTTTCCGCTTGAAAGATGAAAACTGGGTTAATCCATTCTTAAAAGCGATCAAGATGATTACCTTTGCGGAAAGTTTAGGCGGTACAGAAAGTTTTATTACTTACCCTGCAACCCAAACCCATATGGATATTCCTGAAGCAGAACGTATCGCTCGTGGTGTATGTAATAAGCTCTTGCGTTTTTCGGTGGGGCTTGAACACGTTGAGGATATTAAAGCAGACTTGCTACAAGCATTTGCTCAGTTGAAGTAAATTGGTGTAATAGACAAATTTGTTGCTAAAAAGTGGCTTAAAGCCTTATAGTACAAGGCTTTAAGCCACTTTTTTTGAAATATAAACAAAAACTATCCATTTTGCCAAAGTCCGAAAATAAAGAAACATGGTATACAAAATAATACTCAACCTTACTTTTGTAATGAATGTCATAAAACGTTTATCTTAAAAAATGAATTTTATTAGCGATTACGTCCTTAGTTTATAAAACGCCAAACGTTTTTAAAAGAATGAAGTGATAAAGCCAATAAAAAAGACCATTTCCCTTATAAACGTCGTAATGCAAGAAGTGCTTATACCAGCTTAAAGCGTTATATGGATTTTATTTTTACCTATGAGAAATATTCTAAATTAAATATAGAAAATACAATAAATCGCTTAGAGGGATTATTTAGCGAGCTTAAGCAAAAATTAAATAATCATAACTGATTAACAAAAAGGCGTAATATTTTGTTTATACAAGATTTTTTTAAATAAAAAGAGTTGCTAAGAATAATTAAAAATACCCATTAGCAGACCCTATCCCAAATTCTGTGTAAACACCCATTTCAACTTAACGGTGATCGTCTAAGCGATCACCAAAATCAATCATAAATCGATTCATCGCCAGTTTCCAGTTCTGAATCGGCATTGTCCATTTTTTTGATGCATCTTTAATCGCAAGCCAAATCACTTTGAAAACTGAATCATCCGTCGGGAATACATTTCGTTTTTTAATCACGCGACGAATCACGCTATTAAGCGATTCCACAGCATTCGTGGTATAAATCGCTTTACGAATATCAGCCGGATAATCAAAAAATGTGGCAATATTTGCCCAGTTATCTTCCCAGCCTTTCGCCACAAGCGGGTATTTTGCCTGCCATTTTTGCGAAAGTGCGGTCAGATTTTCGCGAGCTTGTGCTTCCGTCGGGGCCTGATAAACCTGCTTTAAATCTGCGGTGACGGCTTTGTAATCTTTCCACGAAACGAATTTCAAGCTGTTACGCACTAAATGCACAATGCAAAGCTGAATTTTCGTTTTAGGATAGACTGCATTGATGGCTTCCGGGAAGCCTTTTAAACCGTCTACACAGGCAATAAAAATGTCTTTTAAGCCTCGATTTTGAAGCTCTGTCAGCACATTCGCCCAGAACTTCGCACCTTCATTTTCAGCAATCCAAAGCCCCAATAACTCTTTATGTCCTTCAAGATTCACACCCAAGGCAACAAACACGGATTTGTTGATAATTCGTCCATCTTGGCGTACTTTCACTACGATACAATCTAGGTAAACAATTGGATAAACCGCATCAAGTGGGCGATTTTGCCATTCCATTACGCGTTCTTTCACGGCGTCGGTAACGCGAGAAATCAGGCTGCTTGACACATCCGCATCATAGAGTTCTTTGAACATTTCAACGATTTCCTGATTACTTAACCCTTTGGAATATAAGGCAATAATCTGCTCATCCATTCCTGTGATGCGGGTTTGGTTTTTCTTGATAAGTTGCGGTTCAAAGGTGCCGTCACGGTCACGAGGCGTCTCAATTTCTATCTCACCTTCATCACAAATGACGGTCTTAGATGTGTAACCGTTACGTGCATTTTTACCTTTTCTAGGCTGATGTTTTTCATAACCAAGATGGTCGGTCAGTTCACCATTTAACGCAGCCTCGACGGTGATTTTCTTGAGCATCCGTGAAAATTGATTGAGGTCTTCTGGTGTTTTTAGGTTTTTGGCAAATTCCGCTGCCAAGGCGTGAAGTTGTTTTTCGTTCATAATAAAATACCTGTGTCTGAATGTATTATCTCAGAAACAGGTATTTACACAAATTGTGGGAGAGGCTCCATTAGCAAGTATTTTATTTATTATACCTATCAATTAGACAATCTGTTTTTTTGCAATGCGCGATGTTTTACTTGATGTACGATATTTGTAATCACCCCAGCGATATTTACATCACTCCATTCTTTAATGCGTAAATTAGGTTCTGAGGTGTCTAAAGAAAATAAAATCTTCTCTCCATTAATCTCACTGAAAAATTGGTAGAACTTATACTCTTGATTTTTCTCTAATACCAAAAGATCGTTAACTTCAGCAGATTGATTATTCTCTACAATTAACAAATCATCTAATTCGATCCCCCATGCAATTAAATTAGGGTTTTTCACATGAACCAGAAAGGTTTCAGAAGGACGACGAACATAAAGAGAATAGAGATCCAGTTTGATTGGGTGCTTTATATTAGAATCTCGATAAAGGGGTAAAGGCTGATGGGATTGTGCCAATGTTAGTGATCTAAGATACGCCATAAAATCCTCTAAAATAAATCTGTTTGTTTATACAGTTATTTTACTGTTTAAACACACAGTGTCAATAGGAATTTTGCGTTTTAGTGTAAATTTTTACAGGTAAATCATCAATCAATATTTTTTAGCTGTTCTTCAGATAATGTTTCTTGCTCACTATTTTCTGTTTTACCATCTTTTACTTTAAACTCTAAATTTTGAAAATAAGCTTCTCGGAAAGTAATGTAAGGATCTTGAGATTGCTTCAATAACGCTTCTTGTCCTATAAGCTGTGCACGGGAATCTACTCCTTGTACGACATATTTTGTGATACTCCAAGGTGTAGCGAGTAAAGATAAAACTGGATAACTAGTATCTACTAATCGACCTAAATCTTGACGAGGCGTTGCGGGTCCATACATTGGTAACATCACATAAGGTCCTGTAGGCACATTATACGCGCCTAGAGTATCCCCAAATTCTCTACGTTTATCAATTTTAAGATCATTGGTCATACTCGCGAAGTCAATTAACCCGCCTAATCCAAAGATAGAGTTAAACCAAAAGCGAGTAAAGTGAACCATCGCTTTTTGTCCTTCCCCTTCAATTAATCGGTTTACAAAGCTGGCAGGTTCATCAAGGTTATTTGCCACATTGACTAAACCTGTTTTAATTGGGCTAGGTACATAATCTCGCCAACCTTTTGCCACAGGTTCAAGAATATAAGGGTCTAGATATTCGTAATTGACTTTCCACATGGCACGGTTAAATCCTTCCAACGGATCTGAACGGGTGCCAGTTTCAGGATCAATAGAAGCAGTACAAGCGGTTAGAAAAGCGGTATTGAGAACTAAAAATAGAAGTTTAATTTTTTTCATATGACTACTTTAAAAAAGGGTTGTGTTGTTTTTCACGTCCTACTGTGGTATGAGATCCGTGTCCAGGAATAATGATAAAATCATCTTCTAAATCAAATAGTTGTGTTTTTATTGTATAAATGAGCTGCTCAAAATTACCTTGGTATAAATCGGTTCTTCCAATACTATCTTTGAAAAGCACATCGCCACTAAAGGCAATTTTATTCTCAAAATCAAAAAAGCCGATATGACCTGGTGAATGGCCTGGTAAATAGCGAATATGGAATGTTAAAGCCCCAATTTGAATTTTATCACCTGCATTTAACCAGTGATCTGGTAGAAAAGCGGGCGATGCAGGAAGCCCGTAGCTCTGACAAATATTAGGAAGTTGTTCAAAAAGAGGTTGATCGTTTTGATGAGAACCAAAGACATCAACATTAAAATGTTTTCTCAGTTGATCGACAGCCATAATATGATCAAGATGACCGTGAGTAATCAACAATTTCTGCACATTTAATTGCTGTTCTTCCACAAACCGAATTATTTTGTCTGCATCATCACCAGCGTCAATAATAACCGCATTCTTTTCGTTATCCCAAACGACAGAACAATTTTGTTGGAAAACACTTACAGGGATAATTTGCAAATTAAACATAAAATCAAACCGCTTATGAACCACGCCAAGTACGAACAGGGCCAGTGTCGACGTGGACAAAATTACTGTGAGGATAATAACCAACCCCCCCGTTATTCAGGCTTTCTGCTGCCGCTTTTATGCGGGCAAGAGGAACACCTTCAATACGGAAATCAATGGCTTTACCTAAAATATGGTAGCTATTGCTAGCAACGCCTCGACTACGACGGCGTAATCTAGCATTTGTTTGAGCAGAACGATATCCGCTTACAATAAGAATTTCAGATTTACGAAGACCCAAGCGAGCTTGAATTTGAGTTAATTTTACGAATAGTTTTGGGTCAATTCGCTTAATTCTGTTGATATGCACATCGCGCATAATATGATTTAATTTGTTAAGATCCTTTGCAGCAAATCCGTTAGTGTGATAATTAGCAGATAAGGTCTCGCCTGTACTTAAGCGTTTTAAACGTAGAATAAGAGGTTTTGGAGTTGACGTTACCGCATGAACTAAATTAGGTAACAAGGTTGCACCCAAAACTATTCCGCCTAATGCAAGCCATCTTTGGCGTTGTAAATTTGTTTGTTCCATTTTATCCTCGCATTTGGGTTATTTACCGACAATCTCTCCTTTAATCTCTTGAAGGTAAATATATTCAGCCTGACTTCGACATTTTATCAAAAAGGAAGTTCTAAAAAATAGCCTATCGTTTTCGGAAATTTTTTATTTTGTGGACTAGATCACACTTTTTACTTTTTCCCAATCTAAGTTGATTTTAGGTAATGATTTATCAAATTGATAAATATCAGGTAAGGTGTATATTTTACCGCCTTCAATCCAGGATGTTACATAATATAAATAAACAGGATTATCTGAACGAATAGGTGCAGAAGTTGTTTTTTTGCTTGCAAGAACGTCCTGTTTTCTCTGCGCTGACCACCCAGCTTCTGCTAATAATAACGTAGCTAGTTCATCTGCTTTAGCTACACGAACACAGCCAGAGCTTAACGCACGATTTTTTTTACTAAATAACCCTCTATTTGGTGTATCGTGCAAATAGATTGCATCGGAACTTGGCATATTAAATTTATAACGCCCTAAAGCACTATCATCTCCCGCTTTTTGACGGATATGATACGGGAAATTATTTTTTCCTTCATAAGCTGCCCAGTTGATACTATGAGCACTAAATTTATTCCCTTTCCCATCTAAAATTTCATAGCCTAATTTATCAGCAAGGATTGGTTCTTTACGAAGTTTTGGTACTAAATCTTTATTCTTAATTGTTGATGGAACATTCCAAGGCGGATTGACGACAACGTTGCTCAGTTTGCTGTACATGACAGGTGTTTTGCGATCATTTCTTCCCACGATTACTTTAGACTGTAAAACAAGTTTGCCCTCTCTGAAATAATAGAGCTGATAGCTTGGGATATTGACAAAAATTCCATTATTAAAACTTGGAATAAGACGTAAACGCTGCGCATTAAGTGCTAATTGAGTAAATGAAGGCGTGTTTACACTACCTTTATTCTCTTTTGTAGATTTTGCTGATTTATTACCACCCTGATTGAGAGCATCATTAGATGATATTTCAAATAATTTTTGTACGGTTTCTTGGTAAATATGGTTTTTAGGTATTAGATCCGTGACAAACTGAGCGTAGCGATCTTGCTTAATCGCTTCCAACCAAGTAGCAATACGATATTCTGTTGGTGTTTTAATTGAATAACTTCCTAAATGATATAACCATTGATTTGCAAATTGATCGACATTTTCTGTGTAATAGAGATAGTCTAAGAAACTATCTGTGAGTAGAATATCGCGAGCAAATCCCTCATTCATATTTAGAATTTGTTGTAACGCATTAGCCGATTTAGGCGAAACGCCGCTTACAGCGAATACTGCATATTCTTTTAAAAACTGTTTTTCTGCCACTTTATCTTTCCACAAAGGGGCAAACTCATTATTGAGATAGACTTTTGCTGTCGTATTGGATAATAGTAAATGATAGCCTAATGTTTCTTGTTGAATACGTTGTTCGGCATGAATTAATTTTTCGGCTTCAATGCGTTTTCTTTCAGCCAATTGAAATTGATATTCTGCATCTTGTGTCAGTTCAGCAATACGGACTAATTGCGCTTTAAAACTTAACTGAGGCAAAATTTGTTCATCAGGAACAGGCGTTGCAGCATTATGTTGAGAACTAACATTCAACGCACTTCCATTTTCAGCAACCACAGCACTAGAAAACAATATTACTGACAAAAAAGTTAAACTTTTCATTCAATTTAATCCATTAGGAAAATGAATAATAAATCAGACCGCTTAAACAGCGGCCTGATAAACTTCCACATTATAAACGTATTTATTATTTTTTATCAAATTGTAACCAATCAACCATCATCTGCTCTGTTTCTTTTAAGAAGAAATCAGGAGCTTCATAGTCTTTTGGTAACTGTTCAAGATCTTTGATCTGTTTTTTACCTTCGCGTTTAAAGCGTGCATTTAAATCTTTCAAACGACGTGCTTCATCAGCTTTACTCTCTTCTTGACGAGAAGCTAAATTAAGTGAGGTAAATTTACGATCATCTCTTTCCTTATTAATTGCGATAGTTTCATTTAAAGCAATAAATTCAGGATTTTTAGCAATACGTTTTTCGTGATTTTCAGTGAGTTGTGCAACTACATCTCTAGCTTTTGCGACTTCTGAATAAGTTGCTGCAGGAATTTTATCCCAAGGCAAAGCATTATCTTCAAATCCTTCCCCTGTTTTTTCTGCATTGATAATTTCAGGGAAACGAATATCTGCTTCAACCCCTTTAATTTGGGTGCTGCCACCATTAATTCGATAGAATTTTTGGATTGTATATTGGATAAAACCTAACGGCTCTTGATCCAAATCATAAACCATATTTAAAGAACGGTTTTGTTGAACAGTACCTTTACCAAAACTTTGCTGCCCGATAATAATCGCACGATTGTAATCTTGCATTGCAGCCGCAAAAATTTCAGAAGCCGAAGCACTATGACGGTTAATCATCACTAAAATGTTGCCATCATATAATGTTGTACTATCGGTATCTTCGTGAACACGAATACGATTAAAAGCATCTCTAACCTGAACAACAGGACCATCTTTAATAAATAATCCCGTTAATTCCACTACCTCAGGCAAAGAACCGCCACCATTTTCACGCAGGTCAATAATCAACCCATCTGCTTTTTTGGTTTTCATCTGTTCGAGAAGTTTACGCACATCTGCAGTCAAACCAATATAGAAACTTGGAATTTTGATCACAGCAATATTTTTTCCGTCTACTTTATCAACAGTTAATTTCGCCGCACTGTCTTCAAGGCGAATTTTATCCCGAACTAAACTAATAATCTTGGTTTTGCCGCCTTTAGCAGGTTCAATTTCAAGATAAACCGTCGAACCTTTTTTACCTTTGATATTATCGACAACATCATCTAAACGCCAGCCAATCACATCTTCGATTTTATCTTTTGATTGCCCCACACCAACAATTTTGTCACCTGCTGCAATTTTTTTACTACGCGCTGCTGGCGCACCAGGCACTAAAGATTTAATGATCGTAATATCATCTTCCATTGAAAGCGTCGCACCAATGCCTTCTAAAGACAAGTTCATACTCTCTTGGAAACGTTTAGCTGCACGAGGTGAAAGATAACTTGTATGCGGATCAATTTCTCTTGCAAAAGCGTTGAGATAAGTTTGCAGAATATCATCGGCTTTATTTTGTGTTAAACGACGAATTGCCAAGTTATAACGTTTAGTCAGTGTTTTCTTGATTTCAGGCCATTTCTTATCTTTCAAATAAAGATTAATAATATCGTTTTTTACTCGTTGCAACCAAAGCTCATCAGCTTCTGTGGTAGTTTTCGGGAACGGTGCTTTTTCACGATCATTTTCAATTTGATCCTGCCCTTTTAAATCAGGCTCTTTATCTAACAAAGACAAAGCATATTTATAACGTTCATAACGACGTTTTGTCATTAACTCATACATTTCAAAGGCAATATCTAGTTTGCCTTCATAGAGTTCTTCATCTAACTTGGTTGCATACTTAGCACGCAATTCATCAATATCAGACTGTAAAAAGGTATTGTGAGAACCATCAAGCCAATCAATATAACGATTAAAGATTTTCTCAGAAAAAGCATCATCTAGTTGAAACTTATGATAATGCGATTGTGTTAAACGAGCTGTAACACGTTTAGTTGAAATACTATGTTGTTCTGTTGGTTTTGGAATGATTAATTCACTTTCTTTTATTTGAGGTTCTGCAGCAAAACTATTTATGCTACAAACTCCCAAACATAACCCAAGTAATGTGGTGAATTTATTATATTTCATATCAATCCTATAAATGCGACTATTTCTTGCCTTTGGCAAATTTGCTTTCTAATGCGGACAAACTTTCTAAAGATGCTTTTGGCATTTCTTGTTTTTTCGTTTCAGCCCGTTTTTTGGCATGTGCTTCACGTGCTTTTTGTTTAAAGAAAGTTTTACGCTCTTCCTTGCGTTTCTCTTTTAATTGTAGAGCTTTACGTTCTGCATAAGCTGCTTTTGCTTCGGCTAAAGATTGCGCTGCATGTTCTGCTTGTGCAGCTTCAACAACACTCGCTTCTTCTCCTTGAAGACCGACACGTACAGCACCTTCTTTACAAGCGTGTAAGTAACGCCAGCTCATTGTATAAACGCGTAATGCTTGACGAAGCCCCGTTTTACTGATTTTTTCATCATCACTCAGCGCTTCAACTAAATCTTGGAAAAGTCCAATTTTTAGAGGTTTAGCTTCGCCTTCTAAACTAAAGCAAAGCGGAAATTTTTCAGCCAAATAAGCAATGATTTCTTTTGTAGATAAAGCGGTTTTTAGGTTTTGAATGGTATTAAGTTGTTGTTCAGACATAAAATGTTCCAATCTAAAAAATGAATGTTAGGTAAGCGAATAAAAATGCTACCTACTATATTTTATTTAGTTACAGTAGTCCATAGACTTTCCAATAAGTTCCTTATTCTTTAGTAAAAATTTTATTTTTTAAAATAATATTTGCCTTATACAGTGATAAATGTTGTAATGCTGCCCGTTGAAATTTTCAACCATTTTTAGGGGCTGACGCAGATTAGCTCTAATTTTCACACCATTTTCTCAATGTTTTTAACTGCTCTTTTGGTATCCCAAAGTTAAACCGAAATTCATATTCTTTCAAGAATAAAGGGAAACTTTTTCGGTCAATTCCA
Source organism: Glaesserella parasuis (assembly GCF_017352235.1). NCBI lineage: Bacteria > Pseudomonadati > Pseudomonadota > Gammaproteobacteria > Pasteurellales > Pasteurellaceae > Glaesserella > Glaesserella parasuis. The sequence continues at coordinate 2,065,449 of NZ_CP071487.1, read as the reverse complement.
TTATATTTTCGGAGTATCCGCTTGGCTTGACTCCAAAAATTTTCAATGCCGTTGATGTGATTTTGTTTCACTGTAAACAGCTCCGAATGGTTAATTCGTTCGTGGTGAAATTCGCTTACATCAAGGGCATCATAACTACGATAAGTATCTGTATAAACCCAGCTGTCGGGCTTGATTTTCCTTGATATAACAGGCATTAGCGTTGTTGTCTTCGTATCATTGACTACCACAGTAAATACTTTTCCTTGCCGTTTCAATATCCCAAAGACAGCCACTTTTCCTGCCGCTCCACGACCTCGTTTTCCTTTACGATGTCCACCAAAATAGCTTTCATCCAACTCAATTTGTCCGTCAAATACTTCATCCACTTCAAGTGCTAAATGATAGCAGATGACCTCGCGGATTTTGCGATAAAACAGGATTGCTGAATTGGGCTGAATACCGAGTAAATCTGCGGCTGATCGAGCAGTTACTTCTAACACAAAAAATTCAAGTAGCTTTTTCTGTATAGATTTCTTTAATTTACAATGAGTTATCTTCATTTTTGTAGGTTAGCATGCTAGCTAATCTACGTCAGCCTCTAAATCTTTCATCAAACCACGTCTACCATCACAGGTAATCGATTGAATTATATAGCCTTTTTCTCTTAACCTATTCAGGGCAAGTTTGTAGTAAATATATTTTTCGGTTCGCACAAAATAATGGGAAATGACATTATTTGAAAGCGTATCCATTAACACTAATACGCCAAAATAACGTCAGAAAAACGTTGTATCCATAATGATATTCAGGTATCGATTTGAAGGCAGTTTTAAAGCCGTTTTAAGTGCTTTATCGATATATCTTTGAATCGTTCTGACTGAACAATGATATTTAACGGCGAGTTGTTGATAGGTTTGTTTTCCGGATGTGTAATCAGTCCAAATCTTAATTGGATCTAATTTAGTTTTTAAGATAAAGGTTTTATGACATTCATTACAAAAATAACGTTGAGTCTTATTTTGTATTCCATGTTTCTTTATTTTCAGACTTTGGCAAAATGGGCAGTTTTTTGTTCATATTTCAAAAAGAGGGCTTAAGGCCTTGTACTATAGGGCTTTAAGCCACTTTTTAGCAACTATTTGTCTATTACACCTATTTAATTTTCGCTTAAGTTCACTAAATGATCCCTCTAAACGATTTGCCATCTTTTCTATATTTAATTCAGAATGTTTTGTCTGTTACATGAATTTCCTACTCTGCCAACCCCTGATCCCACTCTAATGCTTCTTCAGGTAATTTACGTTGTAATAAAAATCTGCGGTTAGCTTCTGCCTGAGGTTGAACAACCTTACTTGATGGGGTTGAGAAACTAATTCCGCCGTTAAATAATTGAGACATTGTGCCTGAGTTGATACTGACACCATTGAGGCTAATATCCATTGTATAGCCTGACGAAGCCCAGAACTCGCTATTTTTACGGACAAGGTGTTTATATTGGTTGGCTATGCGTAAATGGATCAGCACTCGGTCGCCGAGTTCGCTTAAACTGAGCTGTTGTACCATACCCACTTGCATTCCTCGATACATTACAGGGGCTTGAGGGGTGATGCCATTTGCGTCTGTGGTTTCCACAATGATTGGGAAGCCGTTGCCGTATTGTGTATCTGAGGTGTCCGTTGCCCCTAATTTGAACTGTGTTTTTCGTTTGCCATTTCCGGCTTCTACGCTGATGTAGTTTTGAATAACGGCATCAAGATTTTTGAAGCCTGTTGTGTCAATTTCAGGGGAAACGGCATTAAATTTGCTACCTGCTTTGGCAACGATGGCATAATATTGTCCTTCGATGTAAGCGGTGGCTTTAACCTGTTTTTTTGCATTGTCTAGCTGTAGCGTTTCAACATTGCCGATGGTTAATCCCATATACTTAATCGGCATTCCTTTGCTTAATTTAGAAGCATCTTGAGCAATCAAGGTGATATAAGTATTACCAGAAGTCGCTTTCGTATAACTGCTGTATAAGGTTTTGTTACCTTTAGTTCCTTGATTATCAAAGCTAATCGCCCCTTTGAGTGTTCGCATTAGTGAACCCATTTTGAGATTAACACCGTTGGTAGACACGTTTACATCTACCGCAGGCTCAACCCAAAATCGACTAGTTTCCGTCAGCAGATGGCGATATTTAGGTTCAATAAATAGATCAACTTCAAACTTCGTTTTTTGTGGGCGAATATTAAGTACTTCACCTATCGGGAAGTTGCGATAAAGCACTTGTGAGCCTTTATCAATGCCGGATAATTCTGTAGCAGACAAACTCAGCGTTGCCTTTTTCTCACCGCTTACAATACCAGCTTCAGCACTCTCAAGATCTTTGTATAACGGATATTGTTTTTTCGCTTCCCCTTGAGCTTTATCTGAGAGAATACGAATACCGCCAGCAAGCCATTCAGATGGAGAAGCAGATTGTACTCTTAGACCATCTAAGCCAACAGCAATATCTAAGTGTGAAATCGCCACAAATTTGCTGTTCCCTGCGACAAGGGTACGATAAGGCGGATAGATGATGCCTTGAAATTCTACGCCGTTAAGCGATAACTGGCGTTTCACAATTTCACCGATTTGTATATCGTTATAGTAAATGCCTTGTCCTTCGCTTACGCCATAAGATTGCGGCGATGAAAGGGTAATTGCTAAAACGTTAGGACGAGTGAGCAAATAATCAGCTTCTTTTTGTACATTAAACGTCAGTTTAGGCTCGCCATCACCCTTTTCAATTTCAAAGTAAGTCCCTCTCAATAGCTCACCCACTTTACTCAATTGTTCTTTATTGAGTGCAAATTTAGGTTCTTTCAGGAGAATTTGACTGCCTGAGCGTAATAAATCCGTATGTGCAGGGTCGATCAATAATTTACCTTGAATAGTCGCTTTGGTTGGTTTGGTTTCAAAGTAATCTTGTTCGGTTTCATTCAGTTCGAGGTGCGAAAGTACGCCAACTTGCAGGTTTTGGAAATATACCGGCGTTTCATTTACTTTTAAATTCGGCATCATTGGCAAGGTGATATTGACTTCCGTCCCTCGTTGAGCCAATTTTAAGTTATCGAAAAGTTGAAAACGTTCGCCCTGTTTGGCATTTGTTGCCATCTCAGGCGAGTCAAAAGCAACAGCCCCTTGCACCATTGAAGCAAGGCTATCTACATTGAGATTTACGCCAGTAAGATTGGCATTAAATTGAATACCGCTAATGTTCCAAAAGCGACTTTCTTTTTTGACGAGATTGGCGTATTTTTTATCAATAACTACGTCAATTTCGACATTCTTTTGATCTGGAGTAAAGCGGTAATCGGCAATGCTTCCCACTGGCACTTTTCGATAATACACGCTTGCCCCCACAGTCATTGAGCCTAAATCTGAGGCAACTAATTTCACCAATAAATCGCCATCAGCAACGGTCACTGCAGGTGGTTCATCTTCAGCCACAAATTCATCTTCACTAGAGGCATCTTCATCATCATTCGGCAATAAAGTGATGTAGTTACCTGAAACAAGTGCATCTAACCCCGACACCCCAGCTAAAGAGGCACTCGGTTTGACTAGCCAGAACTTTGTTCCTTCTTTTAATACCGATTTCGCTTCGGGATTAACTTCCGCCTCCACCTCAACCTCTTTTAACTCATTGATAAAATAGACTTTTTTTACTTGACCAATTTGCAAGCCTTGATAACGAATAGCGGTTTTTCCTGCAGTAATCCCATCGCCTTTACTAAAACGAATGGTAATTTTCTGTCCTTGCTCTTGAAGAATTTGGAAAAAAAGCAAACAACCAATCACAAAAGCGACAATTGGCAATAACCAAAATGGCGAAATTTTACGAGGCTGTCTAATTTTAGCAGGAATACTGTTTGGCATATTTTCAGACATCATTTTATCACTTTTAAATACAAGCAAGCGGCGAGATTTTGCAAAAGGTTTGCGAAATCTCACCGCTCTTGTGTTTATTAACTCATTGAAAAAGAAGAATTATTTTTTGTCTTTCTCATCACATTTTTGAATATTGCTACATTTACCATACAAATATAAGCTATGGTTTGCAAGCTCAATTCCGTGTTGTTGGCTGATTTCACGCTGACGGCGTTCAATTTCAGAGTCTTTAAATTCAAACACTTTACCACAATCCATACAGATAATATGGTCGTGCTGGTGGTTCATATTTAATTCATAGACGGCTTTATTCGCATCAAAATTATGGCGAGTTAAAATGCCAACTTCTTCAAATTGATTTAATACACGATAAACTGTTGCTAATCCAATTTCAGACTGACGTTCTAGCAATAATTTATAAATGTCCTCAGCAGAAAAATGCTGCATACTATCACGGGTGATTTGCATTAACTCAAGGATTGTTAAACGTGGCCCAGTAACTTTTAAACCTACTTTTTTCAACAATTTCACATTTTCTTCAGACATATATCCTCCAATAGATATATTAAGCTAATTCCGCTAAATACATTTCATCAAAAATTTGTTTACACCAACGGTTTACACGTTCTTCGGTGAGTTCTGGCTGGCGATCTTCATCAATACATAAACCAACAAAGGTTTCATCATCAATTAATGCTTGTGAAGCCTCGAAAGTATAACCTTCCGTAGGCCAGTGACCGACAATTGTACCGCCATTAGGTTCAATAACATCACGCACAGTTCCCATTGCATCACAGAAATATTCTGCATAGTCTTCTTGGTCGCCACAACCAAAGATACCCACGATTTTTCCTGTAAAATCAATTTCTTTTAATGTCGGCATAAAATCGTCCCAATCTGCTTGAGATTCACCGTAATACCACGTTGGAATACCAATTAATAAGAAATCGTAGGCTTCAATATCTTCCTTCGTGCTTTTTGCAATATCACGAATATCCACTAGATTTTCACCTAGTTGTTTTTGAATCATTTTAGAAATGTTTTCTGTGTTTCCAGTATCACTACCGTAAAATAAACCGACAACTGCCATTTGAAATACCTATTTACTTAATTCAATGGAATCTCCATTGAGATAATCGTTTAAAATGAGTTCAATTAACTGCCCTCTAGACAGCCCTTTTACCGCAGCTTCTTGTTCCAATGCCGCTACCAAATCCGAATGCAATTTAAGCTCAATCCGTCTTAATCCTGACGAACGATCTCGCCTGAGTTGATTACGTTTATTAATTCTAACTTGTTGCTCTCCGCTTAGAGGATTTGTGCGAGGTCGCCCAACCTTTGGCATATTTTCAAACAGATCAAGCGTAATACAATCCGAATCTTGCTTTGCCATTACTACAATTTTTGGGCTGAGTGCTTCTTACTCAGATGCGAATGAGAAGCTAATTATCAAAGTGCGAACTATAGCACAATATAGAATTATTGGAAACGCCCTATCAAAATATTCATTATAAATTGAGATTACCTAAAACATAATTAGCTATTATTCTGCTGCCATATAACTAAATAAAAAATGTAAACTAATTTTAGTTAGTCATTACTTAACCTATGTCGGTAATAAGCCACAACCATAATTACCAATCCCCCGATAATCATTGGTAATGAAAGCAACTGCCCTCGTGTGATTAAATCCGCTGCCGTATTTACATTTGGATCGAACTCTCGGAAGTATTCAACGATAAAACGGAACACCCCGTAGCCAACTAAGAACAAGCCTGCCACCGAGCCTGTCGGTCGAGGCTTACGGATATAGCCATTGAGGATAAAGAACAGCACTAAGCCTTCTAAAACCGCTTCGTAAAGTTGAGAGGGGTGACGAGGCAAATAACCGCCACTTGGAAACATTATCGCCCAAGGCACATCTGTCACACGTCCCCAAAGTTCATCATTAATAAAGTTACCAATACGTCCTAATCCTAAACCAAAAGGAATAAGCGGTGCGATAAAGTCAGCGGTTTGCCAAAAGTTGCGATTTTGACGGCGAGAGGTCCAAAGCATTGCGACAATCACACCAAGTAAACCGCCGTGGAACGACATTCCCCCTTCCCAAATACGAAATAAATAGAGAGGATCTTGTAGGAAACGGTCAAAGCTATAAAAGAACACATCACCAATTCTTCCCCCTAGAACAACGCCCCAGAAGCCATTAAACAGCAGTTGATCGACCTGTTCGACACTCCATACCCCATTAGAATTTTTCGCACGTTTGGTACCAAGCCAATAGGCAAAGCCAAAACCAAGCAGGTACATAATGCCGTACCAGTGTAAAGAAACCGGACCTAACTGCAACGCAACGGGATCGATATTAGGAAAAGTTAAAAACTGTTCAGACATAAATTTCCTTTATTTTAAAAACATATTCACGGCAACACACATCAAGAAAACGGCAAAAGCACGTTTTAAAATCGGCACAGGCAATTTGTTCGCTGCCGTTGCCCCTAATTTTGAGGTAAAAATAGAGGTCAGCGTAATTCCCAACAACGCAGGTAAATACACATAACCTACCGCATATTGTGGCAAATTCGGATTATCCCAACCACTAATCACAAAGCTAATCGCTCCAGCTAATCCTAATAAACCACCACAAAAAGAAGAAGTGCCAATCGCTTTTTTCAGCTCAATCCCTCTGCTATTTAAAAATGGCACAATAAAAGCACCGCCTGCAATGCCAGCAAAACTGGATAACACCCCGATTACCCCTCCAGCAATCAACGTAGATTGAGTAGTCAGAGGCTTAGGCTCTGCTTGCTTTGGCTTGAGCGATAAAAACATCTTCAGCGAAAGATACAGGATCATCACCGCAAAGATTTTTGTCATTACACTTTTTGGCAGATCACTCACAATCAAGCCTGAAATAAACACTGCCACCATCAACGCAGGCACAAAAAACTTCACAACTGACCATTGCACATTACCAAGTTTATGATGGCGTTGTGCTGCCGAAAATGTGGTTAGCACAATCGTTGAAAACGACGTACCCAATGCAATCGACATCAACAAATCATCTGGCACACCAATTTGAGGCAACAAATACACAAGGGTTGGAACAATAATCATACCGCCACCGATACCAAACAACCCTGCTAAAAAACCAGCAACTGAGCCTAAAATCAAGCAACAGACAAACATTTCCACCATCATTTTTTCCCCTTAAACACCCGATATGGTTTACGAAGCTCACGTTTTGGCTGAGTACGAAACTCTTTTCTCTCGTGGGTAAACTCTTTGTTATCTCGATTTTTCTCGCTTTCGACTTTTTTCTGCTCACCCATCAACACCTGAGCAAACTCTTTCATCACCTTGCGGTACACATCACGTTTAAACGACACCACCTGTCGCACAGGATACCAAAAGCTCACCCACCGCCAGCCGTCAAACTCTGGCGTTTTACTGGTTTTAAGATTAATAGCCCCCTCGTCTGCCACTAACTGCAACAGAAACCAACGCTGTTTTTGACCAATACATACAGGTTGAGTTTGCTCATTACGAACTAACCGTTTTGGTAATTTATATCTCAGCCAATACTTCGATGCCCAAAGCAATCGCACATCTTTTTTCGCTAAGCCGACTTCTTCATAAAGCTCACGGTACATTGCTTGTTCAATGTTTTCCCCCTCATTAATTCCCCCTTGAGGAAATTGCCAAGAGTTTTGACCAAACCGCTTCGCCCACAGAACTTGCCCTTGCTTATTACAGATAACGATACCAACATTCGGGCGGTAACCATCGAAATCGATCAATTTAGACCGCCTTATTTAATCAATTTGAAAATGGTGTGATTGTTTCATATTTCGGCTATTTGAACAACTAGCAAGGCAAAAACAAGCGGTGAGATAGCCAAATTTTTTCGCAACCGTGGATAACTCTGTGGATAACTTGAAAATTTGTTGATAACTTTTTTGGGATAAGTTATCTAACCGCTTGATCTTAATTCAGATCTTACTTCCTGCCATCGATCATTTTCGATCCCTTTTCACTGTATAAGCACACATTTAATCGCTCATTTTATTTTCTTTCTAGGATAACTTAACCACTTTTCAGACTAAATTGCCATTCTATTCACATTTGATGTGCTTTTATCCCCATTCCCTGTGGATAAAATTGTGATAGATCGGGATAATGATCGTGTATAACCTAAAATCAGCCCAGATATTTTGCTTTTTTCCTTTAAAAAACAATATGTTATTTTATTCTTCTTATCGAAAAAAACAAGTGCTCATTTATTAAACATAATATAAACATTAACAACTATCAAAATAGTGAATTTGTGGGAAAATCATGTTTAATGTTAGAATCCAGCCCGTTTTTCTAATTGTTCTACAAAATTTTCGTTTAAATTTAGCTTCTCGGCTAAGTGGGATAAAAATACGATCTCTTTTCTAGAGAGCTCTTGACAGACCAAGCGTGCAGCAAGGTAAACTTGTGCCGCTAAAGCGGTGTCGTTTCCGACAGTTTTTGCAATTTCATTCACGGATACTGGCTCGTGCATTTCATGCAGTAACCATTGTTGTAATTCAGGGTCATTACCGCCCTCTTTTAAGATTAAAGCTTCTTCGTTCTCATCCAGCTCACCGTCTGCTAATGCAGCTGCAAGCATTGTACGTAAAATAATTGCTCCCTTCTCTTCCGAACTATCCGCTTCAAAAGCTGTTTGGCTTAGTTCTGTCGTTTGGCTTGTTGCCTGGTTCTTTTGATAATCTTGATAGGCTTTGTAAGCCAATCCACCAAGTGCGGCTAAAGAGCCGAGCTTAGTCAAATTAGCTCCGCCGTTTCTGCCTAACACCATTGATAAAATACCGACCAATGCTGCCCCACCACCAACTTTGGTAATAGTATCTACGTTGCCCGATTTGATCTCACCAGCAGTATTTTTGGCAGAACCCAATACAGAGCTTAATACGTTACCTAAGTCCGATTTACTTTGATTAGCTGTGTTGCCGACAGATTTTAAAACGCCGTTTAAAATGCTATTAAAATTCATATTGCCTTCCTTTTGGTTAATAAAAAATAGTTAAGAGTAGACATTATGTTATCAAAATAATTCAATTTTTTTCTGCAATAAATTTCTTTGCCAACGCCGACAGTGCATCGGTCACATAAACTAACAGCAAATAACAGAGCAGATAAAGGGTAATTTCAGAGTAATGGAAAAAACTCATCGCCAGTTTAAACTGCATACCTAAACCACTTGCCCCAACAAAACCGACAATCAGCGTTGCCCGAATAATGTTTTCCATACGATAAAGAATGTAATTGAGAAAAGTACGCATCACAGCAGGATAGATCCCGTAAAACAAAATTTGGTTTTGTGAAGCCCCATTTTGCATTAAATGGCGGATCGGTTTCTCGTCCACATCTTCAACCACTTCGCCGCACAGTTTGCCTAATACACCGAAATTGTGAATGGCTAATGCTAATGCACCTGGAATGATCCCTGGTTTGAAGATAAAGACTAAAATCATCGCCCACATCAATTCCGGTACGGATCGACTAAACAGAAATAGCCCCCGACTGATATAATAAGCGACACGATGATACCAGTATGTTCTGTGGCGAAAGTGTCCCTGTGCCACGTTGCGAGCGGACGGCAGAACCAAAAGGAACATCGCCATGCCTGCAATGCCTGTTGCCAGAATACTCATCACAAAGGTTTCCCACGAGAGCCATAGGGCTTTTTGCCACATTTCGGGGTCAAGATAGGCAGGTAGCTCTTCACCCACACCAGCCATTCCAACTAAAAATTCCGTAAGATAATCCCAATTTTCCGCTCGAAACAGTTCACTAAGTGCAGTGGGTTGATCTTTAAGAATATAGCCCCACGACAGCCCGATAAGTCCTAATACTATCCAAAAAGAATAGCGGATAAAATAGCGGTCGATATGTTTTCTCATTTTACTCGGCTCCTGACAGCATAGCTCCAGCGGTCAACCAAAACAATTAACCCAACAAGAAAGATCAAGAATGTCCAAACCTGATCGTATTTCAGATCTTGTAAAGAAAGCTGAATTTGCATACCGATCCCTCCTAACCCAACAAAAGAAAGTACCGATGAAGAGCGGATCGCACATTCAAGGCGATACATGGTATAGCTCAACATCGTCGGCAAGGCTTGGGGTAGATAGCCATAAATCAAACATTGCATCGGCGTTGCCCCTGCTTCTTTTAACGCAAAAATAGGTTTGGAAGGCACCGCTTGTAACGTATCTGCATAGATTTTGCCTAAGTAGCCAGAATAAGGAATAGCAAGGGCAAACACTGCACCTATCGGATTTAACCCGACAGCCGCAACAAAGAACCATGCCCAAATCAATTCGTGAATAGCACGTAGAAAGCCCAATATCGCTCGAGCTGCCCCCTGCAAAATGAGTGAACGAAACAGCACACTGGATGCAAAGGTGCTTAAGCAAAATCCGCCAAGCATAGACAAAGAGAGTGTAATCAAGGCATAAGCAAAAGTGAGCCAAGTGGATTGCAAGGCGAGTTTCAGTAAATCAGTAGAAAAGTCAGGGGACAATAAACTGGAAAATAGTCGATTAAGCGTTGCCCAACCACCAGAATGCATCAACCCTTTGTCGTTATCCACAGCAAATAGGCTCAACAAAAATGCAAGCAACAACATGCCCGTCAGCAAATTTCGCCGTTCATTTAGTCCAAGCGGTCGGTTATGTTTCATTTTTTACCAATCCGTATAAGACATTGAGTTGCTCTTGAGTGACTTGTTCTGTTTGCAAATCAAACACAATTTTTCCCTGTTTAATGCCGATCATACGATCAAAATAGGCTTTGGCATATTCCACCGAATGCATACTGGCAATCAATGTTTTCCCCTGCTCTCTCACCAGCCCAGTCAATAATGCCAAGACATTTTGTGCATTAACAGGATCGAGTGCGGACACTGGTTCATCGGCTAAAACCAATTTAGGGTTTTGAACTAACAGACGAGCTATTGCAACACGCTGCTGCTCACCGCCCGACAGTTCAGCTGTCGGCTGATCGATTTTATCCAATAGCCCGACGGCAGCAAGTGCTTGCTCTGCAATCTGTTTTTCTTGCGGTTTAACCAAAGAGAACAGAGATCGCCAAAAGCCCCACCGGTTCAGCCTGCCAGCCAAGACATTGTGGATAACTTCCAGTTGTTTGACTAAATCATACTGTTGATGAAGCATACCGACTTGTTGGGCAAACTGTTTATTATCTTGATAATCTTGAATGTTGCGATTTTCCAACCAGATCTCACCGCTTGTCAAAGGTACGGCACGCATAATGCTATTCATTAATGTCGATTTCCCCGAACCGCTCGGCCCAACTAATGCCACGATTTCACCTGAATGAATGGTTAAACAGATGTCGTCTAAAACGGCTTGCTTGCCGAAATGTTTGGTGGTGTGGTGGAATTGAAGAAGTGGGGTTTTCATATTTTATCAATATCAATTCAGTGTTAAAAAATTGTCTTCTATATTACGCTCTCACTTCGCTATTTTAGTCTGCCAAATCTCCCCTAGCCCCTCTTTGCTAAAGAGGGGGAACAGATCGAAGGAAATATACATTCATCTGAAAAATCAAATACTTTACGTTTATGAAGTACTTCGATCTTAAAATTTACGATAAACAAATTCCCCTCTTTAGCAAAGAGGGGCTAGGGGAGATTTGGCAGAAGATTTTCACGAAGAAAATAAGCGATTACTTAATCAACTTCAACTCTTTCGCTACTTTCTCAATATCTTGATAGTTGCTGTTTTGCGTTGGGATAAACTTCTCGGCAGAGAGTAAATTCATCACCTGCGAGCTTGACGCATCGGCTTTTAATAATGCCGCTTTGACTTTCTCTTTGGTACCGTCACCAAATTTTGTATCAACAAGATTAATGGTCCAGTTGTAATCATAGTAATCTGGTGTGGTGTAGAAAAGCTCGACTTTATCGTGATTAACCTTGCCTTCTTTCACCATTTTATCCCAGTACTGCTTATTCACCGCACCGATTTGCACTGAACCTGCTTCTACTAAGCCGTAGGTTTTATCATGCGAACCGCTGTAAGTCGGTTGAGCGTCTAAGTCTTTTTCAGGGTTAACTCCGGCTTCTGTTAAGAAAAAGCGTGGCATTAAGTGACCCGATGTCGAACTTTCGCTACCAAAAGCAAGGGTGTGACCTTTGACATCTTTAATCTCTTTCACGTTATCTAAGCCTTTTTGCTTGATAAAGACGGACTTAAATTTTTCATCTTGCGGACGTTGTGCGATAGCTTCAGCACCTTGTACTTTGGCACGAGCTTGTACCCCCGTTAAACCACCGAACCAGACTAAATCAATTTCGCCACGACGGAATGCGGTGACTACGGCAGCATAATCGGTGACAGGCACATATTGCACCTTTAACCCCGTTTCTTTGCCTAAATACTCTGCAAAACTGTCGAACGAACGGATCATTTCGGCAGCGTTATAGTCAGGAATAGCACTGATTTTAAAGGTTTTATCGGAAGGTGATGCGATAGCAACTGAGCTAAACAGCACACTGAGAGCGGTGAAAGCAGTTGCAAAACTTGCAAAAAGCGGTTTCATGGTGTTCTCCAAAAGAAATGTAAATAAATTGTGATGTTCAAAATGAACGAGCGAAAGATACGCTATTTTTTATAAAAAACAAGAGATTTCTGTGATTCGTTTGGGAAATCATTTTATCTTTGATAATATCATTACCGTTTTTACTAAATATCAAAAATACAATGGCATTAATCGAATACAATCCCCCTGTTGAGCCTTGGCTTGACGAAGTTTATCGTGATAATCATATTTTAGTGATTAATAAGCCAAGTGGCTTACTTTCTATTCCCGGAAATCGCCCTGAATATCAAGACAGTGCGATGGTGCGTGTACAACAGAAATATGGTTTTACTGAGCCAGCTCACCGTTTAGATATGGCGACAAGCGGTATTTTGTTGTTTGCATTAAGCAAACAGGCGGAAAAAGAACTCAAACGTCAATTTCGTGAACGTGAGCCGAAAAAACACTATCAAGCGTTAGTTTGGGGCAAATTAGGCGAAAAAGTTGGCGATACGGGGACAATGAATTTTCCGTTAATTTGCGACTGGGAAAATCGTCCACGCCAAAAAATTTGCTACGAACGGGGCAAACAAGCGGTTACTTTTTATGAAATTCTTGCACATTATCCCAATAACACCACAAGGGTGAAATTAACCCCTTATACTGGGCGTTCACACCAATTACGTGTACACTGTTTAGCCTTAGGGCATCCAATTGTAGGGGATAAATTTTATGCAAATCCGTTGGCAAAAAGTCTATCGCCAAGGCTCTGTTTACACGCAGAAGCATTAACCATTACGCACCCAGTTACGCAAGAACTGATGACATTTGAAGCGAAACCTGAATTTTAAAAGGTAGATAGAATGAACTTTCAATGGCAGAAATATCCTGAAAATACGCAAAAATTATTCAAACTTTCGATCCCGATTTTCATCTCTCAGTTAGCTGCTTCGGGAATGGGACTGGCGGATATTATTATGGCTGGGTTAGTCAGCGATGATGATGTGTCGGCGATAGCAGTCAGTAATTCGATCTACTTTCCCTTGTTTTTATTTGTGCTGGGGATATTAAATGCGATTACCCCAACGGTTTCTTATCTGAACGGTTCGAGCCAACGTTCCCTGATTGCACATCAAATCCGTCAAGGTGTTTGGATTGTATTAATGCTTAGCGTACCGTTAATTTTTATCTATCTCAATGCTCATTTGATTTTAGATCTAATGGATACCCCAAAAGCCTTTTCAGGAAAAGCACAAGATTATCTTACCGCTTTAAGTGTCGGGATTATTCCAGCTTTGCTTGCGGTGAACTTACGCTGTTTTAACGACGGACTATCCAACCCTAAACCAGCGATGTATATCACCTTTTTTGGCTTAATTTTAAACATTCCGCTCAACTATATTTTTATTTTCGGCAAACTGGGTATGCCTGAATTAGGGGCGGTCGGTTGTGGTGTGGCAACGGCAATCGTAAACTGGGTAATGTTTGGGCTGATTTTACACTATTGTTATACCAATCCAGCACAAAAGGATATCCGTCTATTTGAAAAATGGATCGAAAAACCCTGTAAAGCAACCTTAAGCAAACTGTTCAAACTTGGTACACCGATAGGGTTTGCTCTGTTTACCGAAGTGATGCTGTTTGCGGCATCTTCCTTGATTATCTCACCACTTGGCTCGCAAGTGGTGGCAAGCCATCAGGTTGCCTTACAAACCAGCTCGCTCTTTTTTATGATCCCACTCTCATTTAGCATTGCCACAACCATTTTAGTTGGGCAAACGTTGGGAGAAAAGCGTGTTGCAGAAGCAAAATATCTGACTCATCACGCCATTTTTACGGGTGCAATGGTCGCAATGGGGCTGGCAATGGTGATTTTACTGCTCAAAGATCTGATCCCCTATGCCTTTACCAGTGATCCGACTTCTATTGTAATCGCATCTAGTTTATTGATTTTTGCAGCGATCTATCAAATCCCCGACTCTATCCAAGCGGTATGCAATGGCATTTTGCGTGGTTATAAAAATACCAAACCTATTTTGCTAACAACCTTAATTTGCTACTGGTTAATCGGAATGCCACTAGGTACTATTTTGGCTCGTACCGATTGGATCGTTCAGCCGATGGCGGCGGCAGGATTTTGGCTGACATTCTGTGTCTGCTTAAGTTTAGCCGCAGGGCTATTTTTCTACTTTATGCGAAAAATTCAGGCTATGCCAGAAGAGATTTTAATTAAAAAACTAGAGTCTATTAAATAGCACTTAAAGTTATGTCTATCCTTTATTGTACCAGATGGGGATAGACACAACTTTACTCATTGTCATTTTATATTAGGTATTCATATATAGCTGAATTATCCAGCTTATCTCTTTATCATTTATCCGATACCCCTCTTTCAAATTCGGTTCACAAGAGTTCGAACCAATACCACTCATTTTATAATCGACACACAGAATGTGATACGGCGATTTTTCTAGTTCGTAATGATGTTTTTTCAGGGTCAATTCTTCCTGTGTATAAGGGGAAAAATTGAAGCTGAACGGCTGTGGTGCGGTAATCTCGAGATCTTGGGTATGAAGATATTCACAACCGTAGTGACTGCCGTTTTCCTGTGGTTTGACGTAGTCTTGATAATTTTGCTCGGCAGTGGTTTGGTATAGACCTAGTCGGATTGTGTGGTGTTTGTCGATGTAACTTTCACTCTCGCCATAGCCGAAATGTCCTGATCCATCAGGAAGATATGGGGCGTGGTCGCACCATTCCCAGATAAAACCACCGCAAGCCCCTGCATATTTTTCAAAGGTTTGGAAATAATCTTCTAAATCACCGTTAGAGTTCCCCATTGCGTGCGAGTATTCGCAGAGTAGGAATGGTTTGGTTTGTGGCTGTTCAAAATAGCGATCCATATCTTCTGTGCTGGCATACATTTCGCTATGAAAATCTAACGGGGTAAGATCATTGCGATGTTCAGAATGTTGATAAATGGTACTTTCATAATGAACCAGACGGCTTGGATCTCGCTGTTTGATCCATTTTGCACTGGCTTCAAAATTTTCCCCGTAACCTGCTTCATTACCCAGCGACCAGATCAGTACCGATGGGCGATTTTTATCTCGTTCTACATTAGCGTAGGTACGGTCTAATATTGCTTGTTTGTAGTCTGGGTGTCGGGCAAAATAGCAGAAATTATCTATCGTTTGTTGCTGAATACGTTGGTTATCATCTTGTTTTGCTACATTCAGTAAAATGCTGTGTTCTGGCGTTGGAACGTATTGCATACTGGCACCGTGGCTTTCTATGTCACTTTCGCTAATCAGGTAGAAGCCGTAGCGGTCGCATAATTCGCTAAACCAAGGGGCATTCGGGTAGTGGGCGGTACGAATAGCGTTGATGTTATGTTGTTTCATCAGCCTAAAATCCTGTTCTGCTTGCTCACGGCTGATAACATAACCCGTTAGGGGATCGCTGTCGTGGCGGTTTACTCCGCGGAATTTGATCGGGTGGTTGTTGAGCAAGAGTACACCGTCTTTGACTTCGATCCGACGAAAACCGACCGCTTGTTCAATCACTTCGTTTCCATAGGCAAGGTGTAAGGTGTAAAGTTGTGGCTGTTCGGCATTCCAGAGCTGTGGTTTGTCAATTTTTACCTTAAAGTGATCGCTTGTCTGTTCGGCGATTAGGCGATGTTGTGGATCAAACAGTTGGAAAGTGAGCTGTTGTGGCGATTGCAGAAAGGTACATTCGACCGATAAATCCGCTTGCTCTAATGCTTCAGACAGGCTGGTTTTGATAAAGAAATCTTGTAGATAATTTGGTTCTCGTTCCAGCAGATAAACATCTCGGAAAATCCTTGACATACGGAATTTGTCCTGATCTTCCAAATAGCTACCATCACACCATTTAAGCACCACGACATTGAGCTGATTTTCCCCAGAGATTAAAAAGTCGGTGACATCAAATTCGTTTGTGCAATGACTGACCTGCCCATAGCCAACAAATTGTTAATTGAGATAGAGATAAAGGCAAGCGTCCACCCCTTCAAAATTCAGTAAATAGCGTTTTGTCGATTTAGGCTCGTAGTGGAATGTCCGTTGATATACACCGCAAGGATTGTCGTGTGGCACATAAGGCTGATCGAAAGGGAATGGGTAGTTGATATTGGTATATTGATGTTGTTCGAAGCCTTGTGTCTGCCAGTTTGATGGCACAGGAATGCGATGCTCAAAAGGCTGAGAAAGAAAATCTTCAGGCAAATCCATCACGCTCGTAAAATAGTTAAATTGCCATTCACCATTGAGTAGGGTAAATAGGCTAGATTGTTCACGCTCAAGGGGGGCGAGCTTATCTTGTGTCGCAAAGGGAATAAAATAGGCGTGATGGGGTGTGGTGTTAATGTGAAATAAAGTGGGATCTTGGTGATAATTTGGTAACGGCATAACATCAATTCCATTGCTAAGAAATGGCAAAATGCTATCACTCGCAATCCCTGACTTCAATCCATTGCAATGTAACATTTTAGAAATGTGATGAAGCTCACAATTATTTTTATGTTCATTTCTAAAGTTATAGTTTACAACCACATTTTACCAATTCTTAAACTCATATATACAACTGCTTTCAATACAAAAAACCATTAATTTCTTAATATTTGGTGATCACAATCTCACCGCTTGCAAAGCTGACTTTAAGTGTATTACTGCGACATTCTACCTTAAATATCTGTTCATTTTGGCGGATTTCGTTTTCACAGGGCTTCCCTGCCATTAGTAACGCAATCTGATTTTCGGCAATTTGTAGGGCTTGCTGTTGCTGAAAAATAAGCACGCTTTGCTTATTTTGCGTATGTTGCCAACGGCTATAAGCTAAATATATCACTGAAAAAATCAACATAACGACCATTAATGATGTCAGGCTTTCTGCTTTAATGAGCTTATTCATTTGCTAATATATTCCGTGAATAAGGCAAATAGTGCCAAGATGAAAATTTATTTTCCAGATGTTGAATAACTTCTTTTTTATAACTGAGATTTCTTTCTTCTCGTAAATTATCATAGGTGGAATAAAGTGTACCATACATTCTTTTTCTTCCTGTAAGATCAAATAAATAATCGGTAATGACAATACCGTAAAAATCTTTTTCTAACTTTTCATTAATATCTTGTAATGCAATCACAATTTTTGGATTCTCTAGACTACTTTCTGGCAACTCCGCTAAATGATTGATTTTATATATTTCCGATTGATAAGGTAATAAATTCAACCAGTTTTCAATTTTATCCACTTGAATATATTTTTCTTTGGTTGGTTTAAAAGGATCAAAAATAGATGAAAATTGACAATGAAAACTGTATTTCATTACCTTAAACTCAAAAATAACATTTGTCTTTTTTTGTTTTTGACACTCTATTTCAGGATCTATTGCTAACTTTTCAATAAGTTGATATTTATCGGTGAGATATTGTTGATAATAGAATAGGCTCACTTTTTCTTGTTTTAATAAGCTATCTTTATTGAGAAAAATGACTGCAAACAGACCGCTTAATAATATCAAGGTAATTAATAAACTACTGGCTGAATAATAACGTTTCATTTATCACTTCCATTTAATAGGTAACTATAAGCGGTAGCTTTATATCTTAGTTGGTTATCTTTGCTAGACGAGAGAGCCAGTTCTATTTTCAATAATCTATTCTGCTCAAGCCACTCAAAAGATAAATTTTCGACATTATAATCAGACATATCTGACATTTTTCGCCAGTTGCCTTTTTGACAATTTGTTAGGATTTTTTCACAATCTGCTTGGTGACAGAACTGAATTTGACTATCTTCATAAATAAAAATCGCTTTTTTCTCAAATTTAAAACCAAAAAATTCTCGGCTTACCTCTTTGGTATTATTTACACCATTTATTTCGCAAGATTGTTTTTTATTTCGATTACCTACACAGCCATCACTACTTAAATCATAGAAAAACATTAGACAATTTGGATTGTTCAGTGAATAACGCTTATTATCGTTTACAAATAAACTATAATTGGTTTCTTTTCTATTTTGTCCTTGATAATTAAAATGTTGAATATGTTGTTGAAAATACTCAAGTAATTGGTGAGTATGCTTTTGTAAATTCAATAATTCCCGTTGTTTGATTTGATTGCGATAGCTATCACTATAAAAAGAAGATAAACTCCATAAAATAATGCAACCTAGAAATAAAGATAATAATATTTCAACCAAACTAAAGGCGTGATTAACAACTGGTGCGTTTGCCTTTTTGAATAACATTAATCACTCCATTTTGTTCTACTTGTAAGATTTCATAGATTTTATTTACCGTAACCCTTAAGCACTTTGACTCTAATCGCCCAGACTTTCCATCAACATTAATAAAAACTTTGGGATATAAACTATTATTTTTAACTACGGCATTTTCTGTTTGATAGAGATAATAACTTTTTTGAATATCACAACTTGCGATATTCAAACAGTTACAAGCGATCTGTTTATCACTGATTTTTTCAATGGCGACCATACACCATTTTTTATCTGCTACATTTTGGCTGATAGAAATAGAATAATTCTGTTTTTGATAGCGTGCTTTAGCTTGAATTTGATAAATAAAAGACTTTATCTGATCGATTTCATTATTTAAAACGATATGATCTTGTAAATAAAATAAGGTGGGGGAAAAGAAATAGAGTGCGATTGCCATTATGCTCATCGCAAATAGAGTTTCAATAATAGTGATCGCACGAAACATAATATCTCTCCCAAAGTGAGAGAGATATTAGATGTTGAAAGGATTTTGTAAATAGGCAATTTTTATTTTTTCGACATAGATCGAAAAATTAGAAAGATGTTGTATCTTGGAATAGACCTACTTTTAAGTCTGTGGCAGTATAGATAATTCTGCCATCAACTTCGACTTCGCCATCAGCAAGCCCCATCACGAGCTTACGGTTGATCACACGTTTCATATTGATACGATAAATCACTTTTTTGGCAGTCGGTAGAATTTGCCCCGTAAATTTCACTTCGCCAACCCCTAAGGCTCTGCCCTTGCCTTTACCGCCGACCCAGCCTAAGTAAAAGCCAACCAGTTGCCACATTGCGTCTAAGCCTAAGCAACCCGGCATTACAGGATCGCCGATAAAGTGACAGCCAAAGAAAGGCAGATCTTGGTTAATATCTAATTCCGCTTCAATATACCCTTTCTCAAACAGACCTTCTTTGTCGGTGATTTTGGTAATTCTGTCCATCATCAACATCGACGGTGCTGGCAGTTGTGGACCTTCGCTACCAAAAAGTTCGCCTCGTCCTGACGCTAAAAGATCGTTGTAATCATAACTTGATTTGATGTTAGGTGTACAAGTGTTCATTATTTTGTTCCTGTAATAAAGTAGAAAAGTCCGTTATTGACGGTTTATGTTACGTTTGCTTGATAAACACATCTTAACAGACTTTTAAAATAGCGAACAGTTGTAAGCTGACTTGTCGGATCAGTGACCCTTTAACAGTTTGCGAATTTTGTGGAAAATCGAACCGCTTGCGTCTTCATTTTCATTCTGTTCGATCCCTTGATGAACTAACGCGAAAAGTGATTTTTTCTCACTATTTTCAGGTAGATCTTCATCATAAAACGGATGCTGTAACAGAATTTGTAAGGCTTCAAAGACATCTTCGACCGCCCAAATATGAAATTTTCCTGCTTCAATCGCCGATAATACTGCAGGTTTTAAGCTCAAATGGGAAACGCATACCGCAGGAATAATCACCCCTTGTTTCCCCGTTAATTCCCTTGCTTCACAAACATTGAAGAAGCCTTCAATTTTCTGATTAACGCCCCCTACGCTTAATACATTCCCAAATTGGTCAATCGCCCCTGTCACCGCAAGGGATTGTGGCAACGGCAACTTGGTTAAGGCACTGATAAGCACGCAGAAAATGGCTAACGATGAACTATCCCCATCAATTTCACCATAAGATTGCTCAAAGGCAACGGACGCTGAAAACGGAAGCTGTGTCGGTAATTCCAGTAAATTTGCCAAGCAAGATTGAGCGATAATAATCCCTTTAGAGTGAATATTGCCCCCCAGCTCCACTTTGCGTTCAATATCGTGAATTTCTCCATCACCATATTGCACGTTACAGCTAATGCGTAATGGCTCACCAAAACTATGGGGAACACCATCAAACTCGACCACAGATAAGCCGTTAATTTGCCCGATGGTTTCTTCTTCCGTTTCAATATAAAGCTGATGATTTAAAATATCATTTAAAACAAATTTATTTAATACACCAGATTGTTTTTCTAAATAATCAAAATAATCTTGAATATGGTTAAATTGGGTTTGTTTTGGATAAAAATGTTGTAATCCTAATAAATGTTTTTTTAATAATGTCGGTGAAATAGAAATTAATGTTTGGTTTTCACTTTCACGAATATAATAATGTAAAAGCTGATTTAAACCTGTTTTAGAAAAGGTTCTATTTAGATATTTTTTAGCTGAAGATTGAATATAGCTTCCCCATTGTTCGCTATTTTCTTCATCAATATTCAAATACGACTCGATTTCAGCATATTGGCAAAATTGATATAAATCTTCATCATAATTATGCAAAGTCGCAATATCATCTCGACTACCCACTAATATCAATTTGAATTGAGATTGAATAGGCATAATTGCTTCAGGTAATTTTCCCGCAATAATCGGGTCAAACTGCCCAAATAAAAGAGCTTGTTTTAATTTATCCCATTGCACAATATCTAATAATAATGCACTCACATTTAAAATTAGAATACCCTTATGAGCTTGCTCAATTGCCCCTGCCACCGTTTTAATTTGGTTTTCCTTTTCTAAATAAAGGCTATATCCAAATAAACTTTGGTGATTAAATTCTGTTTTCAACACAGTTTGACAATGCAAATTTTCAAAATAGTCCGTGATTTCATTTAAAAATTCGGGAAATAATTCCGTTTTCAAAATGAGTGCCGAACCAAATTCACTCAGGGCAAATTGTTGCATTGCCTGCTGTGTATTTGGTTGAAAATCCAAAAATCTCACCGCTTGATCGGTCTGTTTGAAAGGATAGTGAACGCTTAATGATTGCAACGATAATGGAGATACTTGCACAAATTTGCCTCTTTATAGAAATTTGCTTCATTATACCTATAATTACGCTATACTTCACAAATAATTCGGAGGCAAAATGCGATACCAAAAACTTGAAATTCAAGAAGCAAGTTGGAAATGGAAATACTTGCTGAAAAAATATCGTGAAGGCGAAAATATCACCAAATACGACGAACAGAGCTTGATCGAATTGAAAGTTCAATTATTAACCACCTTACAAAACTCGCCCGAAGAGATCGAGCAATGGATTAAGGCGGAAATGACATCTGAGCAACGCAAGAAAATGCGTCAATCTATTCGAGCAAGACGCAAGCGTTTTTTCAATGCCGAAAAGCAATCTACCCGTAAAAAATCTATCGATTTAGAATACGCCAGCTGGCAACGCCTGTCCAAGCAAGCCAAAGAAATGGATCTGACCTTGTCTGAAACCATTCATTATTTGATTGATGAATTAGAGAAGAAACAGATTTATGCAGAGCAAGTGGATAAGATGAAAGCAAATTTGAAGGCGTTGTTGGGATAGCGTCATTTAAAACATAGGGAGTAACAGGCAAAATGGCCCCTAAAAAGTAGCCTTGAATTGTGCTTTGTGTAATTACTTCCCTTTCACCTCAATAATCATCACTTCCGACTGTGAACCTAGTCGCATCGGTATCCCCCAAAATCCGTATCCCGAAGTAACAAAAAAATGTCCATTACCGATTTTTTCATAACCGTGAGCAAGTCGGTAAATAAAGTGAGTAATGATATTCGCTGGGAAAATTTGCCCATTATGGGTATGGCCCGACACTTGAATATCAATAGGCAGTTGAGCATGTTGCTCAATTTGTGTTGGGCGGTGATCCATTAGGAAAACGGGTAAATTTTTATCTACCAGAGCCAATAACTCTGCTGTTTCAGGGCGATTTTTCACTAATTCATCATTACGACCGATGATCGTAAATTTTCCGTCTAAAGTAACCGCTTGATCCCATAGCACAGTAATGCCAGCTTTAGTGATTTCTTGATAAATTTCAGCTTCAGCCCCAAAAAAATCGTGGTTTCCCATTGTAGCATATACCCCAAGCGGTGCTTTTAACTTTGCCAAATGCGGTTGCATATTTTCCGCCAAATAGGCTTCAACATTATCGTCCATAATGTCGCCAGGGAGCAAAATTAGATCAACTTGTTCTTGATTAAAGATGGTTGCTAACTTATCTAGCTGTTTCCCCCCGAAAAATTTCCCTAAGTGGAAATCGCTGGCGACGCCAATTTTAAGTGGCTGTATAGGTTTATCTAATGTGACTTGATAATGCACCACTTTGGTTGAATAGGCGTTGTAAATAGTCAGCCCAATTAACCCGAATAAAACAGGGATATAGCTTATTTTAAGCCAGCGATTAAGGCTATTCGGCGAGAATATCTGTTTGCCGACAGTATAAATCCCCCAAAAACAGAAGCTGATGAAGAAGATAAATAAAAGTAATGTGAGTATTAAAGCAATTAAGCGGAAGTTTGGCAAAATGCGTGTAACGTGCAATATCATCAACAGATTTGCAACGATATAGATAGAAAATGTAACGATCTTACGACTTCTATTTGATAAATCGCCTAACCAAGTTGCTGTTTTAGAAAAGCAAAAGAGCAGAAATTGAAGAGCGATAACTGAAACGGCTGTGATAATGTAATAGCGGTATTCCATATTTATTCTTTCCAAGAAAAAAGCCCAACAAAAACGGTTGGGCTTAAAGTATAGCAAATACAAGTGTAAGGAGAAAATAAGTCTTTAATTAGCTTATTTTGCTAATTTTTGACGAATCGCATTTGCTAATTCTGTGCTAACTTTTTCAAAGTGAGCCATTTGTCTTTCCACGATTTCAGGAATAGTTACACCTGATAAACCTGCTGCAAAGTTACCTGCTAAGCGATCTTTTTCTTCCGCTGTGAACAAGTTGTAAAGTGCGGCTGGTTGTGAGTAGTAATCTTCATCGTACTCACGGAAGTTAAAGTGTGCGGCTTCACGCTCAATTTGTAATGGTAATTGATCGTGGGTTGGCACATAAGTGTCAAAACGGTTCGGTGCATAGTTAGGGTGGTTGCCACCGTTTGCATCTACACGCATTGCACCATCACGGTGAGTCGTGTGGTATGGGCATTTTGGTGCATTTACAGGGATTTGGTGGTGGTTTACACCTAAACGGTAACGCTGTGCATCTTGGTAAGAGAACAGACGACCTTGTAACATACGGTCTGGCGAGAAGCCGATTCCCGGAACGATGTTAGATGGTGCAAATGCCGCTTGTTCTACTTCTGCGAAGTAGTTTTGTGGGTTGCGGTTTAATTCTAATACACCCACTTCGATCACTGGGTAATCTGCGTGTGGCCATACTTTAGTTAAGTCAAAGGCATAGTTATGTTTGTGAGCATCTGCTTCTGGCATAATCTGCACTTGAACAGTCCAACGTGGGAATTCACCACGCTCAATCGCTTCATATAAATCTTTTTGGCTAGACTCACGATCTTCACCTACAACTTTAGCTGCTTCTTCGTTAGTGAAGAATTTGTGACCTTGTTGTGTTTTGAAGTGGAATTTCACCCAGAAACGCTCGTTGTTTGCGTTTACAAAGCTATAAGTGTGGCTACCGTAACCGTTCATGTGACGTAAAGTCGCTGGAATACCACGATCTGAGAACAATGTCATAATTTGGTGCATTGATTCAGGGTGACGTGACCAGAAATCCCACGCTGCATTTGCATCACGCAAGTTATTTTGAGGGTTACGTTTTTGTGTATGAATAAAATCTGGGAATTTTAATGGATCACGGATAAAGAATACTGGTGTATTGTTACCCACTAAGTCCCAGTTACCTTGTTCGGTATAGAATTTTAATGAGAAACCACGCACATCACGCTCTGCATCGGCAGCCCCACGCTCGCCAGCAACAGTTGAGAAACGTAATAATACTTCAGTTTGTGCACCTGGTTTAAATACCGCAGCTTTCGTGTATTTAGTAATATCTGCAGTTACAGTAAATGTACCGTAAGCTGCTGAACCTTTAGCGTGAACCACACGCTCAGGAATACGCTCACGAGCAAAGTGTGCTAATTTCTCTTGAAACCATACATCTTGTAAAAGAAGTGGACCACGTGGGCCAGCAGACATTGTGTTGTCATTATCAACAACAGGGGCGCCTGCTGCTGTTGTTAAGGTTTTTGATCCGTGATCAAATGGACATTTATACATAGTGAATTTCCTCCAAAAATAGCTTATTAATAGGTTACGAGTATTATCATTGATAGTTATAAGTTTGTAAAACTATTGAATTAATAAAAAAATACTATTAATTTTCAACGCCAATCTTTATTTGGTTTATTTATAAATCCGCCTCATCACCACGATCTTGTAACCATTGTTTGCGATCTTCAGCCCGTTTTTTAGCAAGCAACATATCCATTAATTCAAAGGTTGAAACCTCTTCATCATCGCTATTATCTTCTAAGGTTAGCTGAACTAGACGTCGTGTATTTGGATCCATTGTCGTTTCACGCAATTGACTTGGGTTCATCTCACCTAAACCTTTAAAGCGTTGAACATTTGGTTTTCCTTTTTTCTTTGCAAGACGAGCTAAAATAGCCTCTTTTTCAGATTCATCTAATGCGTAATGCACCTCATCTTTACCAATATCAATACGGTAAAGTGGCGGCATTGCAACATAAACGTGGCCATTTTTTACTAATGTTGGGAAATGGCGGAGGAACAAAGCACACAATAATGTGGCAATGTGCAAACCATCTGAATCCGCATCAGCAAGAATACAAACTTTACCGTAACGTAGTTGGCTTAGATCTTCATTGTCAGGATCAATGCCCAATGCGACAGCAATGTCGTGTACTTCTGTAGACGCGAGAACTTGATCAGGTGATACTTCCCAAGTGTTGAGAATCTTACCTCTAAGCGGCAAAATCGCTTGAAACTCTTTATCTCTCGCTTGTTTTGCAGAACCGCCCGCAGAATCTCCCTCTACAAGGAATAGCTCAGTACGTGTTAAATCTTGTGAGATACAATCTGCCAATTTTCCAGGTAAGGCAGGGCCACTAACCAATTTTTTTCGTACGACTTTTTTTTCGGCTCTAAGGCGATTTTGTGCAGAACTGATTGCCATTTCAGCCAGTTGTTCAGCAACCTGTACGTTTTGGTTTAGCCATAAACTAAAAGCATCTTTTACACTATTTTCAACATAACTCGCCGCTTGTCGTGATGATAAACGCTCTTTGGTTTGCCCTGCAAACTGTGGTTCTTGCATTTTAAGTGATAGCACATAGCAACAACGCCCCCAAACATCGTCGGCAGTTAATTTGACACCTTTAGGCAACAGATTTCTAAAATCACAAAATTCAGCCATTGCCTTAAATAAACCTTGGCGCAAACCATTGACGTGTGTGCCGCCAAGTGCGGTTGGAATCAAGTTTACATAGCTTTCATTAATCTGCTCGCCACCCTCTGTGAGCCAGCTTAACGCCCAACTCACAGCTTCAGTTTCCCCAATCACTTCACCAACAAAAAGAGGATTTGGCAGATATTCATATTCTTTCAATGCATCTGTTAAATAATCACGCAAGCCATCTTCGTAGTACCACGTTTCTTGGGTATTATTGATATGGTCGGTAAAATTGATCGTTAATTTCGGACAAAGTACCGCTTTGGCTCGCAATAGATGACGTAGGCGACTAACCGAAAACTTCGGCGAATCAAAATATTTTGGATTTGGATAAAAGCGAACCGTTGTGCCTGTTTGGCGTTTTGGACAAGAACCGATCACTTTCAGCTCTTCCACTTTAACGCCATTTGCAAAAGCAATGGTATAAATCTCGCCATTACGTTTAATGGTGATCTCAACACTTTCAGAAAGGGCATTTACAACCGAAATCCCTACACCGTGCAAACCACCTGAAAAGGTGTAATTTTTATTAGAGAACTTACCGCCTGCGTGCAGTTTTGTTAGGATAAGTTCCACCCCTGAAATTTTTTCAGTCGAGTGAATATCCACAGGCATACCCCGTCCATTATCAACGACTTCAAGGGAATTATCGCTATGTAAGATAACATCAATTTGATTAGCAAAACCTGATAACGCTTCATCGACACTGTTATCAATTACTTCTTGCCCTAAGTGATTTGGACGGGTGGTATCAGTGTACATACCTGGGCGAAGTTGCACAGGTTCAAGATCTTTGAGAACGGTAATTTCATCAGCACCGTAGCGTTTTTCTGACATAAGTATCTCTTTACAGCCTATAGGAAAACAGAGAAATCACTCTAGTAAGGTTGAGCGATTAGATTCAATGAAAAGATTCTTTATATTGATTAAATGAAAGAAGATCTATATGGAAAATCAATCACGAAAATTATTAAATTGAAGAGGCTGCCCTAATTCAGCATTTTTCACAAGCTGTATTGTCGATTGTAAATCATCACGGGATTTTCCTGTTATGCGTATGGAATCTCCTTGAATTTGAGCTTGTACCTTGATTTTAGAGCCTTTAATAAGTTTAACAAGCTGCTTAGCCATATCGGACTTAATCCCTTGTTTTAATTTAATTTCTTTTGTGTAAAGTTTACCATGATGTTCACTTTCAGAAGGAATATCTAGGGAAGTATGTTGAATACCACGTTTAATACAGCATCCTATTAAAATTTCAATTAACTGTTCAAGTTGAAAATCAGATTCTGTAGTAACCCGTATAAGTTCATTTTTTTCATTAAGTTCTATTGTGGCATCAACTCCTCGAAAATCATAACGTGTACTTAATACCCTATTTGCATTTTCTACTGCATTGCGTACTTCATGTATGGTAAGTTCAGAAACAATATCAAAAGATGACATCTTATTCTCCTTCTATGAAATCAAATCAGAGTTTTTTCGCAATTCTACCATAGCATTCCACAAACTATGAAATTAATTCTTATAAGATTTCTTGATGTATTTTATTAGATTGAAGAATTGTTGACGTCCAAGTCTTTAAAGACGAAGGCTCCAACTAGCTCCGATTGATTGTTATAGGCTACCCTCGGTGAGCTCTTTCTGCTGAACGCTTATTATCAAGTAATCACAAACTTAACAAGATTGAAATAACTTACGCTATTTGTACCTTATATCTCCGCCCGAAAGGGTAAGTTTTATGGCACATAGCTGATAAAAGCCAAAAGCCACCTCAATTTCTCAAGGTGGCTATATTCAATAAATCAACGCAAATTACGCTTGACCTTTCACTTCTTTACGACCGTTGAAAGGTGCTGGTGTACCTGCTGCAGCTAATGCTTCTTCGATACGGATTAATTGGTTGTATTTCGCAACACGGTCTGAACGGCTCATTGAACCCGTTTTGATTTGACCTGCTGCTGTACCCACCGCTAAATCAGCGATAGTTGCATCTTCAGTTTCGCCAGAACGGTGTGAAATAACCGCTGTGTAACCTGCATCTTTAGCCATTTTGATTGCGGCTAAAGTTTCAGTTAATGAACCGATTTGGTTGAATTTGATTAAGATTGAGTTTGCGATACCATTTTCGATACCACGGCTTAAGATCTTAGTATTGGTTACGAATAAGTCGTCACCTACTAATTGAACTTTGTCACCTAATACTTTAGTTTGGTATGCAAAACCTTCCCAGTCTGACTCATCTTGACCATCTTCGATAGACACGATTGGGTACTCTTTGCATAAGCCTTCTAAGTAGTGAGTAAATTCTTGAGAAGTGAATGATTTACCTTCACCTTTCATTTCGTATAAACCGTTGTCTTTGTTGTAGAACTCAGAAGACGCACAGTCCATCGCTAAAGTTACATCTTTACCTAAAACATAACCTGCTTTTTCTACTGCTTCTTTGATACAAGCTAATGCATCTGCGTTAGAAGCAAGGTTTGGTGCGAAACCACCCTCGTCACCCACAGCAGTATTTAAGCCTTTCGCTTTTAATACTTTAGCAAGGTTGTGGAATACTTCAGCACCGATACGAAGTGCTTCTTTTAATGTTGATGCACCCACTGGTTGGATCATAAACTCTTGGATATCAACGTTGTTGTCTGCGTGCTCACCACCGTTGATGATGTTCATCATTGGTAATGGCATAGAGTACACGCCTGGAGTACCGTTAAGCTCTGCAATGTGAGCATAAAGTGGTAAACCTTTTGATGCTGCAGCCGCTTTTGCGTTTGCTAAAGAAACCGCTAAAATTGCGTTTGCACCAAATTTAGATTTGTTATCTGTACCATCTAAGTCGATCATAATTTGGTCGATTTCAGCTTGGTTAGATGCATCTTTACCTACGATTGCATTAGCAATTTCGTTGTTTACTGCAGAAACAGCTTTTAATACACCTTTGCCTAAGAAACGTGCTTTGTCGCCATCACGCAATTCTAATGCTTCGCGTGAACCTGTTGATGCACCTGATGGCGCTGCTGCTAAACCAACAAAACCACCTTCAAGGTGAACTTCTGCTTCAACAGTTGGGTTACCACGTGAGTCAATGATTTCACGACCAATTACTTTAACGATTTTTGCCATTGTTAATATCCTCTATGAGAGTTAATAGTTAATGTTGAAAAGACTTGCATATGGTAATGGGATTTTACAAATTTGTCTTGTAAAAAAGTGATGAGCTTCACAAAAATTTAAAGGATATTTGATCGAAAAGGGATTTTTCTAAATTAAGACCAATTATATATTCGAGTATTAAATACCGATATAGACTTTTTTCTATCATCATTAATATGGACTAAGCTATATAACATCTAATCTACTTTTACGATCACTGGCACAAATTCTTCCTTACGTAAGAAATTTTGTTCTCTAAAGTTAATCGGAAAATGGCAGGCAAATTCGTGTTGGCGGAATTTGCGTAGCGGTGGTTTAACGACACATTTTTTCTGCGCAAAAGGGCAACGAGGCCCAAGACGGCAACCAATAGGCATATCTTGTAACATTGGAACTGAGCCTTTAAGGGTATTCAAGCGACCTTTAAAAGGCAAAGGTTTAGAAAAATCGGGTACGCTATGCAATAGTACTGCGGTATAAGGGTGATAAGGGGTTTCCATAATGGTTTCTTTCTCTGCAATTTCAACGGTTTGCCCGCAGTACAAAACGTTAAATGAATCTACCCACTTGTAAATACTGAGCATATCGTTACTCACTAGAATAATAGACGTACCAAGATTTTTGTTCATACTGGAAAGCAAGCGATAAATTTGTAGCTGTGTGGTTGATTCCATTGTATTGGTTGGTTCGTCAGCCACGAGCAAGCGAGGCTGATTTGCCACTGCCATTGCAATCATCACTTTTTGTGCTTCACCTTCGGTAATATCCGTTGGATAGCTTTGCATAATATCTTTATGATCTTTTATCCCCACTTTGTGTAGTAATTCAATGGCTTTTTTCTTTTTCCAGCCAAAACGTTCCCACCACTTGCCTTTAAAGCGGATAGTTTCGATTAATTGTTTACCAATACGTTCGCTTGGGTCTAAGCAAGAGAGTGGATCTTGGAAAATCATTGAAATCTGATCACTAACCAGTTTTCGGCGCTGATAGGGGGAAAGTTTCAGTAATTCAATATCGTTAAAGCGAAAGCGGTCGGCAGTAATGATCCACTCGTCTTTGACTAATCCGCAGATCACTTTAGCAATTAAACTTTTTCCTGACCCTGATTCGCCAACTAAACCACATATCTCACCGCTATCAAGGGTAAGATTGATATTATCTACCATTTTTATACGCCCGTTTGGCGTATCAATTTCGATACTTAAATGTCTAATATCCAGTAATGCCATTGTTTCCCTTCCCTAATAACGATATTTTTCAAGCACCCGTACAATGCTGTTTCCAAGCATTGTAATGATAAGTAGAGTAAAAATGATAGCAAATCCAGGAAGAATGACCGTCCAAGGGGCAACATAAATTAATTCAAGAGAATCGCGGATCATCGCTCCCCATTCTGGCGTTGGGCTCGTTGCCCCCAGTGAAATAAAGCTCAATGCACTGATGTCTAACACGGCAATAACAAAAATATGCGCAAGTTCTTTGACGGCAATCACAGTTAAATTAGGTAAGATCACTTCACGGATTAAATCTCGTTTTCTTGCACCCTCTAATTTTAAAGTGATGACATATTCTCTCGCCAGCTCCCGTTGGGTCGTTTGATAAATTTTATGGATAAAGTGAGGCAACATAGCAAGAAAAATGGCCAACATTGCATTAATGAGCGAGACCTCCATTAAAGTTGCAATGATGATGGCAATCAGCAAAATCGGCGTAAATAAAAAGGTATCAAAAAGATGACTGAGAATAAAAATAGATCCACTCCGTTTTGTCCCTGCAATCACGCCAAGAATGCCACCTAAAATACCGATAGCAATGGTAATGACCAATGCTGAACCAACGGTGTAGTAGAAGCCGTAGAGGACGCGACTGAAAATATCTCTTCCTAGATCGTCTGTGCCAAAAAAATGGCTAATCTGACCGCTATCACTCCACGATGGTGGCATTAATTCCATTCCACTAAATTGCCGATCGGCTGCATAAGGGGCAAGTAAATAGCCAAAAAAAACCAATCCCATCAGAAGAATAAAGAGATTAAGGCTGATGAGTGCAAAGGTGTCTTTCCTCAACTCTATCCAAAATTGGCGTAAATACGCAGATTCTCGAAACTGTTCGGGGTCTTGTGCGAGTAGCATTCTTTATTACCTTTTTACTAATACTGAATATAACAATAACATCTTTTACTCTTAATTCATTGTTTGATAGACAGTATAGCATTCTATTCTTGTTCTAACATCGCCAACAAATGTTGTTTCAACATCGCCTGTTCTTCCTCCGCCAACGCCCCATTTTGCTGATTGCTCACCACAAAAAAATCCTCCACCCGTTCACCAATGGTCGTAATTTTAGCGTTAAGCAAATTCAGCTTAAGTTGCCCGAAAATATACCCAATCTGAGCCAACAGCCCCTCTCGGTCTAAGGTAAATAGCTCAAAAGCGGTCTGATTTGGCTGGGAATTTGCTAAAAAACGGATCTTGGTTTTTCGCTTAAATGCCTGATGTTTAACGGATTTCTTACTCGGATTAAACACCTTTTCCGTATCCGCAAGCAAAGTTTTCAGCAATGCCGATTGAATTTGCTCGCTTCGCTCATCATCCAGTGGCTCGCCGTTCATTTCCGTAATAATAAAACTATCCAACACCAAACCGTGATCGCTCGTAAGGATTTGAGCATCGTGGATACTCACTTTCTTCTGACTTAACATCTGTGCAATTCTCGCAAAAAGCTGGGCTTGGTCTTGGCAATGCACAAAAATTTCCGTCGCCCCCCGTGCATACTGATTACTAATCAACACCATCGGCAACGCAGGATCTTTCAAATAATGCAACGCGTGCCAATAGAGCTGTGTCGGGCTGTTTCGCACAAAATAGCTTTCAGGACAGGATTGCCAAAATTGCAACAGCCGTGTTTTTTGTTCCGCCGAAATTACCCCCTCAAGCTCTGCATAGGCTTGCTGCTGATGGGCTTGGCTCAGTTGCTGATGATTAATCGTTTCCTCACTGCCTAACTGCAACTGCTGTTCGGTAAATTGAAAAAGTTTAAGGAAAAGCGACCGCTTCCAATCATTCCAAAGGGTTTCATTCGTCGCACAAATATCTGCAACGGTTAAACAGGTTAAAGCAGCTAAAGCGGTCGGATTTTTCACCACATTTGCAAAAGTTTTCACCACATCGGGATCGTGAATATCCCGACGTTGTGCCGTAATTGACATCGTCAAATGCTCTGCCACCAACCACGCCATATAATCACTTTGCTCTTGAGAAAAGCCGTGTCGTTGAGCAAAAGCACGCATATCTTCCGCCCCAACTTTAGCGTGATCGCCCTCTCTGCCTTTAGCAATATCGTGGAACAAGGCTGACAAATAGAGCAACGGACGGTCTGCAAGTGTCGGAAACAGACGACAACAAAGCGGATGTTTTTCGGCATTTTCCTGTTGCAGAAAACTTTCCAATTTAAGCATCACCTGAATAGTATGCTCATCTACCGTATAAATATGAAAAAGATCAAACTGCATCAAGCCTTGAATACCAACCCATTGCGGTAAGTAAGCGGTTAAAACGCCCAACTGATGCATTGGCATAATGGCTCTTTTAACCACATCAGGCTGAGAAAACAGCCGAATAAAGCGATGTCGAGCTTGAGGCAGTTCACACAACGGCTGGTTTAAGGTCTGTAACGCCAGCCGAAGTTGTCGCAACGTCGTACTGGCTACACGCACCTGCGTATGCTGAGTGAGATAGAAGAAAAGATCCAAAATCCGCTCAGGTTGTTGCTTAAAAATCAAAGTGTTACTACAAATTAGCTGTTCCCCTTGCAAATAAAAATAGTCATCAAGCGGCTGTTTTTGCTGTACATTTTGCAAAGCCTGTAGCACCTCTTGATGAAAATGATTGAGCAACAATTGCGTTAATTGCGAAATAGATTGCGTCGCCTGAAAGAAATCTTTCATCATCGCTTCCACAGGCTGATTACCCTCGCCCTGATAGCCTAACTGCTCACTCAGTTGTAACTGGCGATCAAACCGCAAGCGGTTATCGTAACGCTTTAATTGCAAATGCAAGGCAAACCGCATTCTAAATAACGTATGTTGAGCCTGCTGAAGCTCAATAAATTCTTCAGGATAGAGCAAACCCCGACTAAACAAACTCTCTAGGCTATACAGCCCATAATGGCGTAACATAATCCAAGAGAGCAAATGCAAATCCCGTAGCCCCCCCGGACTATGTTTTAAATCAGGCTCAAGGTTATAACTGGTATTATGATAACGGGCATAACGTTCATTTTTTTCCGCCATTTTTGCCTCAAAAAAGGCTTGGATAGACCAAAACTCCGCATGGAACAGCTTGCTCATCAGCTGTTGCCACAAGGCTTCATTGCCAAGCAAAAAACGGCTCTCAAACATATTCGTTGCCACAGAAATTTCCGCTCTGCCCACCTCAACACACTCCGCCAAGGTTCGCACACTCGCCCCCAGCTGAAATTTGCAATCCCACAAGAGGTTAAATAGTTGATTTAATTGATTTTGCGTCTGTTCATCTAAAGGCTGTTCACTCAACACCAAAATATCCAAATCAGACAGCGGAAACATCTCCCTCCGCCCATATCCCCCGACTGCCACTAAAGCCAAGTCCTGCCGCTCCATCAACCCAAATTGTTGCCAGAGCGTTGTCAGTAAATCATCATAAAAATGGCTACGTTGTTCGAGTAAATTTTTGATATCTTCAGTACTAAAAAGGGATTTTTGTGTGCTATTAAATTGCTGAAGTTCTGTTTTTAAAGTTTGTGTATCAATCATAGCGGTGAGTTTTAGCATTATTTTACGAAGAATTGTAATGGATTTCTGAGCGTCCACCAAAGAGGATTTTTAAAGTAAATTGTATGAATAACAAAATTTCTTTTTAGGCTGAAATTCCCAAAATCTCACCACTTATTCTATGTTAGAATTCTAGCAAATTTTCAGACAAGGATTTTCAATGAGCAAACAGGGTAAACCATTTATTTTACATTCCCCCTTCAAACCCTCAGGCGACCAACCGACTGCGATTGCCAAATTAGTCGAGGGATTGAATGATGGCTTGGCACATCAAACCTTGCTAGGTGTAACAGGATCGGGCAAAACCTTTACCATTGCCAATGTGATTGCGACTTTAAACCGTCCAGCAATGGTGCTTGCCCCGAACAAAACCCTTGCGGCACAACTTTATGCCGAGATGAAAGCCTTTTTCCCTGAAAATGCGGTGGAGTATTTCGTTTCCTACTACGACTACTATCAGCCTGAAGCCTATGTGCCTGCCAGCGATACTTTTATTGAAAAAGATGCGTCTATCAATGAGCAGATCGAACAGATGCGACTGTCTGCCACCAAATCTTTTTTAGAAAGACGGGATACGATTGTAGTCGCATCGGTGTCGGCAATTTACGGCTTGGGAGATGTAGATGCCTATATGCAGATGATGTTACATCTGCAAGTGGGGGAAATGATCGACCAACGCAAAATTCTCTCTCGCCTTGCTGAATTACAATATACTCGTAACGATCAAGCCTTTCAGCGGGCGACTTTCCGTGTGCGTGGCGAAGTGATTGATATTTTCCCTGCCGAATCGGACGATGTTGCTCTGCGTGTGGAGCTGTTTGATGATGAAATCGAAAACCTTTCTTTATTCGATCCGCTTACAGGACATAGTTTAGGGCGTGTTCCCCGTTATACAATCTACCCGAAAACCCACTACGTTACGCCGAGAGAGCGGATTTTAGAGGCGATTGAGCAGATTAAAAAAGAGCTTGCCGACCGTCGAACTTACTTTATCAAAGAGAATAAATTGCTTGAAGAACAGCGGATCGCCCAGCGTACTCAGTTTGATATTGAGATGATGAACGAGTTGGGCTACTGCTCAGGCATTGAAAACTACTCACGTTATTTATCGGGCAGAAAAGAGGGCGAACCGCCCCCGACCTTGTTTGACTATATGCCGTCTGATGGCTTGCTGATTATTGATGAGTCTCACGTCACCGTGCCACAAATCGGCGGTATGTTTAGGGGAGACCGAGCAAGAAAAGAAACTTTGGTGCAATACGGCTTCCGCTTGCCGTCCGCTTTGGATAACCGTCCGTTACGTTTTGAAGAGTTTGAACGCTTATCGCCACAGACAATCTATGTATCGGCAACCCCTGGACCTTACGAGTTAGAGAAAAATCCTGATGTGATCGACCAAGTGGTTCGTCCGACTGGCTTGTTAGATCCAATTATCGAAGTTCGCCCTGTGGCAACGCAAGTGGACGATTTATTATCGGAAATTCATAAGCGTGTAGCAGTGGACGAACGAGTGCTAGTCACAACGCTGACAAAAAAAATGGCGGAAGATTTAACCGACTACCTCGATGAACACGGCGTACGAGTGCGTTATCTACATAGCGATATTGACACAGTCGAGCGGGTCGAAATTATCCACGATTTACGCATGGGAATGTTTGATGTGTTAGTGGGGATCAACCTACTGCGAGAAGGTTTGGATATGCCGGAAGTGTCGCTGGTGGCGATTTTAGATGCCGACAAAGAGGGCTTTTTGCGTTCCGAACGTTCTTTAATCCAAACCATCGGGCGTGCTGCCCGAAACCTCAACGGCAAAGCGATTTTATACGGCGACCGTATTACCAATTCAATGCAAAAAGCGATCACCGAAACTGAACGCCGTCGAGAGAAACAACAAAAATACAACGAAGAACACGGCATTGTGCCACAAGCATTGAACAAAAAAGTCGGCGAGTTGCTTGATATTGGGCAGACGGATAAACCGAAACGCAGTAAGAAATCTGCAAAATCAAGCGATGATCAGACCGCTTACATTCCGAAAACTCGCAAAGAGTTAGAAAAAGAACTGAAAGTGCTTGAACAACAGATGAGAGATTTTGCTAAAGATCTTGAGTTTGAAAAAGCGGCTGCGGTGAGGGATAAGATTCATCAGTTGAAGGCGTATTTGTTAGAACTTTAAAAGTAATTTAAATTACTCATAAAGAATACTAACCATATTGAGATTTATACAGTATCAATCACAAACTCAAACCAATCAATCACATCTTTTTCGTGAATGCCGTTGGGGATTAACACCCCTGCTCTTTTCACTGAATTAGGATCTTGTGAAATCAGTGGGTGCCAATCAAACAACGGCTTGCCTTCATAAATCAGTCGATAGGCACAGGTTTTCGGCAACCAGCCAAAATCGGATAGGTTCTTTTTGGTGAGCTTGGTACAATCTTTTTCGATTTTGCAACGCTCCGCATAGTTGCTACACCGACCTGTATTCACATCAAGCAAATTACAGGCAACAGAGGTGTAATACAGCCGTTCCCGCTTGCCTCTGCCTTGAATATATTTGCGGTAGCAACACTTACCACAGCCGTCGCACAGGGCTTCCCACTCTGCTTCATTCATTTCAAGCAGTGTTTTAGTTTGCCAAAAAAGCGGTGTGATTTGAAGATTTTTTTGCAACATTAGCGAATAACAACCGCTGTGCCGATCGCAACCACAATAAACATTCCTTTATCACCGCCCATAGACTGATATTCCATAGACACCCCGACAACGGCATTTGCATCTGACACGACTTCACCAAAGACTAAGCCTTTGTACTCAACGATTTGATGATTTTCAATATTCGAGGTTGTGCTAATAATCATAATGTTCCTATTTCAATTGCTGTTTCAGGGATTGTAATGCAATCGCTCTATGGGAGATTTTTTTCTTTTTGACGGTTTCAAGTTCTGCAAAGGTGCAGTTTTTAGGCGGATAGAAAAATAGTGGATCGTAACCAAAACCGCTTGAACCACGCTCCTCGCGTAAAATTTGTCCGTAACATTCGCCTATGGCAATTTTTGGAGTAGGATCGGTCGGGTGTTGTAACATCACAATGCAACTGACAAATTTTGCCGTGCGATCTTCATCGGCAACATTTGCCATTTCAGCCAATAATTTTTGGCGATTGGCTTGATCGTTTCCTTCTTCACCTGCATAACGAGCAGAATAAAGCCCTGGTTCACCGCCCAATGCTTCAACCGCTAAACCAGAGTCATCGGCAATCGCCGGTAAACCTGTCATTTGTGAGGCATAACGGGCTTTAATCAATGCATTTTCTACAAAGGTTAAGCCTGTTTCCTCTGGGCTTTGAATGCCAAATTCACTTTGGGCGATTACTTCAAAGCCAAATTCAGCTAACACATCAGCCATTTCTTTCACTTTTCCTTGATTGCCTGTGGCAAGGACAATTTTGGTTTTGTTCACTATCTCTTTCCTCATATTGAAATTTCTGAAACTATGAGCATTCACAAATACAGTAGGGACACACTGCGTGTGTCCGTTATTTATTCATTTTTCGGACACACTCAGTGTGTCCCTACCTTAAAAATTGTTTGCTAGGACGCCAAGCGTGGCGTCCCTACTAGGTTTAATGTCGGCGGTTTAATACAAACTCGGATCGCTCTCATTCGGTCGGGTTTTAAAACGACGATGTAGCCACATATATTGGCTCTGAGCTTGCATAATCTCGCTTTCTACGACCTTGTTCATTAAGGTTGCAGTATCAACGTCATTTTTGCACTGGCTAAAATCTACTGCAGGCCTGATTTTGACGGTATAACCTGAAAAATCGTCGTTTCGCATTGGGGTAAATGGCACAACGATACTATTTGGGGCGGAACGTAATAACATTCTCGTTCCAGCTGTTGTACACGCTTCTTTCACCGCAAAAAACGGCACAAAAACACTGTTTTTGCGTCCGTAATCGTGATCGGGAGCATACCAAATGGTTTCCCCTGCACGAAGAGCTTTAATCATACCGCGTAAATCTTTGCGATCTAGCATGGCTTTGTTAGAACGTACTCGCCCACGAAATTGAATCCAATCTAACAGCGGATTATCATTCGGACGATATACGCCAATCCCTTGATGATGAAGCCCGACAATTCTTGCCCCAAGTTCAAGGGTCAGAAAATGAACACCGACAAAAATAATCCCCGAACCCTCAGGCTGATTTTTCAGATGTTCCAATCCTTCTATTTTCGACCATTTAAGAATACGTTCATCTGACCAAAACCACGCCATCCCTGTTTCAATAATTGCCATTCCGACAGATTCGGCATTTTGAGCTAAAATTTCATCAATTTGACAAGCAGTATAATCTGGGAAGCAAAGCTCCAAATTCCGTTTGGCAATTCGCATACGGCGTTTATCCAAACCTAATCGGGTAAACAGTTTACCTAAGCCCTTACCGACTTTCGCTAAAATAGGGTAAGGTAAGCATAAAATCAGTTTGAAAATTCCCAATCCTAGCCATAAACCCCAATACTTTGGATGTAAAAAGGCTCGCTGAAAAGGAGGAAGTGGTTTATCTATCATTATGTTGTTTCCATTGATTTCACTGACAAGCGAATCCACTCCAGTGCGATTTCTCGATGAGCAATGAATAAATTATACACGGCATCTTCACTTAATACGCCTCGAATCATCTCTGAGGGAATTTCCCCTCGTTCATCAGCATTATAATCTTCTTGCCACTGTTCAGAATAATAATTTTCTAGTTCTCGGATTTTAGGTAAAAGAACTGTCCACGACTGTTGAAGCTGTTCCATTTTATTCATTAGGCTATTTGCTTCATTTAAAATCTGTTCCATTTCATGAATTTTTGCCAAGCGAGTTTCTGATAACATAGAATACTTCCCATAAATATCGTTGGAATTATAGTCAAAAAAACCAGAAAAGTGTTAAGTAGATCAAGTTTTTGAAAGTTACTTAGATTTAGGGGTTGAAATTTTAGGGGGAAAAGCATAATTTGAAGTCATCCATTCAACGACCAATAAGGTCATAATAAAAGAGGTACATGCTATGACAATCAATATTTCAA
Source organism: Glaesserella parasuis (assembly GCF_017352235.1). Lineage (NCBI taxonomy): Bacteria > Pseudomonadati > Pseudomonadota > Gammaproteobacteria > Pasteurellales > Pasteurellaceae > Glaesserella > Glaesserella parasuis. The sequence continues at coordinate 2,026,365 of NZ_CP071487.1, read as the reverse complement.
GCAAACAAATGGAAGTGACTCCTGCAATTCGTACGCACATTGAGGAGCGTTTGGCTAAACTGAATAAATGGCAAACTCAGTTAATTAACCCTCACTTTATTATCCACAAATTACCAAATGGTTACGAAGTTGAGGCTTCTATTGGAACCCCTGTTGGCGATTTATTTGCAAAAGCACATGATGAAGATCTCTATAAAGCTATCAACGAAGTAGAATCAAAACTTGAAACCCAGTTAAATAAACAAAAACATAAAGGTGAAGCACGCAGAGCAGATGATAGTATTAAAAAAGCGAATGAAGCATTATAGATGGCGTAAATATTTGTATCTGAGATAACATATCCAAGCGCTGTTATTTGTACATCTATCTCTAATTCTAAGTATCTTCATTTTAAACTTATGGTGGTCGCTTAGGCGATCACCAAAATCAATAAGCTGGCTGTTTCTAGTTTAGAGTTAGCATGCTTCATTTTCGCCACCTCATTAATTGCGGCAAGTAGGCAAATTTGTTTGCTGATCTGCCAAAAACTATGCTATTTAAAATGTCACATCATCAATTGGAAATACGTTTCTTTCCTTAATTACTCGACGGATTACATCACCTAGAGATTCAATAACACTTGTCGTATAATATGCCGAATTCCTGCTCACCTATAAAAATACCTGTATCTAGATGTATTATCACAGAAACAGGTATTTACACAAATTTATTCCATGCTCTATAGAAAGTTAGAACTTCATCTCTACTGAAAGGACATAGTTTCTACCAGGTGCGGCATATCTTACGTAATCTTTCACATTAGTATGCTGATGAATCGCATTAAGCGAAGATTGACGTACGGATTCCCAAGTGGTGTAACGGTAATTCATCAGATTATATACACCCGCTCGTACCGTTACATGTTTCCAAGGGGTGACATATCCTGTTAAGTCAAAGGTATGCCAAGAGCGTGTTCTTTTTTTCGTAGCAGTTCGTTCATAATTGGCAAAACCGACTTGTTCATTACCTCTTAACTCATCTGGATTTTTTCCGCTGGAATGAGTCATTGTTAGATTCACGCCCCATTTTTCATCTGGTTGATCGTAACCGATCCCTACGACATAGCGAGCAGGCTGAATGGTGTCTAACAATGGGGTGCGAATGTTCATATACCCAGGATAATTTTTCACCTCTTTCACTCGCATTTTGCTATATGCCAATGTTGTATAAATGCCCTCTGGAATCTTATCAAATACCCCATTCCAATCTAACTTACCAATCAGATTAATACCGTCTAATTTAATATCTTGCACATTAAAATAGTTAATCATTGATTGAGTTTGGTGCATTCTTTCTGCTGGAGCAATCAACTGCTTATAGTCATTTTTGAAATAACTGACTTCAACGATACCAAAATCACCTTTGAAAGTCGCAGCAACCTCTTGGTTTAAGGATTTTTCAGGAGATAACTTCTCTGTTTTTTGGTAAGCATCGCTGGAGCCTACTCTTGCACCATCATAGCGTAAGCCAAATAGCTCTTGGAAACTTGGCACTCTAAAGCCTGATGATGCTCGATAAGAGAGCGATAGGAATGACGTTGGTTTTGCGACTATGCCAATATTCCACGCACTGTTTTTATAATCGCCTTGATTTGCCCAGCGATGAGTGCTACGGAATTTATGCTTATCGAAACGGTAACCCAAACCAATATCCAAATACTTGGTTATAGCAAAATTATCTCTCAGAGCAATGTAGTGATTATGCCCTTTGATTTTACTTGTAGCACAATCAGCCTTACCTGCAATAGTGCCACTATAATCACATTCATTTTTACTATAAATTGCTTGATTTTTTAGCTCATACACATAAGGCTTATTGTAAGCTCCATTTCGATAGCCAATGTTTCTAACAAGCCCCCAACTCCCTACAGAAAATTCACTCAAAATTTCGTGGCGTTTTAAGGTGGAATTGAAACGGTCTGAACCTAATAACATATTTAATTGATGTTTGCCCAATCCCGTTTGTACGGTTTTATCTAACGAGAGCTGAATAGTGTCGTGTTTTTCTTCATAAGAACTTTGCTCATTTTTAGTAGAAGACCAAAGTTTATCAAGAGTTGCACGGCAATTCTTATCTATGGTTGGATATTCCGAACAGTTGTTTTCTCTCAAGCGGGTAGATAAATCAATTTTTTGCTGATCGAAACTTAAAGATAGACTATCAATCAGACGATCTTTATCTTGATTGGTATAACGATATAAAGCACCTAAGCGATCACGAGTGTGCCACTCATCAATAAAACGAGCTTTTGCCCAACGTAATCCTTTTGAGGATTTCACACCATCTTCTGTAAAGTAATCAATAGCAACACCATCTAAAGCATTACTACGATATAACCCTTTAGCATTATTCATTGGATACCACGTATTACCATTTTTTAAATCTGATAGCTGCCAATAAGCAGGATAGGTCATATCGCGAGTATCATAGCGTTGCTTGCTATGTTCATAAACACCAGCCACATAATGTTTTGGTGAAAGGCTATAACCTAATTTAACCAACCAAGAATCAGATTTATATTTCACTGGATCAGGCAAAGCTCGTTCTTCACCTGTATATTCTTTAGCACTAAGTTGCTCTGTTAGATACTTTTGCCCATCATAAGACACTTTAGCCTGCTGACGTGGTTCGCAGTTCAAACTTGGACAATCATTCTTAACTATAAACCAATTGCTATCTTGAGGATTATTGTCTGCGAGATCCACTCTCTGAATACTCTTAGAACGGCTTTCTGCATCCTTATGAGCTTTCGTTTCTTTACCATCACGATGAGTGTAAATCACAAGAGCATCAAAGCCATTGTGACTACCCGCAAAAGCAAGTGAGTTTAGCCATTGTTGATTTTTACTACTGTAAGCACTTTTGGTATCTAATCCCCAAGATTGCCCTGGCTTAATAATGTCGCTTACCTCTTTGGTACGGAATTGCACCGAACCGCCTAGCGAACCACTACCAAACTCAGAAGAACTAGCCCCTTTACTAATTTGGATTGAACGCAGATTTTCGTATTCTATTTCATTAATGGCACCGCTTGAGGAACGTGAATATTGGCTTACATAGGATTGAACCTGTGGCAAACCATCTAACGCCAATCCAACACGATTACGATCTACCCCACGAATGGAGTAGCCTGTTGTTGCACCTCGTCCTTGTTCTACTACAGAAATACCGGGGTCGTAACGAGTCAGATCTCGCATCCCTAACACTTGATCTTTACTGAGTGAGTCTGGCGTTTTCACCACTTTCCCTAAGCCTGTCACTTCGTTCTCTTTTTTATGTGCTTTCTTTTTGGTACCTGTGACATAAACATCGTTCAATTGTACCGCTTGTTCTGCATAGCTTTGTGCGGCAAAGAGGCTAAGAAGAGCAAGGCTAATAAGATTTAATTTATTTTTCATAGCAAATTCCTTATTATTTTTTTACTTGTTGTTTTGCACCAAAGACAGCACCTACACTGCCATTGTCTGATTTATGGAAGAATTGTCCGCCAAGCTCTGCTGCCGTTGGACCATAGAAGCCACCATTAACTGCTACATCGCTAAATTTCACATTGTCATAACGTGAACTACCTGAGTCTAGAGCGAAGCCAGCATCTGAGGTTTTAGCTTTTCCGGTAAAACCATTACCATTAATTTTTGCATCTACGGTAAATACAGGATTTACACCGTTTTTATCAAATAACTTACCGCTTAAATTTTTGTTGCCAAAATCAACATCAAATTCTGTGCGATAGCCAGCCTTTCTATCATCATCTGCTGTAGCAACCCAGTTATTTTCTTTTGAAACCTGAGCATCCCAAGTACCAATATATTTATAGTTTCCGCCTTTTGGCATCTTATCTGTTGCGGTACGTTCGCCTTGTAGGAATAAACTATTATCTTTAGCTTTTTCGCCCTCTGCTTGTTGCCATAATTGACCAAACTTCATATATTCTAGATTACTACAGCAGGCTACGGCTACCATTGTTTTGCCATTGATTTCAATAGTGTGCTTATTTGTAAACCCGCTACCTGCCAGCTCCATTTTTTTCCCATCAATAATCAAAACAGAGGCATCGCCAAAATTGGTAAGTTCTGAAATACTGAAATTAGTTAAATCAATTTTGGAGGCATCAATAATACGAACGGTGTCAACATTAGAGCCATTGTGTTTTGCTGAAAAAACGGCAAAAAGAGATTTGTCGTTGGCTACAAATTTACCGGCCATTTCTTCCGCTTTTGGACCATAGAAACCACCTTCTAAAGACTGAGAATCGACACTAAAGAAGTTATATGATTCACCTTTCCCTTTGTTTTTATCACTTGCTGTAGCAGAACCCGTAAAACGATTGCCTCTAATATCAGCATTGACTGTATAAATCGTTTTCTCTTTATCGGATAACTTACCTGTCATTTTTTTAGTTGCAAAATCAACTTCAAACTGGCTAGTGTATTTATGCTTTGAAGGTTTCGCATCTCCTGAAACCAACCCTGCCCGTTTACCTATAAAGTTAGTATAATAATCATCGTTTAAATAATTAGGTCTTCCCTCTTCATTATTTAAATTCGCATTGGAAGTAAAATCCCAACTTCCTTTATAAGTTAAAGGCTGATTAACGGGTAATTCTTTTGCAGGTGAATTACCTTTATAATACACATATCCCTTTTCATTAAAACCAGAGTGTTCCCCATCAATAACATATCCTGAGCGAACGTACTGAAGAGAAGAATCTTTTGTTTTTACATCTGGATAGCTATATTTAGAAGAATTTGCTTGATATGGCACATCATCCAAATTTCCGTTCGTAATCACTTCTATATCTGAAATATCAACTTTCTTATTTTCAAAAGAACTCACCGGAACTTTTACAACATACCCCAAAGCAGGTTCCATCAATTCCCCTAACTGTTCTTTTACTTTCTTATCCGTTTCCACATCCTGATACTCTTCTTTAGACACGCCCGTTGTCTTATTAGGCTGAACATCTTCTAAATCAAAACTTCCTTTTCCGCCAGAACAAGCGACAATAAACAGCGAAGTAAACGCTAACGCATAGGGATTAAGTTTAAAATGCATATTTGCCTCCGATATAAAAACACTGCATTTATTTAGTTGGTTGGGTTACAAAGCCAATTTTGGTTAGCCCAACATTTTGAGCTAATTCAAGGACTTTCACGATATGTTGATATTCCACGGAAATATCCGCAGAAATAGCAATAACGGTATTTTTATTTTCCTGAAATTTTGTCAGAAAAGATTGTTTTAATTCTTCTTCATTCACTAGCTTTTCGCCTAAATAAATGCCAGTAGGATTAATCGCCACCCTGAAAATATCTTTTGCTTCATCTTTTTTCTCAACATTGGCGGTTGGTAGTTCAAGCGGGATAGATTGCGTTAATATAGGCATTGTGATCATAAAAACAATTAATAACACCAACATTACATCTACTAATGGCGTGACATTAATTTCTGACATTACCGAATTTTCATTTTTATCAAAACTTCCAAATGCCATTATTTATTTTCTCCATAGTGATGTAATAAATAGATAAATAACTCGTTTGCGTAATGATCTAAATCTTGAGAAAGATTACGATTAAGGCGAGTAATTAAGTTATAAGCAAGCACCGCAGGAATGGCGACAAATAATCCCATTGCCGTTGCAACTAAAGCCTCACCTATAGGGGCAGATACGGTTGCAATACTGACTTGCCCTTGCTGACTAATATCCATAAGTGCATTAAAAATTCCCCAGACTGTGCCAAATAATCCAATAAACGGCGCAACTGCACCAATAGAAGCGAGTGCAACTAAACCGCCATCATATTTACGCAACGATTGAGTGATGGCATTTCGCAAATGCAATGTCAGGAAATCTTTAAATGGAAGTTGATGAGATAAATGGTTCTTTTCTTTAGCTTGATATAATTCACATTGTTTAAAAGTTAGCTGTAAAATATCTGCAATTTCAGACCGCTTGTTTTGAATATATTGCTCTGCTTGAGTAAGATTTTCAGCAGATTTGACTAATTGAAAACTTTGTTGGTTATTTTTTCTTACACCAATCATTTTAATTAAACGAATTAAAATAATAGTCCAAGATAAAATACTCATTACAACTAAAATTCCAAAGGAAATGGAAAGTACAATATCTTGTTGTTGAAGAAGTTGAATTAAATTCATAAATTACCTCAAATAATTTAGGCTGCTGCCCCACATTTAAAATGAATACTAAAAATCACACTGCCTACCACTGCACTATTATTTATTTTGGCTGGTTGATAGGTGTGTCCCGATGCCATTCTGCTTGCTTGATTATCCAAACGTTTAATACCTGAAGAAGATAAAATCTCTACATTTGTCGCTTTACCATTCGTTCCTATTGTTACCTTTAATTTCACACTGCCTACATCATCAGATTCATCAGAAATATCTGAACAACGCCCTCGCATTGCATTGCCATAACCCGCACCAAGAGAAGCATCTACTTTGGCGTTTCCAGTGACAGACTTACTCCCTTCAACACCATTTTGATTTCCTTGTTGATGATTTTGGGCAACTTGGCTTGTGTTTGTTTTTTCATCTGAGTGTGCTTTAGGCGATAACACTTTCTTTTTCTCTACTTTTTTGGTGAGCTTTTCTGGGGATTTTTTTATCTCTTTTTTCACTTTTACTTCAGATTTCTCCCCTTTTTTAACGAGATCTGCTTGTGAAACATCTGCTACTTCTGTACTGAGTATTTGCTCTGGCTCTTGTGTCACCTCTGGCTCACTTTCACTTTTCACTTCAATGGGTTCTTCGCTTCCTAAATTTACTTCAACCATTTGTAAATTTTCTAAGTCCCCAAAATGATTGAGATCTCTATCCCAAGATAGTTGTGAAATCGTATATGCCAACCCGATATGAACAAGAGTTACAGATAAAAAAATCGAAATGTTATAAAACCTGTTATAAAACCATTGCAACATAATATATGAGTATATTAGAATAAATCCAGTAATCAAATAAAAATCATTATCAATATGATATCTGATAAGTTTGACAATTACAACATTAATTCAAACAATGTAAGCGCCAGTTAAGTTATTGTTAATAAAAATCAACAGTCTTGACATTGCTTCATGCTTTTATAGGAACGTTATGAATCACTCGTTTATTAGCGCAACACTTTTATTAGTCTTAGCTAACTACTCTATAGCAAAACTATCTCAGGATAGTATTACTGAACATCTAAATGATAATAGAGTCCAAGCAGAAAAAGCCGATATCCTCATTCACAGCCATCAATTTAAGGTTCATCAAATCGCTAAGGAGGAAACGGATAAGAGTAGTATTACAATGACTTCAAAAGAGTTGGTAAAATATCCAGATTTAGTGATAAGAGCATTATTGCCTGCGGTAATGCAAGGTAATATTGACAATGTCGAATTGCTTTATCCCATTTACCAACAGCTTCCTGCACAATTTCACGACCCAATTCTTACCAAATGGGCATCGGCAATTGTGGCAAAGAAAAATCAGCAACATACGGAAGCGATCAAGTTATATCGTCAGATCCTTGCCGAACAAGCAGATATTCAGCCTGTTCGCTTACAACTTGCAGTAGCTTTATTTGAAAATAACGAATTGGAGGCTTCGGAAGATCAGTTTAAAAAACTGCGTTCAGAACCGCTTATCCCTGAAATTACCCAACTTATCGATCAATACATTAATGCGATAAATCGGCGAGATCGTTGGACGTTTTCAGGTGGGCTTACTTATCTTAACGATCCTAATATCAATAATGCACCGAAAGCAGGAACAACCTACGGCAACTGGCACGCACCAAAACGAGAATCGGCAGAAGGTGTCGGTTTTAATTTCGATCTCGGTAAAAAATGGTCGTGGGGAAATGGTTTCTTTAATGAACTACGTCTTGCTACCAACGGCAAATACTACTGGGATAATAAAAAATACAACGAAATGAGCTTACGAGGCAGTGTGGGGCTAGGTTTTCAAAATGCAAAATATAACCTGAGGCTGTTGCCATTTATGGAACAAACACTTTATGCAGGTGGCTCTAATCAAAGTGATACATTAAGACGTTTTTCTAAATCAGGCGGTTTAACCCTTGAAACAAACTATTGGTTATCACCTAAATGGCAACTCAACACTAACTATGAATATGCCGAACAACGCTATGCAAGTCGCTTGCACCTCAATGGCAATTATCACTTTATCTCTGGTGGGTTAGTTTATTTAGCCAATGCAAACCAATATTGGTTTGCAAATTTAAACTACAATCGCACCGCTACTCGTGATAAAGATGATAGCTTTTTCCGTCGGGGAATTAGTTTAGGTTGGGGACAAGAATGGGGCAAAGGGTTTTCTACTCGCCTTTCCGTAAGTGTAGCTCAAAAACGCTATAAAAAAGAGGCGATTTTCCGCATTATTCAACGTAATAAAGAATATGGCTTCAATGCATCAATTTGGCATCGTGCCGTGCATTTATGGGGGATCACACCTCGTTTAACCTACAATTTTACTAAAACGCAAAGTAACCACGTTCTTTATAGCTATGATAAACATAGGGTGTTTATTGAGTTGAGCAAACAAATTTAAACTTATTGTTTGTTATACCTCTGCACCTCACTCTGCAAATCTAATCCTTTCAACCACGCCATTTTTTCTTTGATCTGCTTTTCCATTCCACGTTCGGTTGGGAAGTAGAATTGGGTGTCTTTCAGTTCAGGGGGGAAGTAGTTTTCCCCTGCGGCGTAGGCGTTAGGTTCGTCGTGGGCGTAGCGGTATTCTTCGCCGTAGCCTAAGGATTTCATTAAGCTAGTCGGTGCGTTTCGCAGATGTTCGGGAACATCGTAATCCTTGCCTTCTTGAGCTAGGCGTTTGGCTTGTTTGAATGCGGTGTAAACGGCATTACTTTTTGGGGCAACGGCAAGGTAAATCACCGCTTGAGCGATAGCCCGTTCGCCTTCGTAAGCCCCTACTCTGGTATAACAATCCCACGCAGCAAGGGCGAATTGCATTGCCCTTGGATCGGCATTGCCTATATCTTCTGAGGCTATCGCAAGTAGTCGGCGAGCAACATACAGTGGATCGCCTCCAGCGGTTAAAATACGAGCATACCAGTACAATGCACCGTCAGGGGAAGAGCCTCGAATGGATTTATGTAAGGCGGAAATCAGGTCGTAATAGCGGTCGCCACCTTTGTCAAAACGGGCTTGGCGTTCGCCCAACACTTCGGTGAGCAAGGCTTTATCCAGCAATTTTCCTTGTGGTAATTGTTCTGCCATATCGCACATTAATTCAAGGCAGTTGAGAGAAAAACGTCCGTCGCCATTGACGTAGTCCGCCAGCAGTTGAAGCACATCATCTTGAATGATGAGCTTTTCATTGCCTAATCCACGTTCTTTGTCTGCAATGGCATTTTGCAAAATTTTTAGAATATCGACCGCTTGTAGTGGCTTGAGAATGTAAATCCTTGCCCTTGATAGCAAGGCGTTATTCAGTTCAAAGGACGGATTTTCAGTGGTTGCACCGATAAAAATAATGGTGCCGTCTTCAATATGGGGTAAAAAGGCATCTTGTTGGCTTTTGTTAAAACGGTGAACTTCATCAACAAAAAGTAACGTGCGTCTGCCAGATTGTCGGTTGAGTTTGGCTTTTTCGATGGCTTCTCGGATCTCTTTGATACCGCTAGTAACAGCTGATAGACGTTCAACTTCGGCATCAAGTTCATTTGCGATAATTTCAGCAAGAGTGGTTTTGCCTGTTCCTGGGGGACCCCAGAAAATCATTGAGTGGCTATGTCCTGCTTCAATGGCTCGGCGAAGGGGTTTGCCTTCGCCGATCAGGTGTGATTGTCCGACATATTCAGCTAGAGTGCGTGGTCGCATTCGAGCGGAAAGGGGACGAAAATCCGCAGAAAAATCGAAAGATAAGCTGTTCATTAGCGTAAATGTAGCCCTCGGCGTATATGTCGCATCAGTAAGAAAATCCACGGCCATAAGATGCCGCTTATGATCGCCCCGATGATTTCTTGGGTGTTAAATTCTGCACTATGTAGCACTAGTTCGATAAAGAAGATAAAGAAACGAATAAGTGCGATATATGCCATCACAAGTAAGCTCTGTAACCATAACGAGAGATTACGCAAGATAAGATGATATTTGGCAACAAAATAGATCGCAATTGACAATACTAACGCGTGAATGCCTAAAATTGAGCCTAAGATCAGATCCCAAACAATTCCTGCTAAAAAAGCAGTGCCGACACTAACTTTATCAGGCAGAGCTAATACCCAGTAGATAAGTACTAATACAACCCAAGTTGGGCGTAATCCTTGTAAATCCACAGGCCAAGGCATAATCTCTAGGACAAAAGCGATGACGAAAATGAAGGTCAGCACTAACATTTGGAAGATCATATTTTCACGCATTATTCTGCCCCTTGCTCTGTGCTGTGATTAATACCGTTATCGACTTCTGGCTGTGTTGCTGGATTTACAGTTTCTTCAGGTTCGACAGTTTCTTCTTTTTGTTCATCACTACTTACTTGTTCTTTTTTACTATTTTTCAAGCGGTCTAATGGGTTTAGACTTTTACGTCTTTCTTCCACAGCATCACGCACATCTTGCGGTGAAAGGCTTGATGCATTGCGGATTTCTTCGCTTGTTGGCCATAACAGTAATAAATAACGCAGGCGATCAAGTGAGGCGAGCGGTCTAGCCGTTGCTCTGGCAAAATGGTTTGAACCATCATTTTGTACGGTTTCAATTACGGCAACGGGATAGCCTTCAGGGAAACGTCCGCCTAAGCCAGAGGTGACAAGCACATCACCTTTGCCAATATCCACGGTTCTTGGTAAGTTATCCAAAATCAATTCATTGCTGTGTCCGTTGCCATTGGCTATTGCTCGAACATCGTTACGCAAAATTTGTACGGGAATGGCGTGAGTGACATCGGTTAAAAGTAATACTCGACTACTGTTTTTCCCGACAGAAATCACTTGCCCCACAACGCCTCGTTCATCAATTACGGGCTGACCAACAAAAGCACCGTCACTTTGTCCCTGATTTATTACTACTTGTTGGCGGTAAGCGTCCATTTCTGCGGTCAGCACTTCAGCTACTTTTTTATATTCATCTTGGCGTAAAGGGGAACTAAGTAGTAAACGTAAACGTTGGTTTTCCACTTTGAGTTGATCGAGTAGCAATAAGTCTGCGTTCTTTTCACGCAGTTGTTCTTTTAATACTCGGTTTTCAACTTGCAGTTTTTGACTGTCGATAAAGTTGTTACTTACACCGTCTAATACGGTGCGAGGGGTATTTGCAAAATAATACAAGCCGCTGACCGCTGTTTCGAGGACATTACGCATTTGGATCATTGCACTGCTTCTACCATCAAGTAAAATCAGGCTGATAGAGATCGCAATTGCAAAGAATAGTCTTACGCCTATAGGTGGTGCTTTCGCAAAAATTGGTTTCATATTTCAGTTATATTTAATGGATCTTGTTAAATGCAAAATGGACAATAGCCGTTGATATTGTCCATTTTTATGCTAATAACTCAAGGTTGAATTAGTTGTCGTCACTAAAGAGATCGCCACCGTGCATATCGATCATCTCAAGTGCTTTACCGCCACCACGAGCTACACAAGTTAATGGATCTTCGGCAACGATAACAGGCACGCCCGTTGCTTCTGAAAGTAATACATCAAGATTTTGTAATAAAGCACCGCCACCTGTTAATACCATTCCACGTTCAAAAATATCGGCAGCCAACTCTGGTGGACATTGCTCTAGAACCCCTTTTACTGCATCAACAATGCCTGTTAAAGGTTGTTCAATCGCTTCTAACACTTCTTTTGAGCTTAACACGAATGTACGAGGCGCACCTTCTGCAAGATTGTGACCGTGAACTTCCATTGTGCGAATTTCATCTTGATTTTGAATATAAGCTGTTGCTATCTCTTTTTTGATACGCTCTGCAGTTGTTTCACCAATCGCAGAACCATAGTGACGGCGAACGTAAGCGATGATTGCTTCATCTAATTTATCACCACCAATACGCACCGAAGCAGAATGAACGATACCGTTTAATGAAAGTACCGCAACTTCTGTTGTACCACCGCCAATATCAATTACCATTGAACCAGCAGCTTCTGCTACAGGTAAGCCTGCACCAATCGCAGCAGCCATAGGCTCTTCAATTAAATAAACTTCACGAGCACCAGCACCAATCGCCGACTCTTTAATTGCCTTACGCTCTACTTGAGTTGCCCCTGCTGGTACACACACTAACACTCGAGGACTTGGACGCATAAAGTTATTGCTATGCACTTGTTTGATAAAATGCTGTAACATTTTTTCTGTCACATAGAAATCAGCAATCACCCCGTCTTTCATCGGACGAATAGCCAAAATGCTTTTTGGTGTACGACCTAGCATTGATTTTGCATTACTACCTACTGCTGCAATACTTTTTGATGAACCAGCACGATCTTGACGTACCGCAACTACTGACGGCTCATCAAGCACGATACCCTGCCCTTTTACATAAATTAACGTGTTTGCAGTACCAAGGTCAATTGAAAGGTCGTTTGAAAATAATCCTAGAAATTTCTTAAACATAAAAGGGATCCATTAAATTTAGTTAAAAGCGAAATAAGCCCATAGACTTAGGGCAAAAAATTGGGCATAAATATAGCAAAAAAGTCCTAATAACTCCAACGAATAATTTATCTTTTGCAAGTTTTATTACGAAATCCTCCGCTTGTAAAAAATCGGTTAAATGATTTTAAGATTTCTTCAAAATAAACGTGAAAAAAATCCCCCAAAAAGTTAAATAAATGGTACATTTGCAACGTTTTAATTCATTATTATTTTAACCAACCTACAGGAGTCTTTATGCTTATTGGTGTACCAAGAGAGCTGTTAGACGGTGAAACTCGTGTGGCAGCAACGCCAAAAACCGTAGAACAGATTAAGAAACTTGGTTTTGAAGTCATCATTGAAGAAAATGCTGGCTTTAAAGCAAGTTTTGAAGACGATGCTTTCGCTCAAGCAGGTGCGACTATCGGCAACGCACAAGCCGTTTGGAATGCAGACATTATTTTTAAAGTCAATGCACCAACCGATGCTGAAATTGCATTAATCAAGGAAGGGGCAACGCTTGTGAGCTTTATTTGGCCTGCTCAAAATCCTGAATTAATGCAAAAACTTTCTGCAAAGAAAATCAATGTGTTAGCGATGGACGCAGTGCCGCGTATTTCTCGTGCGCAAGCCCTAGATGCTTTAAGTTCTATGGCGAACATTGCTGGTTATCGTGCCGTTGTTGAAGCCGCTCACGAATTTGGTAGCTTCTTTACAGGTCAAATTACCGCCGCAGGTAAAGTGCCACCTGCGAAAGTACTTGTGATCGGTGCAGGCGTTGCAGGTTTAGCCGCAATTGGTGCAGCAAACAGCCTTGGTGCCATCGTGCGTGCGTTCGACTCTCGTCCTGAAGTAAAAGAACAAGTACAATCAATGGGTGCAAGTTTCCTTGAAATTGATTTTAAAGAGGAAGGTGGCAGCGGTGATGGCTATGCAAAAGTGATGTCGGAAGAATTTAACCGCCGTGCATTAGCACTCTATGCTGAACAAGCAAAAGAAGTGGATATTATTATTACCACCGCACTTATCCCAGGCAAACCAGCCCCACGCTTAATTACCAAAGAGATGGTTGCCACAATGAAACCAGGTTCGGTGATTGTGGATTTAGCGGCTGCAACGGGCGGTAACTGCGAATTAACCCAAGCAGGTAAAGTGGTTACCACAGAAAACCAAGTAAAAATTATCGGTTATACTGATTTACCAGGTCGTTTACCAACTCAATCATCTCAACTTTACGGCACCAACTTAGTCAATCTCTTGAAATTACTCTGCAAAGAGAAAGATGGCAACATCAATATCGACTTTGAAGATGTAGTATTGCGTGGCGTTACCGTAATCCGTGATGGCGAAGTCACTTGGCCAGCACCACCAATTCAAGTATCTGCACAGCCACAACAAAAAGCGGCAGCAAAACCTGCGGAGAAAAAAGAAGAAAAACCGGCAGATCCACGCATTAAATATGGCTTGTTAGCCTTAGCGGTGATCGCATTCTTGTGGTTAGCTTCTGTTGCACCTGCAGCATTCTTATCTCACTTCACCGTCTTCGTTCTCTCTTGCGTAGTGGGTTACTATGTAGTTTGGAACGTCAGCCACGCATTACATACGCCATTAATGGCAGTAACCAATGCGATTTCAGGTATTATCATTGTCGGTGCGTTACTACAAATCTCTCAAGGCAGCTTCTTTATCAGCGTACTTGCCTTTATTGCGATTTTAGTGGCAAGCATCAACATCTTCGGTGGCTTCAAAGTTACCCAAAGAATGCTAGCAATGTTTAGAAAAGGTTAAGGAGAAAGAGTATGTCTTTAGGTTTAGTACAAGCGGCATATATTGTCGCAGCCGTTCTCTTTATTATGAGCCTTGCAGGGCTTTCTAAACACGAAACGGCAAAAGCAGGTTGTTGGTACGGCATTGTGGGTATGACCATTGCCCTTATCGCAACCATTTTTGGACCACAATCACAAGGAACCATTTGGATTTTAATCGCAATGGCAATCGGTGGTGCTATCGGTATTCGTCAAGCATTAAAAGTGGAAATGACCGAAATGCCTGAGCTTGTGGCAATTCTTCACAGCTTCGTAGGTTTAGCGGCGGTATTAGTCGGCTTTAACAGCTACGGTCTTGCACACGAAACAGATCCAGTGCTACAAAATATCCACAATGTTGAGGTATTCCTTGGTATCTTCATCGGTGCGGTCACTTTCACAGGTTCTGTGGTTGCTTTCGGTAAATTACGCGGCATTATCAATTCAAAAGCATTAATGTTGCCACACCGCCACAAATTAAACCTTGCGGCACTTGTAGTTTCTGCATTATTAATGGTTGCTTTCTTAAATAACCCAGAAAATATTTTCCCTGTGTTAGTGATGACTGCAATTGCTCTAGCCTTCGGTTGGCACTTAGTGGCTTCTATCGGCGGTGCGGATATGCCAGTGGTTGTTTCTATGCTTAACTCTTATTCAGGTTGGGCAGCCGCAGCAGCAGGCTTTATGTTAAGCAATGACTTGCTAATCGTAACCGGTGCATTAGTAGGTTCTTCAGGTGCAATCCTTTCTTACATTATGTGTAAAGCAATGAACCGCTCATTCATCAGCGTTATCGCAGGTGGCTTTGGTAACGATGTTCAAGTCAGCTCAGATGAAGAACAAGGTGAACACCGTGAAACTACCGCAGAAGAAGTGGCAGAATTACTTAAAAATGCAAGCTCTGTGATCATCACGCCAGGATACGGTATGGCAGTGGCACAAGCACAATATCCTGTTGCTGAAATCACACAGAAATTACGCGACCGTGGCGTCAATGTTCGCTTTGGTATTCACCCGGTTGCAGGACGTTTACCAGGTCATATGAACGTATTGCTTGCTGAAGCGAAAGTGCCTTACGATGTAGTATTAGAAATGGACGAAATCAATGATGATTTTGCAGATACTGACGTAGTCTTGGTTATCGGTGCAAACGACACAGTAAACCCAGCGGCAATGGACGATCCAAACAGCCCGATTGCAGGTATGCCAGTACTTGAAGTTTGGAAAGCACAAAATGTTATCGTGTTCAAACGCTCAATGGCAGTAGGTTATGCCGGCGTACAAAATCCACTATTCTTTAAAGAAAATACCCAAATGTTATTTGGTGATGCAAAAGAACGTGTGGACGACATTTTAAAAGCCTTATAAGTAGCAAAAAAATAACCGCAACTTATAACAATAAGGTGCGGTTATTTCTACCTATATTTATGTTCAAAAACAAGCAATTCTTGCTTCTCTCTATGTTTGGCATCCCCTAAAGTACACAAGTAACATCGAAAGAGGCAGTATAATTTCTTGGACTTTAGGATCAACCGTACCTAATCAAATACATTCTCAATTAGAGAATGTTCGACCATTTCCTGTCTTAGGGTAGACATGATTTTTATATACTAAAGAATAAAATAATCGAATATTTAACGATTCTTATCAGATTTTTTGTTAGGATAGCACCTGAATTTTTTATTTCTTTTTGAGTGATTACTAAGGGATTTTTATGAACCCAAGACGCAAATCTAGATTGAAAGTGGTGATGGCAGTGTTAAGTGGGCTTGCTGTTGCTGTTGGTTTAACCTTATATGCGTTAAGCCAAAACATTGACTTATTCTATACGCCATCAGAGATTATCTATGGTAAAAATAATGACCCGGAAACCAAGCCTGAAGTTGGGCAACGTATTCGTGTAGGGGGTATGGTGGTTGATGGGTCGGTAAAACGTGATGACAAGACCCTTAAAGTGACCTTTGATCTCAATGATATTGGGCCTGCAATTCAGGTGGAATATGAAGGGATTTTGCCTGACTTATTCCGTGAAGGGCAAGGGATTGTGGCACAAGGTACTTTAGTTGAGCCGACAAAACTGAAAGCAACCGAAGTGTTAGCTAAACACGATGAAAACTATATGCCACCTGAATTAGGCGAACAGATGAAAAAGCAACATCAGCCGATGGGGATTTCAGAAGCAGATCTCAAAGGAAAATCAGAACGTGATGCAACGCAGATCTCTCAGCCGTTTGGAGAAAATAAATGATTGCTGAATTAGGTAACTATACCCTTGCTCTTGCTCTCGCATTGGCAATTTTATTGGCGATCTTACCGCTTGTTGGCGCTCATAAACAAAATGCTAGTCTGATGGCATTGGCTCGTCCGATGACGTGGGCGGTTTTTTTAGCATTATCAATCTCGTTTGGCTCGCTTTTTTATCTGTTTGCGGTCAATGATTTTACTGTGCAGTATGTGGTGAATAACTCAAACAGTACGTTACCGTTAGAGTATCGCCTTTCCGCTGTTTGGGGTTCTCACGAAGGATCTTTGTTGCTTTGGATTTGGCTACTTTCCCTTTGGAGCGTTGCCGTTGCGACATTCAGCCGACAAATGCCTGAAGAAGCCATCGCTCGTGTATTGGGGGTAATGGGCTTGGTTAGCATTGGCTTTTTAGTCTTTATTCTGTTTACTTCTAACCCGTTTAACCGAACTTTCCCTGATTTTCCTGTTGATGGTCGAGAGCTTAATCCGATGTTGCAAGATGTTGGCTTAATCTTCCACCCTCCGTTACTGTATATGGGCTATGTGGGCTTTTCTGTTGCCTTTGCTTTTGCTATTGCGTCGTTGATGACAGGTCGTCTTGACACTGCTTGGGCAAGATGGTCACGTCCTTGGACTATGGCAGCGTGGGTATTTTTAACATTAGGTATCGTACTTGGCTCTTGGTGGGCATATTACGAGCTTGGCTGGGGCGGTTGGTGGTTCTGGGATCCTGTGGAAAATGCCTCGTTAATGCCGTGGATTGCAGGTACTGCATTAATTCACTCTTTAGCGGTCACGGAAAAACGTAGTACTTTCAAAGCATGGACGGTCTTGCTAGCTATTCTTGCTTTTTCACTCTGCTTACTCGGCACATTCTTAGTGCGTTCAGGGATTTTGGTATCGGTTCACGCTTTTGCTTCTGATCCAACTCGGGGCTTATATATTTTGGCTTATCTCGTGGTGGTTATTGGCGGTTCGCTACTGCTTTACGCTTATCAAGGCAGTAAAATCAAGAGCTTAGACAATTCCGAACGTTACTCACGAGAGTCAATGTTATTACTCAATAATGTACTATTAATGGCGTTCTTATCGGTGGTCTTTTTAGGCACGATTTTACCGTTAATTCATAAACAAATTGGTTTAGGGACAATTTCTATCGGAGCGCCTTTCTTCGATCAGATGTTTATGATCTTAATGGTGCCTTTTGCATTTTTATTGGGAATTGGACCGCTTGTAAAATGGCGTCGAGATCAGGTTTCTGCTATCCGTAAGCCAGTCCTCATTTCATTAGCCGTAATGGTATTGCTTGGCTTTGGCTTACCTTATCTTTTTGCCAGCAAAATTACTGTCAGCGTGGTATTAGGGACAATGATGTCCATCATTATCGTGGCATTGAGTTTGTATGAACTACATCAACGAGCAACGCATCGTCATAGTTTCTTGCAAGGCATTTTGAAACTTTCTCGTTCCCATTGGGGGATGGTGTTGGCTCATTTAGGGGTTGCAATGACTGTGTTTGGTATTGCCTTTAGCCAAAATTACAGTATCGAAAAAGATGTACGAATGAATGTAGGCGACAAAGTTGAAATTTTAGATTACAACTTTACCTTCAAGGGTATTCGTGACTCAAATGGGGCAAACTATATTGGTGGCACAGCGGATATTGAAATTCATCGAAATGGTAAATATGAAGCCACACTACACGCAGAAAAACGCTTTTACAATGTCAGTAAAATGGGTATGACTGAAGCTGCGATTGACTGGGGATTTAGTCGAGATCTCTATGCAGCCTTAGGTGAACGTTTAGAAGATGGCTCTTGGGGCGTACGTTTATACTACAAACCGTTTATCCGTTGGATTTGGTTCGGTGGATTGTTTATGGCGATAGGTGGCATACTTTGTATGATGGATAGACGTTATCGCTTAAAACAGAATAATTAACTATGTTTATCGCTCTTCATAAGGAATAATCGGCATGGTAGACAAAATAGTTGCTAATATTTATTTTCTCTAAATATTAGCAACTATTTTTATTTGAAAAATCTTGTATAGACAACATATTACACCTTTTATTTACGAAGTAATTTATAAAACTGAGTAAGTAAGACTGTTGGCAACAATCTCGGTATCACTCGCATAGTAAAAGTGATAAAACCTGAAACGATATTCTGCATACCCACTTGGTGTTTTAATTTAAATAAACGCCATTCTGCCTTAGCCTGAGCGATACCACAACGGCGACCGACCATACCATTTCCAACACGGGCATAAACCAAAATTTCGGGTAAATTCGCCACTTTTTTGCCTAATGCAACCAATTTAATCCAGAGATAGTAATCTTCTTGTAGGTCTTGATAGCCACCACATTCAAGCACGGCACTTTTTTGGTAGGCGACCGTCATATGATTATAAATGGGCAACGTTTCTGTGTAAACTCTACGATGGCTTTGGTTTCTGTTGGCACACGACGATAGCTGACAATATCATTAATATCTGAGCCAAATTCAGCAATTTGTCCGCCAAAAATAATGGTATCGGGATTTTGTTCAATAAACGCAATCTGTTTTTCAAAACGTTCTGGAATACAAATATCGTCCGTATCCATACGGAATACCCATTCATTTATGCAGTGGATTAAGCCATGATTGAGTGCTTTTCCTAACCCTTGATTTTGCTCAAGTCTAACGATATTAAGCGGTAAGATCTCCGCAAAATTTTGCATAACTTGTTCTAATTCGGGGGTAATAGCTCCGTCAAATACAATAACAATTTCGTCCGCTTGAACCGTTTGATTTTTTAAACTTTCAAAGCATTCGGTTAAATATTCTGGTTTTTCCTTAAAATATAAGGACATTAATACGGAAAATTTCATTAAATAAACCTTTTCATATTGATTGCAAGTTTTGGTGAAATAAATATTAGAGTAGCAATCACCAAATGTTTAATATTTTTACTTTGTAAGAACATCTGCCAATAATAACAAGCCGCTTTACGAGATAAATTCATTATATGTGGGTAAGAAAGCATATATAATGAATTAAAAGCAAAGTTTTTTTGTTGAATATCTGTTTTTACATATTTTTGTTTAATAGCTTCAATCGCTAATTCAGTATTTTGTGTATTTGTCGATACACTTGCTCGTTTAGTATGGAAAGTACAGGTTGTTAAGGCTTGAGAAACATGTTTTGGTTTAAACTGGTTATGAGAAATCACTTTCAAAATAAAATCATAGTCTTCTAGAGATTTTAAATCCGTTGATAATCCATTGACTGCAAAGAAAAATGATTTTTTAATCGCAATCATCGGCATTCCACCTACTTTATTTGCCAGTAAAATATTCTCTAAAGTGACCGCTTGTTCATTTTCATAGGGGCGAGTGATATAACTAAACCCTTCATTTACCATCACACATTCAGCAGGGTGATAAATAAAATTAATCGTCGGGTTTTCATTAATTGTTTTTGCCAGTATTTCACATTTTGGATGAGCAAAACGATCATCATCATCTAAAAAGAGTAGCCACTCGTTTTCAGCAAATCTTGCTCCTACATTACGACTTTCTGCTGCTCCTAAATTCTGTTCATTCCTAATCACATTGACAGGAAATGGGTAGAGATGTTTAATTTCTACTGGCTCAACAGAGTGATCATCGACAATAATCACTTCAAAATTATATTCCGTTTGATATTCCAAACTTGTTAATAATGCAGGAATTTCATTTTTTCGATTATAAGAAGGAATAATAATACTAAACATTTTCTGTCTTGTTATTTAAAAATAGAATTTTATTTTTACCTTCATTGCCAAATAAAGATAAAAACATTAATAACACTAACATAATGCCAGGGAAAGCATAGGCATCGGCTTTTACATTTAAAATTGAGAGAATAAGTAAGGTAGATAAGATAAAAATCCAACTACCGTCAAACCAATTTATTGCCACTTTTCGTACGAAGTAACACATAAATAAGAAGCAAACAGAGAGATAAATAAATCCGCCATATAATGTTTGGCGTAAAAAACCAGAGTCTGTTTTGCCGTAGTAGCCACCTTGTGGATAGAAATAATGCCCATCACCAATTAAAATCTGTTTTAATTCAGGGATATAAAGATGATTTTGAACGAGATTATCCGTAGATGAACTAACTAAACCATAGCCGTAAATAACATTGATTAAAGGCTCTAAAGCGTGTTGTACATATTTATTTTCTGCAAAATTAAAGGCTAAAAATAAACAGATAGCTCCAAAGAGCAAAATGGCATAGGAAATCGCCTGTTTTTGACACTGTCGAATGCTCAGCTGAACACCTAATAAGGCTTGGAAAATGGCATTTCCCGTGAAGTCAGTTCACCGATTAAATAAACTGCACTGTTTTTGATGGCTCTCATTGCATCTCTTTCTCAATCAAGCTATCCGCCAGTTGCAAATCTAATGTGGTATCAATATCGACTGAGCGATAGGTTGGCATTAAATAGAAACGCACAGGTGGAATAAAAAAGTATTTTTCTTGAAGTAGGCTGGCGATATCGTTGATATAAATCGCCCCATTCGCACGGTATGCTTTTGGTAATTGCTGACGTGGTGCTTCAAAATCTTTGATTTCATTCATCGGGAGAATATCATCTCCATTTAAAACAAATGATTTATACGGGTGGTGTTCACATTCACAAGCGGATACCACAGACTTACTTTTTCCACCTAAAAAGATTTCCATCGCATTGCGAATATCTAACGCATTGCGAAGTGGGCTAGTTGGTTGGAAATGAGCGACAATGCCTTCACGAATGTTTAAGGTTTCTAAACAGTGCAAAATAACATCAATAGAACGAGTATCACTTTGAGCCAATTCAGCAAGGCGAAGTAGTGGTGTTGCACCATATTTTTCACCTTCCTGTAAAATACGTTCGCCGTCTGAAGTGACAACGATTAAGTCAAACATTCCAGACTCTTTTGCCGCTAGAACTGCACGGCCTACGAGCGAAATTCCACCGACTAATTGTAAGTTTTTATCTTTAATCCCTTTCGAGCCTGCTCTGGCTGGAATAATTGCAATTTTTTTCATAAATCTAACCGCTAGTAATATGGTTAATAAGACTTGCCATTTTAATTTTAAAGAGCGAGTTAAACAATAGACAACGGAAAAGGAATGAGGAATAATAAATCTCTTTTACTTACTTGACAAAATTGCCTACTCATTATGTTTGCTATCACAAAATTTATTACTGCGGTCATTCTTCCACCATTTAACATTCTGATTTTATGGTTGTTTTCTTTAATTTGTTTCCGCTTAAAATGGAAAAAATTAGGTTATCTCTCAACTTTTTTAGGTGTAGCAATGCTCTATATTTTCAGTATTCCCTATACTTCGCAAAAATTGCATGATTCTCTGGTAACGGAAGATAACCTTAGTATTGAAGATTATAAATCGGCTCAAGCTATCGTTTTACTTAGTGGTGGCTTGCGTGATAGTAAAGAGTTATTTGGCAAATTAGCGATCAGCGAAATAGCATTAGAGCGGGTACGTTATGCTGCTTTTTTACAAAAAGAAACGGGCTTACCTTTATTAATTACGGGAAGTAGCCCAAAAGGGACTTCAGAAGCTGCCGTCATGAAAAAAGAGCTCGAACAATTTTTCCATATTCCAACACAATGGTTGGAAGAAAAAGCCAAAACGACGGCTGAAAATGCGAAGTTTTCTAAACCGATTTTAGAAAAAGAAGGTATTAATAAGATTGTGCTAGTGACAAACCAGTGGCATATGCAACGAGCAAGAATGCTATTTGAGCGAGAAGGTTTTAAGATATTACCTGCAAGTGTTGGAGCAGGAAAAATGCCTGAAACCTATGGATTAAATGTATTTTACTTTATCCCACAATCAGGAGCATTACATAGCAATATGCACGCCCTGAAAGAATGGATTGGATATTGGAAAGAGAAATAACAGATATTATTAGGTTAATACATTTAGTAGATCAGCCCTAGTGTAAAAACAAATATCACTAAAAATTCAAATAGGCCGACTTGTTTAATTTTCCAGTTTCTTTTTGGCACAATAACCGCTCTAATTAACCCAATGAAATAGGCAAAGCTAATGCCATAATCGCCTAAGGCGAGATAAACAAAGATAAATATACAATGAAGTCCTATACTGAACTTACAGTAAAGAGGATTTTTCCGCTCTCGAGCAACGCTTTTTACATAAATTGTTGTCCCAATAAAAAATAACGTAGGGTGGAGTAAAATCTCAAAATTATATTGGTTTGTTGCTAAATAGAAACTTGCCATTCCAATTATGCCGAAGGTTAAAATACCTGCAATATCATTGATTAAGTTTCGTTCATCTTTTTGTTTTGCATAGTAAATTTGGACCCCTGCAAGCGGCAGGATTAGGATTATAAATTGCAAAATAGAAAAATGACTTAAGAGTACGGGAAATATAAATATGCCGCTAAATACGGCATAAATAATCATCCAGCGTTTATATTTTTCATTTTGTTTTTTGCTAACGACGGAGAAAAAAGGATGGGAAAAGAGATAAGTAAAAAGCCAGCTAAGCCCAAGCCAAAAATGATTCATTACAAAATGGCTAGCAGAAATACCATAAATAAATGGTACAAATGCCATCACTAATGCTCCGTGCTGATTAGAAATAATCGGCTTTTCTTTAAATATCATGCTTATTTATCTACTATTTTGTCTAGGTTCCCATATCCAGTTTTAAATTTTATACTCTACTATATTGATTTACTTTACTTGCAGCTTCTTCCCTACAAAGATTTTATTTTGTTTTAAACCATTTAGCTGCCTCAATTTTTCAGGTGTTGTTTTATACATGCGAGCAATGGAATAAAGTGTTTCATCTTTCTGGACAACATGATATTTCGCATTGAGATTAACCGTTTTTTCTGACGCTTTAGACGATTGTTCTTGCTTAGTTTTCGTCGTTATTTTTGCTTTCTCTTTAGTTTTTTCCTTAGGCGAAGTCACCGCTGCTTTAGCTTTTTTATCTTCTTTAGAGCGATTCTCTACCTTTTTTTTAGCTTTCGATTTCTTGGTTGATTTTTCATCATTAACTGCTATTTGATTTGGCTGTTTTGGTAATCTATTTTTATATGCAATTAATCCTTGATAAATCGCCTTTGCAATCTGACGGCGATAAGCCTTTGTAGCTAAACGTTGTTCTTCCGTTGCATTAGATAAAAAGCCTGTTTCCACTAGAATTGAAGGAATATCAGGGGAACGCAATACGCTAAGGCTGGCGTGTTGTGGCGAACTTTTTGCTAATTGCGTAACATTTCGCAGTTTGTCTAAGACTGTTTTACCTAACTCATAACCTGAACGCTGTGCGTGAGAAAACTGCAGATCAAGCACTGTCTGGTTCAAGTAACGTTCATTATTATTTGCTAAAACCGAACCTGCCCCACCTAATAATTCCGATTGCTTTTCGTGATCTTCCAACCATTTTCCTAATTCATCATTTGCACGGCGATTAGATAAAACCCAAACCGAAGCCCCTTTTAGATTATCTGAACTTGGTGAAGAATCAGCGTGAATTGACACTAGATAATGTGCCTTATTTTTACGAGCAATTTCAGTTCGATTAGGTAACTGGATAAAATAGTCGCCATTGCGTGTCATTACTGCCTTGAAATTTGGATCTGCATCTAACAACGCCTTTAGTTCTCTGGCAATCGCTAAAGTCACTTCTTTTTCTTTAACCCCTAAATTTTTACCGATAGCCCCTGGATCTTTGCCCCCGTGTCCAGCATCAATGGCAATGGTTAATTTTGCTTGTGCGGAAAGAGCAAGAAATAAACTCATTACCGTAAAACAAACATAATGTCGTAATTTCTGCATAGTATTACCCTAAGCGGTCTGATGTTCTAAATAATCTACAATCTGTTTTGCTGAGTTGTTTTGAGGCATAAGAGCTAGATTTCGCCCTGTTTCTGCATAGTCAATTTGAATAATAAAGTCCGCAGATGGGATCATTCCTTCCCCCCGACTTGCCCATTCTAGTAAGCAAACCGTTTGTGGACGGAAGTAGTCCCTAATTCCCATAAACTCCAACTCTTCAGGATCACTCAAACGATATAAATCAAAATGATATAAAGCATAAGGGGGAAGCTGATACTCTTCAACTAAAGTATAAGTTGGACTTTTTACATTCCCATTATGCCCAAAAGCCCTCACAATGCTACGTGTCAGTGTCGTTTTTCCAGCCCCTAATTCTCCGTTTAGATAAATCACAACGGATTTTTCATTATGATTGTCTAAATAGCGTTGAAGTTGCTGGGCAAAACGCTGACCAAAATTAAGCATTTCTTCTTCGGTCGCAAAATAAAATGATTGCATTATTGTTAATCTAAATTAATAAAATGGTGACGATAAAACTTCAACTCTTCGATGGACTCTTTAATATCATCTAAAGCTAAGTGACTGTTTTTCTTACTAAATTGTTTAAGCATTTCAGGCTTCCAACGGCTCGCAAGCTCTTTTAATGTACTCACATCTAAATGGCGATAGTGGAAGTAATCCGCCAAATTCGGCATATATTTATAAAGGAAACGCTTATCTTGTGCAATGCTATTACCACAAATCGGCGAAGCCCCTTTCGGCACCCATTTCTTCAGGAAATCTAATGTCTGTAATTCGGCAGCACGTTCGGTTAATTTACTCTGCTTCACACGCTCAACCAACCCATTTGCAGTATGGGTTTTCACACACCATTCGCTCATTTTATTTAATAATTCATCGGGTTGATATACGGCAAGCACAGGGCCTTCTGCCAAAATGTTCAGATCTTTATCGGTGATAATGGTAGCAATCTCAATAATTCGCTCTTTTTCAGGATCAAGCCCTGTCATTTCGAGATCGATCCAAATTAAATTTTGTTTGTCTTGTTGGCTCATCTTTTTCAATTAATTATCTAAAATTCCACAGGATATTATTTATTGTAGCATTTCATGCACCACTTTCATAAACCCATCAGCAGTAGCATAAACTTCTTCTTTGCCTTGAGCTTTTAAAATCATATCGGAAAGCTCACGGAATGCGGAATGTCCGCCTTTACGTGTTAAGACTAAATCTGCCTGATTTTTGACATAATCAAAGGCATCGCCCACGGCAACCGCTAGTCCACAGACTTCAAATGCAGGCAAGTCCAACGTATCGTCGCCTAAAAATGCAGTTTCTTCGGCTGAAACCCCCGCTTGTTGCATTAATTCAAAACAAGCATCTCGCTTAGACATTTTGCCAAGTTGGAAAAGGGGAATGCCTAAATCTTTGATGCGACGGCGTAAAATCGGGGTGTCACCGCCCGATAGCACGGCAACTTGAATACCACAAGCAAGGAGCATTTTAATCCCTAAACCGTCTTTCACATTGAAGTATTTTAATGCTTCGCCATTTTCGGTGTAATAAAGGCTACCATCAGTAAGAACACCGTCCACATCGGTAATCACAAGTTTAATTTTTGTTAGTCTTTGCATAAGTATCCTTGATTTCAGTTAAGTGGAGTTTTATGATCTTGCCCATTATAGCCTTTTGGAGTAGCCAATGTCGATTTCTCAAAATTTAGCGATAATTTCTCAACAAATTCAACAATGTTGTCAGCAAGCTAATCGCCCTGAACAGAGTGTTAAACTGCTTGCGGTGAGCAAAACTAAACCCATTTCAGCCATTGCCGAAGCCATTGAAGCAGGGCAACGTGCCTTTGGCGAAAATTATGTGCAAGAAGGTATTGAAAAAATTCAGCATTTTGCGGAGAACGACACATTAGAATGGCACTTTATCGGTTTATTACAATCGAATAAAACGCGTGTAGTGGCGGAGCATTTTGACTGGGTACAAACGATAGATAGGCTCAAAATTGCACAACGTTTAAGCGAGCAACGTCCTGAACACCTGCCTGTACTGAATGTTTTAATTCAAATTAATATCAGTGATGAAGCATCTAAATCGGGTATTTCTGCGAAAGAAATGCTAGAATTAGCCACTCAAATTAGCCAACTGCCACGTTTGAAATTGCGTGGTTTAATGGCAATTCCGAAGCCTGAAAGTGAGCCTGAGCAACAGAAAATCGCCTTAGCTCAAATGAATGAACTGTTTCTTCAATTACAATCTCAATTTGAAGGGATTGATACGCTATCAATGGGAATGTCTGATGATATGCCAAGTGCAATTGAATGCGGTTCGACAATGGTGCGTATTGGTACGGCGATTTTTGGGGCAAGATCTTAAATTTGATTGCACTTAAAGACAAATACTCTTATCCTTTCCATATTCAAAAAACCTAAGGGAAAAGCTATGCAACCTAAAGCAAAATTTAGAAAAGATTACCGTCAGCCTGATTTTACGATTCATCAAATTTATCTTGATGTTCAGCTTGATCCTGAGCAGACGATTGTCACATCGACGTTGTCGGTCATGCGTAAAAATGCAGAAGCGACTACGTTACGTTTAGATGGGCATAGCTTTGAATTTTTATCGATTAAATTTAATGGCGAGCCATTCAAAGAATATCAAAAAGATGATGAGGCTTTGACTTTAAATTTAGCCGATTTCCCTGCGGATCAATTCGAGCTGGAAATTCAGACAAAACTCAATCCATCAACAAATACGTCACTACAAGGGTTATATCAATCAGGCGAAGGGATCTGCACGCAATGTGAAGCGGAAGGTTTCCGTCAGATTACTTATATGCTTGATCGCCCTGATGTGCTTGCAAAATATCGCACCAAAATCACCGCTTGTAAAAGTAAATATCCATACCTGCTTTCTAACGGCAACCGTATTGCTCAAGGGGAGCTGGACGATGGTCGTCACTGGGTGGAGTGGGAAGATCCGTTCTTCAAACCAAGCTATTTATTTGCCTTAGTCGCAGGGGATTTTGACCTGTTGCAAGATAAGTTTATCACGATGAGCGGACGTGAAGTCGCCCTTGAAATCTATGTGGATCGTGGAAATCTTGATCGTGCAACTTGGGCGATGGAGAGTTTAAAACGTTCGATGAAATGGGACGAAGAGCGTTTTGGGTTAGAGTACGATTTAGATATTTATATGATCGTGGCGGTCGATTTCTTTAATATGGGGGCAATGGAAAATAAGGGGTTAAACATTTTTAACTCGAAATTTGTGCTGGCTAATCCGCAAACTGCAACGGACGATGATTATTTGAATGTTGAAGCGGTGATTGCTCACGAGTATTTCCATAACTGGACGGGCAACCGTATTACTTGCCGTGACTGGTTCCAACTCAGTTTAAAAGAAGGTTTGACGGTTTTCCGTGACCAAGAGTTTACTTCAGATTTATGGTCAAGATCGGCAAAACGGATTGAAGATGTGCGTTTGTTGCGTGCGGTACAATTTGCTGAAGATGCAAGCCCGATGGCTCACCCTATTCGCCCTGAAAAAGTGATTGAAATGAATAACTTCTATACAGTTACCGTCTATGAAAAAGGGGCGGAAGTTATTCGTATGATCCATACCTTACTTGGCGAAGAGCGTTTCCAAAAAGGAATGAAACTCTATGTGGCAGAAAATGATGGCACGGCGGCAACCTGTGAAGATTTTGTGTCTGCAATGGAACGTGCTTCGGGAGTTGATTTAGATCTGTTCCGCCGTTGGTATAGTCAATCGGGTACGCCTGAATTAACGATTGCTGATGAATATGATGAAAAACGTCATACTTACCGCTTGCACGTTTCTCAAAACACACCACCAACCGCTGATCAGCTAGAGAAAGTGAATTTACACATTCCGTTGAAAGTAGCGTTATATGGTCAAGATGGTAAGAAAATCAAGTTACAACACGAATTATTAACTGTCAGTGATGTGTTAGATGTGGTCCACGAACATCAAACCTTTGAGTTCCACAATGTGCAACAACGCCCTGTGCCTGCACTGTTGTGTGATTTCTCAGCCCCTGTGCGTTTAGATTATGACTATTCAACAGAACAGCTTTTAACGCTCTTGAAATTTGCTGAGAATGATTTTGTGCGTTGGGACGTGGCACAAATGTTGTTTAACAATGAGCTGCGTGAAAATCTAAGTCGTTACCAACAGGGCGAAGCAATGGCATTCTCACAAGGTCTGTTAGAAGCGCTCACCTTTGTGATCGACAATGCAAATAAAGACCCAGAACTTGCCGCTTTAACCTTAACCTTGCCAAAAGAAACGGAATTTGCGGAGTTGTTTAAAGTGATCGACCCTACGGGTATTGCAGCTGTACGTCACTTTATGCAACAAGCGATTGCTGATGAACTAAAAGATCACTTCTTAGTCGTTTACAACCAAAATAAATTAACGGAATACCGTGTGGTTGCCGAGGATTTGGCAAAACGTGCATTACGCAATGTCTGCTTGTCTTACCTTGCCTTTACTGAAGTAGGGAATACCTTGGTACACAAACATTATCATCAAGCAAACAATATGACGGATACTTTGGCGGCACTCTCAGCTTCGACCAAAGCACAACTTGCTTGCCGAGATCAGCTTCTTGCCGATTTTGAACAAAAATGGCAACACGATGGCTTAGTGATGGATAAATGGTTTGTTTTACAGGCAACACGCCCAGATGAAAATGTACTTGAAATTGTGCAAGATTTATTAACGCACCCAAGTTTTAACTTCAAAAATCCAAACCGTGTACGTTCATTAGTTGGGGCATTTGCAAGCCAAAACCCAAGTGCATTCCACGCTATTGACGGCTCTGGCTACCGTTTCTTAGTCGATATGTTGATTAAGATGAACGAAAGCAATCCGCAAGTGGCGGCACGCTTAATTGAGCCGTTAATTAAACTTTCTCGCTATGACACTCAACGTCAAACCCTGATGCGTCGCGGCTTAGAGCGTTTGAAAGGTTTAGATAATCTTGCTCGTGATTTGTTTGAAAAAATTGAAAAGGCATTGCAGTAATGATTTGGCATAAAGCATTATTTTCTTTTCACGGAAGGTTAAACCGCAAAGGCTTTTGGATCGGCTTTGGGATTAATTTTGCATTTTTGTTTATTTTTGCAAATTTTATCTTAAATCCGACCGCTTTCAGTTGGATTAGCGTTCTACCCTTGACCCTTTCACTTTACAGTTTATCTGCAGTGATCGTTAAACGCCTACACGACCGTAATCGTTCGGCGAAAGCCTTGTTTATGGTTGCGGTGCCGATATTGTGTTATCTCAGTTCATTGGGATCGCAAGGAACAATGGCATTTGTGCTAGGCATTATGATGCCGATGTTTATCGGAACGATTTTAGTGATGGAATGGGGTGTTTTTGCAGGAAATCCTGAAGCTAATCAATATGGTGAGAAAGGATTGAGTGTGAGATTTAAATAATTGTAGGGTGGGTCT
Source organism: Glaesserella parasuis (assembly GCF_017352235.1). Classification (NCBI taxonomy): domain Bacteria; kingdom Pseudomonadati; phylum Pseudomonadota; class Gammaproteobacteria; order Pasteurellales; family Pasteurellaceae; genus Glaesserella; species Glaesserella parasuis. The sequence continues at coordinate 1,996,299 of NZ_CP071487.1, read as the reverse complement.
TGACCCACCATTCCGTTGTAATCTCTTGAATTTATTGGTGGGTTAAAACCCACCCTACAAAACTGTTTTTTAAATCTCCCCCAGCCCCTCTTTTTCAAAGAGGGGCGTTTACAAATTTTAATAACAAACAAATACAAAATGACCGAAATAAAACTTAACTACCACAAAACCCATTTTTTAACCTCTGCACCTGATATTCACCATTTACCAGAAGACAGTGGCGTGGAAATTGCCTTTGCAGGGCGTTCAAATGCAGGGAAATCGACGGCATTAAATGCCTTAACTAATCAAAAAAACTTGGCTCGTACCTCTAAAACCCCAGGGCGTACGCAGTTAATTAACTTATTTGAAGTAGAACCAAATTGTAAATTAGTCGATTTACCAGGCTATGGTTATGCGGCGGTGCCTGAGCAGATGAAACTTCAGTGGCAACGTTCTTTAGGTGAATACTTGCAGAAACGTGAATGTTTACGGGGCGTAGTGATTTTAATGGATATTCGCCACCCGTTGAAAGATCTCGATCAGCAGATGATCGAGTGGGCGGTATCTGCGAAGTTGCCTGTATTATTGCTACTTACCAAAGCGGATAAACTTAGCCAAAGTGCGAGAAGCAAAACCGTCAAAATGGTGCGTGAAGCAATTTTACCGTTTCAAGGCGATGTGCAAGTTGAAGCCTATTCTGCGTTAAATCGTATTGGTATTGATAAACTTGCGACTAAATTAGATAGTTGGTTCGCCGAAATTTTTACACAAACCCAAGAGGGCTAATCTTATGTACAACTTAACCGAATTACGCCAAGAAACCGATGAAATCATCAAATCTTTATTAGACGATGGCAGCGATCCTGAAGCCCTTTATATTATCGAACACCACGTTGCTCACCACGATTTCGATAAACTCGAAAAATTAGTGGTAGATGCTTATAAGTTGGGCTATGAGATTTCTGAAGCGGAAGAAGTGGAAGAAGAGAATGGCGATCTTGTGTTTGTGTGCGATATTGTCAGCGAAATTAAACTAGATGCGGAACTTATTACCGCTCAACAAAAAGAGCTACTGCCGTTAATCGAAAAATCGGGTGCGGTCTACGAAGGCTGGGGAACTTATTTTGAAGATCCGAACAGTGATGAAGATGAATATGGTGATGACGGCGAATTTTTCGATGACGAAGATGATGATTTTGATGATGAAAGACGTTAACCATTAGCAGAATTATGAAAATAAATGATAACCCTATGTAGAATATTTACCATGTAAGAATCAAGTAATAAGGAGGAGCAATGCTAACAAATTGGTCAGAAGGTTATGTTAATGATATTAATTATACGACAGGTTATTACGATGGATTAAATAGCCACCAATTAATTTGTCCATTCTTAATAGCAAATTTACAGCCGCCAAAAGTCATTAATGCGTGTGAGTTAGGTTTTGGGTTTGGTGTATCGCTTAATATTCATGCAGTAGCAGGAACAGTAAAATGGTACGGGACTGATTTTAATCCTTCTCATGCGTTCTTTGCTCAACAATTAGCAAACCAAGGCAATCCAGATAAAGTCGTTATTGCAGATCAATCTTTTGCCGAATTTTGTCATCGAGATGACTTACCTGATTTTGATTTTATTGCTCTACATGGTATTTGGTCTTGGATTTCACCACAAAATAGAGAAACTATCGTTGATTTTATTCAACGTAAATTAAAAGTAGGTGGTGTAGTCTATATTAGCTATAACACATTACCAGGATGGGCAGGAAAATCACCAATTAGATATTTATTAAATCAATACTATAGTAAATTATCTGCTACTCTAGAATCAAAAGATCAAGCGATTAAATCAGCATTAGAACATACAAAGAATATGCTTTCAGTGAGTAATAGTCTCCTTTCTCTCTCACCTTATTTGTTGGAACAAGTTGAACAGATCAAAGAACAAAATTCTAATTACGTCATTCATGAATTTACTAATCAGAATTGGTATCCAATGTATTTTTCAGAAATTGAATCCTGCTTGAAACAAGCTAAATTAAGTTACGCATGCTCCGTTTCTTATTTAGATGATTTTGATGAGGTTTTATTTGATGAAGAGCAACAAAAATTATTATCTAGCATTCAAGATCCTTCTTTATTTCAAACAGCAAAAGACTTTATTTTAAATAAACAATTCCGCCGTGATTATTGGGTTAAAGGAAAATCTCAACTTACTAATCAACAAGGAGAGAAAGAATGGAAGAAATTAAATATATTACTTGTTTCATCTACAACAAAAATTTCGACCACGATTAAAAACTACCGACAAACGGAATTTAAAGAAGAATTATTAAAACCTATTATTGAAAAATTATCTGATTATAAGATTCACTCGTTAGAATCTTTGTGTGAAGCCTTAAAAGGGGATATGCCTCCAAATGCATTATTTAGAATAATTGCCCTATTAGTAGCTCGAAAAGAAGTTGTCATTACTCAATCGGCTGAAACAATAGAAGCAGCTACAAATTCCTGCCAGAAATTTAACCGAGCTATATTGGATAATCCTTTTGCTTTTAATAACGTTAACTATCTGGCAAGTCCTGTGTCAGGTGGTGGGATTTATTATTCTAATATTGAATTACTCTTTTTATCTGCATATGTACAGAAAATTCCAGAGAAACAGTGGGAAAAATATGTACGTACTATTTTAACAGCACATAATCAACTATTACGTAAAGATGATAATATTCTATCTTCTGAAGAAGAGATACTTGGAGAAATATCTCGTCTGAAGAAAGAATTTTTAGATGATAGATTTGAAATTACAAAAAGTTTAAAGGTGGTCTAGCCCCTTTTTCACCCAATATTGATACGGCTTAGTATCTGTTTGACTTTTTAATAGCTGATGATCCATAAATTGACAAAAACTCGGAATATCACGAGTAGTTGCAGGATCGTCAGCAATAATTAGCAACACTTCACCATCTGCCATATTGCGAATGGTTTTGCGAGTAAGCATTACGGGTTCAGGACAACGTAGCCCTAGGGTATCTAAAGTGTGGTTAATGGTTAGTTCGGTCATCGTTATTATTCAAAATTAAAAATTACAGGATATATATGCAACAGCTTTTCTCTCAACACATCGCACGTATTCAACAAATCGTACAGCACGCCTTAGAGCTGGCTCGTCTTGACGGGCTTTGGATTTATGCAGGGCAGGCAAAATATCATTTTTTAGACGACCAAACATCGCCATTTAAAATCAATCCGCATTTTAATTATATTTTCCCTGATCCCACCGCAGAACAAAGTTGGCTTTTTTTAGACGGTAAAAATAAACCGAAACTCTATTTTTATGCACCGCAAGATTATTGGCATTGTACGCCAAATCCGCCGACATCGGCATTTTTTGCTGATGAGTTTGAATGGCAAATGCTCACGGATAGCCAACAAATTCGACAATATATCCTTAATCCGACCCATTGTGCCTTTATAGGTGAACAAACGGAGTTGGCAAAATCACTAGGTTTTGAGCATATCAATCCACAGAAAGTGCTAAATGTACTGCATTTTGAGCGTTCGATCAAAAGCGAATTTGAAATTGAGTGCATTTATCAAGCTCAACTCACTGCTTTAGCTGGACACCAAGCGGCAAAAGAGGCTTTCTTTGCTGGTAAAAGTGAGTTTGAAATTAATTTAGCCTATCTTCAAGCGACCAAGCAATCGGATAACAATGTGCCTTACGGCAATATTGTTGCGATCAATCAGCATAGTGCGATTTTACATTACACGAAATTGGATTTCACGCCACCTTGCGAACGCCACAGTTTTTTACTTGATGCTGGCACAAGCTATCTTGGTTATGCCTCCGATCTTACTCGAACTTATGCCTTTGATCCACAAAGTGAATTTGCAGCAATGATTGCTCAAATGGAGCAGTTTAAACTGGATACGATTGCTGATATGCAAGTGGGGATGAATTATCTAAGTTACCATACCCAAATGCACGGTTGGATCTCGCAAATGCTTCACCAGTTTGAGTTTGTGAAATTACCTGCCGATCAAATTTTTGAAGAGGGTATTAGCCGTACTTTCTTCCCACACGGTTTAGGGCATCAGCTTGGTTTGCAAGTCCACGATGTTGCAGGTTTCCAACAAAATCACCGTGGCACACGCAAAGCTCCGCCTGAGATTTATCCAAGTTTGCGTTGCACTCGTGATTTAGCCGAAGGTATGGTGCTTACCATTGAACCTGGGTTCTATTTTATTGAGATGTTGCTAAATCAATGGAAAAACCACCCGCTTGCACCTTTCTTTAACTGGCAGAAAATCGACGAATTTAAACGCTACGGCGGTATTCGGACGGAAGATAACATTGTGATGAGAGCGACGGGTGCAGAAAACTTAACGGCAAAAGCTGAAAGTATCAGTAGCAGATAAGTAATTATTACAGATCCCATTTAGCTTAAAATATCTAAATGGGAAATTGGTGTACTCATAAATAATATTTCTAATCTAAAGAAAATAGATCTAATAATGTGGCAAAGCTTTGCGATTTCACTATATTGTGAAACTCTTCAATGTAAACTTTATCTAGATCTGTTTCCCTGATTGCTGCGTATAAATTGCTATATAAGCCATTAGAAGTGATTTTTCTTGCAACAACATAGCCTTTTTCTAAATATGGTTTTACAGCCCAATAAGGTAAGGCTGCAATACCTCTTTTACTGGCAACAAGCTGAATGATTGCGATAGTTAATTCACTAGTGCGTCTTGTTGGGTTTATTCCTACTGGTTGTAAGATTTTTTTCAATAAATCTAACATATTGTCGGGAACAGGATAATGAATTAGTGTTTCGTGACGAAAATCTTCAGCTTCCCAAATTTCTTTTTGAGCCAAAGGGTGATCTTTGGCACAAATAGCAACCATTTCATAAGAAAACAAAGGTTTATAAATAATACCAATGGACTCTTCTATTTCTGATACAACAGCCCAGTCTGCTCGGTGAGCAAGCAATAGACCAACAGTATCAGTATGAAAACCAGACACAATATCTAATTCTATTCCCCCCCAATTTTGTCTAAAAATATCCATTGCTGGCATTAACCAATCAAAACAAGTGTGGCATTCAACAGCAATCCGTAATTCTCCAACTTCTCCTTGTTTAATTCGGGTTATATCTGATTCAGCTTCTATTATTTTAGGTAAAATTTCATAAGCGAGCTGTACTAAACGTTCTCCAGCTGGAGTAAAATGGATTGGCTGAGTTTTACGTTCAAATAGAGTTAGATCATATTGATTTTCTAACAATTTAATTTGATGAGATAATGCTGATTGTGTTAAATGAATACATTTGGCGGCAGCTGAAACACTGCCGCTTTCTTTTAAAGCAATAATAGTTCGTAAATGACGAAGCTCTAAGAAAATTGGTTTCATTAGTCTGAATTTTGAATGTAACAACTACAATTGACCTAGAATAGCATGTATTTACTATATTAGAAAATCGTTTTCCTAATCAGCATTACTTTATTTTTTATTAGCATGCTGGGTTAAATACATAGTTTCTATTATCTATATCATTTTATAAATGGCAAATAGCCTTCTATTTAAATATTACTTAAAATATGAAAAAAACTATTTACTTCCATAAATTAGCAATATTACTTTCTCTATTTTTTTCAAATGAACCGATTGTTGCTAAACATATAGCACAGAAAATATGCATAGTTGTAGGTATTTATGATGGCGATACTTTAACCTGCTTGCACAATCGGACACAACTTAAAGTACGCCTGCAATATATTGATGCCCCAGAATTTGCCCAGCCTTTTGGTAATAAGGCGAAGCAATCGTTAACTCAACTGGCATTTAAAAAAGAGGTTGAACTTGAGATTACGGGGTATGATAAATATCAACGGCTGTTGGCAGTGGTTTATGATCAGAGGGGTGAAAATCTTAACTTAATTCAGGTGCAACGAGGAATGGCGTGGGCGTATCGCCAAACACAACCTGTGTATCTGCAAGCTCAACAACTTGCTCAACAGCAAAGAATAGGTTTATGGCAAGATAAAAATCCGATCAATCCTGCGGACTGGCGTGCAAGTAAGCGGTCAGATGAACATTCATTTTGGCAAGGTTTTTCGCCTAAGGCACCGCTTGCCACTATAGATTGTAATGTGAGGAAAAGTTGTAACGATCTTCCCGATTATGACACGGCGAAACGCTACTTTAAACAATGCCGTTGGCGAGAGCTAGACGGCAATAATGATGGTATCCCTTGTAATAAACTTTATAGAAAGGCTCAGCGACAATGATTAATCATACTTTTCGTTCCCATTTCCCTTTTTTTCAAGATAGTCCCGATGCGGTATATTTAGACACTGCCGCAACAACACTCAAACCGAAAGTGTTGATAGACGCAACGCTCAATTTTTATCGTTCATCTGGTTCGGTTCACCGTAGTCAATATGATTTTCCTCAAACGCAACGTTATGAATTAGCAAGGGATTTAGTGGCAAAACGTTTCAATGTTGCAACACGAGATGCGGTTATCTGGACAAGTGGCACAACCCATTCACTTAATTTAGTCGCAAATGGTTTAGCTGACAGTATTGAAGCTGGTGATGAAATTGTGATTTCTGTGGCAGAACATCACGCTAATTTTATTCCGTGGCAACAACTTGCTGAGCGTAAACAAGCGAGGTTGATTGTGCTGCCACTTAATAGCAACTACCAGATTGCCCCTGAAATGCTACAAACAGCCTTATCAGAACGCACTAAAATCGTTGCGTTTAATTTGGTGTCAAATGTAACAGGGGTTAGGCAGCCTGCAGAGCAATTGATACCGCTTATTCGTCAGCAATGTTCAGCCAAAATTGTGCTTGATGTTGCACAAGCGGTCTGTTGTGAACAAATTGATGTACAAGCACTTGATGCCGATTTCTATGCGTTCTCTGCACATAAGATGTACGGACCAACTGGGGTTGGCGTATTAACAGGGAAATTGAGTAGCCTTGAGCAACTCCGCCCTCTTTTATTTGGCGGAAAAATGTTACAAGAGATTACTGAGCAAAAGCTCACGATGGCAACATTGCCTTATCGTTTAGAAGCAGGTACACCAAATATCGCAGGAATTATCGCTTTTGGTGAGGTGCTGGAGTGGTTGGAAAAATGGGATTTTTCAGCCTTAAACTCACCGCTTTATCAGCTTGCTAAAGAGGCTCGCCAACGGTTAGCAGCTTATCCAAATATACGCATTTTAGCGGAAGGAAGTTTAAGCCCAACGATTAGCTTTGTCTTTCATCATCAACATCACGCAGATATTGCGGCGATTTTAGCCGAGCAACAGATCGCATTGCGTAGTGGCGAACATTGTGCCAAACCCTACTTACGTTATTTAGCACAAAATGGCACCTTGAGAATATCTCTTGCTCATTACAATGTGCAAGCGGATCTTGACCGCTTTTTTACCGCATTAGATTTTGCTCTCGACATTTTAGAAAATTAATCTCAACTTAGATCAAAAAATCGTAAATTTCCCGATTTTCTGCTAGAACGAAAGGGCGTTATAGGGTAATCTTTGCAAGTTTTTTGATTTATTTTTTAAAATTAAATTTATAGGTATTGATATGGTAAAAAAAATTGCAGTATTAACCAGTGGCGGTGATGCTCCTGGTATGAATGCAGCGATCCGTGGTGTTGTGCGTGCGGGTTTAAGTGAAGGTTTAGAAGTATATGGTATTCAAGACGGTTATTACGGTTTATATCACGACCGTGTTATCAAACTTGAACGCCGTTCAGTGTCTGAGGTGATCAACCGTGGTGGTACATTCTTAGGTTCTGCACGTTTCCCTGAATTTAAAAATCCAGAAGTGCGTGCAAAATGTGTAGAAACCTTGAAAAAATATGAAATTGATGCGTTAGTAGTTATCGGCGGTGACGGCTCTTATATGGGGGCAAAACTATTGACCGAAGAACACGGCATTGCGTGTATCGGTCTACCTGGCACTATTGATAATGACGTTGCAGGCACGGATTACACTATCGGTTTCCAAACAGCACTTGAAACCGCATTAGAAGCAATTGACCGCTTGCGTGATACTTCAACTTCTCACCAACGCATTTCTATCGTTGAAATTATGGGGCGCCACTGTGGTGATTTAACCTTAAGTGCGGCATTAGCAGGCGGTTGTGAATACATTATCATTCCAGAAAAAGGTTTTGATAAAGAGTCACTAATACGCAACATCGAAGATGGTTTCAATAAAGGAAAACGTCACGCAATTATTGCGATTACAGAATTAATGACAGATGTACACCAATTAGCGAGAGAGATTGAAGAACGCTTTGGCCACGAAACCCGTGCTGCTGTGTTAGGCCATACCCAACGTGGTGGTGCGCCTTGTGCATTTGACCGTATTTTAGCTTCTCGTATGGGCGTTTATGCAGTAGAACTCTTGATGCAAGGCTACGGTGGTCGTTGTGTGGGTATTCAAAATGAAAAATTAGTTCACCACGATATTATTGATGCAATCACTAATATGCGTCGTCCGTTTAAAGAAGAAATCTTTAATACCTCTAGAAAATTATTCTAATAAAAAGTGGCGCTAAGCCACTTTTTATTATCCGTATCTTTAACCAAATCACTGAATGAGTCGGTGTTCTATTCGGCTTTATCCCAAAATACTAATTGCTTTATTTACTCATAGGTAATTTGTCAATTTTGTGCTTTAAGGAAAGGCAATAGCAATAATGCGATGCCAGAGGCTGCACAAGCAATCACGACAAAAAATCCGGACCAGTGGTGTGATTCCATCACTAATGCTAAAGGATAACCAGCTATAGCAGCACCTAAATATGCAAATAATCCCACAAATCCTGTTGCTGAAGCTGGAGTTTTTTTATGGGAACATTCAGCAGCTGCCATACCAATAAGCATTTGAGGACCAAATACGAAAAAACCTACTGAAAAGAAAATTCCTGCTTGTAATATGAAATTTTCTTTTGGCATAAGCCACATTGCAATAATGGAGAAAAAAATACCAATAGCAAATAACAATGCCATTGGACCACGATTGCTAGCGAATAATTTATCTGATCCCCAACCAGCAACTAGAGATCCTATAAATCCTCCTACTTCAAAGAGTGAAAGTGCGCTATTAGCAGAAACAAGATCATAGTGATATTTTTCAGTTAAATAGATATTTCCCCAATCGTTATTTCAAATGTACCACATAAAATATTCACTCTCTCTTGCATTCCACGAATTCCAAATCCTGTTAATATCTGATATGTATCAAATCCAACCCCGTTATCTGTAATAATAATATGTATATTATTTTTTATTTCAATTTCTATTTTTACCTTATTTGCTTTAGCATATTTTATAATATTATTCAAACTTTCTTGACATAATCTATATATAGTAATTTCAAGAATATGTTCTAATTTTAAATTTTGATCATTTTTCCATATTAATTCAGTATCAATTTGATTATCTTGAAAATTTAGTTCAATAAATAGATTCTCAATAGCTTGGGGTAAATCTAAATCATCAAGTAGACGAGGTCGAATTCGATTTAGTAGTACTTTTGTTGTATCATAAATATTAAGAGATAATTGCTCTATTGTGGTTGATATTTTTTCATAATTAGGTGCAATCCTTTTTAAAATGTTTGCTTGAGTTCTAATGGCTGTAATATTTTGCCCGACCTCATCGTGTAATTCTCTAGAGATTTCTTGACGAATAGTTTCTTCAGTATTAATCAGCTGCCGAGTTAGTAATCTATTTTTATTTAATTCTATTGATAAACTTTGGTTCAAGTTACGCTGATCTTGAATCGCAAGCCCTAGAAATATTCCTGTGATAGTTTGGGTTGAAATAGATAGTAATAAATCAGCTATAGTGAGATTAGAAAAACTATGTGTAGTACCAATAAGTGCTATACTATTAAGAAGGACTCCTAAAAATGCACCTTGCCAACCATACTGAAAAGCTAATAATATAATAGGGATTGCAAGGTAGAATAAAGCAAACCTATAGAAGGTATCTGGCAATTTCATTTGAATATAGATATTTAAAACAAATAGTAAAATATAAATAAAAATGTGCTTTATTCTTAAAGTTACCGGCTTCTTTATTAGAGAAGAAGTAAGAGGAAGCCATTCAGTCTTAAATAAAAACTCATTGATTAAATAGCAAGCAGGAACAATCAATACCCCACCAGTAAAACTTACAAGAAATGTGAAGTAAAATTCTGATGAGGAAATGGCTACAGCATTGATCATACTAATTGAAACTATAGTGCTAAGTTGAATTGATAATTTTTTCCATTGATTTCCACTATAGTATAAATATGATAAGTAAATAATTGGGATACTACATATACTTAAAATAAAAATAGAATATTGATATATTTCTGGAAATAAATAGTTTAATAAAATCAATATACTAATTTCAGAACAATATACAATAGGCCAGAATTTAGGTTGAATATGCAATATAATACCACTACGTAAGGCAAACGGCAAAAATAGACAGGCCAAAACAATATCTGAAAGTAAATAATCTGAGATTATCCATAAGCAGAAATAAGAACAAGTTATCAAAAACCAAGAGTATAATATAGTAAATATCATTTTAGTTGTGAATTTAATAAATTCGCTAATTCAACATTATTTTTGACATTGAGTTTATTTATTGCATTAGATATACACCTCCTGAGTATACTGTTTTCACCGCTTGAATTAACTCATCAGGATTACATCGTTTGCTTAAATACCCTTTTGCTCCTAATTCTAACGCTTTTTTTATAATTAAATCTGAGTCATTTACACTTAGCATAATACAGTGGATACCTGACGGTATATCTTTTAATAAATCTAAGCCACTTTCATCTGGCATTGAAATATCAATAATACATACATGAGGTTTTAAATAAGGTAAATGTTGACGAGCTTCTTTAGCAGAAGAAAATTCTCCAATAACAGTAACGTCACTCTCTAAAGAAAGGAGTTGAGAAAAACCAGAGCGTACAATGACATGATCATCAATAAGAACAACATGAATCATAAAATCCTTCCAATTAATAATAGCGTATTTCTATAAAAAATACGGTGGAAAAGTCCACCGTATTCTTGTTACTTAGCATATTCTATCTTTTACGAATTTTTTTCTCTTCTGCGATTGCAACGAAGGCTAACAATCCAATACAAGTAATTGCTGATGCATGAAGTGCTGCAAAAGTACCACTCCATCCAGTTAGACCAAAAATTGGAGTACCGTCAGCAATCATTCCTAATCCTAGTTTTGCAAAACTATCTCCAATTAAGTAAGCAAAGGTACCTTTTACACCATCAGCAACAGCAATTGCTTTTTTAGGGACAAACCCAACAGCAGCCACGCCAATCAGTAATTGAGGGCCAAATACTAAAAAGCCTAAAGCAAACAATGCCGTTAAATACATAAATTCATTAGTTGCAAACTGATAGAACTCAAGAGTAAAAACAATCAGACCTAGGGCAATACAAGCGGTTAAGGCACGACGACCATTTGCTAAATCAGATAAATATCCCCATAAGAATGTACCCACTAATGCCCCGACTTCAAATAGAGCAAAACCGGAAATAGCAGCATCTTTTGAAAATCCTAATTCTTGATAGGCATATACTGGGGACCACTGATCAATACCAATACGAACAATATATAGAAAAATGTTAGCAAAGCATAGTAGCCAAATAACTTTATTTCTTAATACATATTGAACAAATATCTGCCATTTGGTCAGTTGATTTTCTTCAGTATTACGATCTTCCTCACTAATTTCCTCCCCAAATAATTCTTCCGCTTTACCTAAACCATATGCCTCAGGAGAATCAGAACCATAGCGTAATCCTATAAATCCAATAATTAATGCAATAATTGATGGAAATACAAACATTCCAATGACATGTCCATTAAAGAAGACATTAGCTCCGAATAACGCAACTCCAGCAGCTGCCGCACCACCTACATTGTGTGATAAATTCCAGAAACCCAAAAATGTTCCTCGTTTCTTTCTAGGCGTCCATTTAGTAATTGTGGAGTAGCTAGATGATCCCCCTGTACTTTGGAAAAAGCCACTAAGTGCATAGAATGAAATCATTAAGAACAGTGCAATGCTCCCTCCTCCCATACTAGCACTAAAGCCAAGCATACAGATGGCTGAAAGAATAAGCATAAATGGTACAAATTGTTTTGTATTTTTACCATCAGCATAATAAGAGACTACTGTTTTCCCAATACCATAAGTAATTGAAAAACCTAAGCCAATAAGTCCTAAATCTGTTTTAGTTAAACCGTAAGTTTCGATCATATCATTTTGTGCGATGTTGAAATTCTTACGAATCAAGTACATTGCCATATAACCGATAAATACAACTAAATAAGATTGCATAAAAGGTTTGAACCACATTTTCCGTCTTTCTTCTAGGGGTAGATCTAAGACTGGGCGTCTAACTTCAGCTAAAAATGAAAACATAATTTCCTCTGATATTTTTAAAAAGATATTTAAATTTTAAGAAAATTATTTCATTGCTCCTTGAGAGAATCCCCTAAATAGAATAAGAAAATTTCCTAGTTTAGATACCGTTAACTGTATTTTGTGACTAAGATCACATTTTAGGGTTTATTGTGAATTTCTAGGAACAATAACGGACAGATGGCTTTTTCCTTCAACCTTGGATATTTCTGCTATAACCGCAGGAGAAAAATGTACTCTCTGCTGTGTTAGTTGATAGACTAAGTCAAAGACAAGGGGCAAGTGAGAGATAATCAGCACATGCTTTGCTCCCTCTTCTCGTAGGAATGCAAGATAATCAATCACTGTGTCGGGATTTCCGTCAGGGGTAATCTCTTCCCATGTTTCCGCAAGATTTGCAAAACTTTGCATAGTGTTGACCGCTTGCATACCTTGTTCTACGGCTTGTGCCGTTTGCTGCGTGCGAAGGTAGGGGCTAATAATCACTTTATCTAATTTAATTTGTTGATTTTCAAGCCTTTTTGCAAGCCATTGCCCTTGTTGATATGCCATCAATTTACCCTGTTCAGTTAAGTTTCTCTGTGCATCAGTTGGGGCACTGAAACCTGCTTCGCCGTGTCGCATTATCCAAATATTCATCGGTTTATCCTCTTCGTGGTTTAAACAGAACGCTTTTAGGCGTATAATGCACGGCGTTTTTTGTTGTTGCAAGCAACAGATAAAAGATTTCTATTTTTCACAATTTAAACAATGGAGTAATTGAATAATGTCTCGTAAACTCAGAAGAACTAAAATCGTTTGTACAATGGGTCCAGCTACAGATCGTGGCAATACGTTAGAAAAAATCATTGCTGCTGGTGCAAATATGGTTCGTATGAACTTTTCTCACGGTGTGCCTGAAGATCATATCGCTCGTGCAGAAAAAGTGCGTGAAATTGCAAAACGTTTAGGCAAACACGTTGCGATTTTAGGTGACTTACAAGGCCCTAAAATCCGTGTTTCAACCTTCAAAGAAGGCAAAATTTTCTTAAACATCGGTGATAAATTTACCTTAGATGCAGAATTACCAAAAGGCGAAGGTCATCAAGAAGCGGTTGGTTTAGACTATAAAAACCTACCAAACGATGTCGTTCCAGGCGATATTCTTTTATTAGATGATGGTAACGTTCAATTAAAAGTGCTTTCTATTGACGGTGCTAAAGTATTTACTGAAGTTATCGTGGGCGGTCCATTATCAAACAACAAAGGTATCAACAAATTAGGTGGCGGTTTATCTGCTCCAGCATTAACGGACAAAGATAAAGAAGATATTAAACTTGCAGCGAAAATTGGCGTGGATTACCTAGCGGTATCTTTCCCACAATCAAGTGCAGATTTAAACTATGCTCGTCAATTAGCAAAAGAAGCGGGATTAGACACTAAAATTGTCGCTAAAGTAGAGCGTGCTGAAACCGTTGCAACTGAAGAAGCAATGAACGACATCATTTTAGGTGCAGACGTTATTATGGTGGCTCGTGGTGACTTAGGTGTGGAAATCGGTGATGCTGCGTTAGTAGGTGTTCAGAAAAAACTTATCCGTCGTTCACGCAAATTGAACCGTGTTGTAATTACCGCAACACAAATGATGGAATCAATGATCAAAAAGCCTATGCCAACCCGTGCGGAAGTGATGGACGTAGCAAACGCAGTATTAGATGGTACTGATGCGGTAATGCTTTCAGGTGAAACGGCAAACGGTGATTATCCAGTTGAAACGGTAAAATCAATGGCAGAAGTCTGCTTAGGTGCAGAAACAATGCCAAGCATCAATGTTTCACGTCACCGTATGGAAGCTAAATTTGCAAGCATTGATGAAGCAACGGCGATGTCAGCAATGTACACCGCAAACCACCTTGAAGGTGTTTCTGCAATCATTGCATTAACCCATTCAGGTGAAACCGCAAAATTAATGAGTCGTATTAGCTCTGGTTTACCGATCTATGCACTTTCTCGTAACGAACAAGCGTTAAATCGTTGTGCATTATACCGTGGTGTTACGCCAGTTCATTATGAACATGACAGCCGTACTATTGAAGGTGCGAAAAAAGCATTATCTTTATTAAAAGCACAAGGCTATTTAATGTCTGGTGATTTAGTGCTATTAACTCATGGTGATGAGTTAAAAGAAGGTGGCACAAATACTTGCCGTATTTTAAGAGTAGAATAATTTGCTCTCTGATAAAAAATCCACGCAAATGCGTGGATTTTTTTATGTATTCAACAAACCAATACCTGTGTCTTCTCGATTTAGTCTAACGAATTTCACCTACCGAAACTTTAGCATCGGTATGTTTATTGCCAATAATTCGATCTTCACATTTATTGTTTTCATCACAAATAGAGACAACAACGCTCTTCTCATCTTCTAGTGTTTCAGATTGTAGAGATTTAACTCCGAACTTATTATTTTCAACTAAATTACTCTGTTCGCGAGATAGATAAGTTGGCTTGAGTCCGTTAAGTTTATCTAATATCGTATTTAATTGACGCTCATTAAGTCTTTTGATATTTCCTTCTCCGGCTAGCTCATCATCACCGTAGTTTGTTCCTCTCGGTTGCTCATAAAATGTAAAATCAGTATTTTTTAGCACGATAGGCATATCTTTATGGCTGTAATAGGCTTTAGCACCATTTGGAGCTAGTGCAATAACCGTGGCATTCTCAATTGTAGTCTTTGTAGCATCGCCAAGGGCTAAAGCAAAGTTAGCTGCATTTGCATCATTATCCGCAGAACCTGTAATACCAATTTCAGGTGAAGGTTTAGGACCAGTATTTAACAAGGTAATAGTTAAATCATTTTTTGATTTTTCACCGCGTAATGTTGCATTTTTATCTGTCATCAACGTATAACCTTGATGGCTTTTCAGGTTAATTGAACTTTTATTTCGCCCTTCTAAATCACCAACGACATACATTGTTGCCGCTTTCATTTTTGAACTTGGTGAAACATTCAGTTTTTCAGCCCCCTGAATATTTAATGACGTGTGATCTAAAATCGTTTTATCTGCACTTAACCCAATTTTATGGATACGATCGTAATCAGATTCAAAAGACATATTTCGGTCAAACGTAACATTAAATTGACTATCGGTTAAATTAATATTTTTTGCCATAAGATTAATAAAACCATCATGCGTTTTTATATTACTATTACGAATATTAATTGTCGTTTCTAAATGACTTTTAGGTGTTTTAATAACTTCTTGTTTAATTTTGTCATAACTATTATTTGTGGCAGTCCACCAATCAAATGCATATAGGAACTCATTATTAATCCATTGACGTAAATTATTATTGAATTTCCATCGTCTTTGAGTATGATTTCGTTCTGTACGCAACGCCCTATCTTTGGTATTGAAAATCGCATAGTCATAGCTTGGTTTTTCTTTATTATAGGAATATCCCCCATAAATATAGAAATTACCTCTTCCTATATGAGTAAGACGATCAATATCAACATTATTAAAGCCACCAACAATGACAAAATCATCAACTTTATCAAGCTGCAAATTACTAATATTTACGCTAAAAGGCGATCTTTGAGTATCTTCTAAACAATAGGCAAGATTAATACAAGTTCTAGAATCTTCTAAATTTCTTCTTAAACCATTTCTGCCCAATACAATAGCGCCATTATTGAAATTAAATTTACTATCTATAATCTGAATATCTGAAATGCCTTTATCCGCAAAATTTTTATCCATTAGATCTGTTGCAATAAATAAACGCCCATTTTTAGTATCTATATTTGCTTTATTAAAACGAATATAGCTAGGATTAGTATAATTTAATTGTGTATTTAATAATAAAACTGAATCAGTATCTTTATATGAGTCTATATTTATATCACCTGAAATATCAAAATTATGTGCAGTTAGATTCACTTCACCTGATATACCAAGTAATGATCCTAATAGATTGCTACTAATAAAAGAGTTTTCTCCGACTTTCTGATTACCAATATCGAGATTATCAGCAAGATCTAGATTGACCTTTGTTTTTAATTTCTTAGAACCATCATCGTAATAATTCTCATCCTCTCGAATTAAATCACCACTAAGATTAACTTTATTGACAGATCTATCAAAATACCCCTTAGGTGCAAATTTAATTTCTTCTTTTACAGTGAGTTTTGCACCTTTTTCAGCATTTAAGTTAATTTCATTTTTACCTGCTTTTATTTCTAAATTTTCGGCTTGAATATTACTATTTTTGCCAAATTGAATATCGTCAGAAAATAAGGTTATTTTTCCAGAATTGGACATTGCAATATTATCAGCCTGTAATAAACCATCATTATTCACCAGATTATTGATTAATTCATTTTTTCCCTTAGCAGTTAGCTCAATATAACCATCTTTAGTAATAATCAAGCCTGAATTTTTTACAATGCTGTTTACTGTATTGTCGTCAACATTTACACTAATGGATGTTGTATCTAATTCTAAGGTAAATTCACCACCCGCTCCTAAAATAACTTGTCCTGGGCTTTCAATAGTTTTAGTACTTTCATACTCAATCCACTTAAATCCTCGAGGATTACCCTCATAGCAATCATATATACTCCATCCATTACAAACGCGTTCCTTAACCTTTTTCTCCTGTTTAAAGTATTTTGCGTCAATAGTGCCTTTATTTTCTACTTCATTTCCAACTAAAACAACAAATGCATTTTCTCCATTTGCAACAATTTTACCCTCATTAATAATTTTTCCTTCGGCAGTTTTATGATTTTTACGTGGAGTAAAATTGAAATTATTACTATTACTAATTTTTTCAAGATCTTTAGTTGTTGCAAGTAAGCTACCCACATTGATTTCAGCACCTTTGGTTATAATAACTCCGTTAGGGTTAGCGAGAAACACTCGCCCATTTGCTTGCAATTTACCTTGTATTTGACTTGCATTTCCGCCCATAACACGATTATAAGCAATAGCGGTTGAATCAGGCTGCTTAAATTCAACACTATTTTGTTTTCCAATATCAAAACTTTCCCACTCAATACTCACTCTAGGTGATTCTTGAGTAATGGTCATTGCCTTATTTAAGGTATTAATTTTTGCATTGCCGTCTGTAATTTTATGGTTTTGAGGTAAGTCTGCAGCATAAAGATTTGTTGTGCTAAGTGCTGTTGAAATAGCTACGGAAAGTAAAGTTTGTTTACGCATTTATGTACTCCTTAATTAAAATGTTTTAATTGCAGATAACCAAAATTGATTTTTATCTACATTGTTATATTTCTTACCGATAGGTTTTGCATAAGCAAAATTAATAGAATAATGATTAGGTTCAATTAAATTCAAACCAACACCGATACTTTTTAAACGAACTTTATTTTCAACAGATTCGGATAATTTCTCAGTATTTTTATATTGTTTTCCAAAACCCTCATCATAAAAGAGTGAGCTTACTAGCATACTTTTTGAAAAAACAGGTAAGTAGTGTTTTAGTTCCGCTTGGATAATATGCCCTTCATCAACAGAAACAGTACCTGCTTGATATCCTTTTACCCCTGATAATCCACCTAGTAGGAATTTATTTCCACTATCCAGATTTTTATCAGCAAATTGCCCACTGGCGGCAAATGTAATACTGAAGGATTTAGGTAAAAACTGCTCGTGAGATAATGAATAATTAAATGTCGTAAATGTACGTTTAGGCTGGTAATTCTCTGATAAATAGTGTTTTTTCTCATTGGTCGAATGACTTTCTTTCCCAAAAATAGTATTGAAAGAAAAATAGGTAACACCTTCTTTTATACTATTCCAAGAACCACTCACTCCTATGCTAGTCGTATTTACTTTCCGTTTTTGTTGTAAATCAACAGATTTTTGTTCATCTGACAATTTCTGATGATTAAATGCTAATTTACTATCTAATCTTAAACTTGCAGTTCTAATAGTAGGGTGAGTAATATAACCACCTAAATTATAAGTACTCCCTTGAGCATTAAGATCTTTAAAATTCGCACCTAATTTATATTTTAAATAGTTTGAATTCACGCCAACTCTTGTGCCATATCCATCAATAATAAAAGAATAGTCCGCTCTTAAGTTATATAAATCGAAGGTGTTAGAAGCAAGCACATCAAAATGTAATTCATCACCAAGCCCAACTAAGTTATAAATTTTATTTCCCAATGTTGTTCTATATTTTCCAGTATTATCATTTCCTTGATTATCAATGGAAATATATCCATTCCAACGTTTATTATCTTTAAGATTAACAGTAAGATCTGTTTTACCCGTATTTTGTCCTGCTTTCAAAGATAACGCTGAGGTAATTCCTTTAATGTCATTAAGTAATAGAGCTAACTTTTCTAGTTCATTTTTAACCAAATACGAATGGCTTTTCACAGTAGTATTCACCATCCGCATAACCAAGTCTTCTTTTAAACGGCTTCCATTTCTAACAACTACCTGATCAAGCGATCCCTTTATCACGAAAATTTGCAATTCACCATTATTAATTTCTTGTGGTGGAATAAAGGCTTTAGCAACAAGATAATTGTTGTCACGATAGTAGTTAGTAATTTGTTGCGATAACCGATTTAAGTCATCTAAGGTGATTTCTTGATGAAGATAAGGAGAGGTAATAGATGTCAGATTATCTTGAATTTCGTTTCCGTCCAACTCCAGTAATTTGATTGAATCTAAACGGAATTTAAGACTTTCTTTGTTGGCGGGAAGATTCTCTTCCTGTGTTGGTGTTTTGAACAGTTCTCCAGATGGTTTTACTTTTGCTACTTGTATCTGGCGTGTCTGTTCCAACTGTTTGTTCAATGTTCCTGAATCTGGTATTGGATTTGCATAAGTAAAGCCAGATACACATGAAAGAATGATTCCAGTAATTACATTTTTTCTACGAAAATGTTTCATTTTGATAGGTCTCCTTTATTAATAATGTATTAGAACGCTTTTTCTATTTATTTTTAACTAAATGATAAGAATTATCAATATCATTATTGATAATTTACATTATCTTTTGTAGGATATTTATTAGTCAGACTAAAGGAGCAACTAAAATGAGACTATCAAAAATTTATACAGCACTCTTTCTCTCTTTGCCTACCGTATCCCTTGCAGATAGCAATGTTTCAGCTGAGCTCGCTGAAATCTCTGTGATTGCAAGTAGGGATGCATTTCATTGGGCAAATCACACAAGTGAGAAAGCAACCCTAAATAAAAACCAATTATTAACTCAACAACCCATAAGTACAGCGGATGCGATTAAAAGGATTACAAACGTGGATATTGCTGGCGGATCAAGGGGAATTGCACAAAAGCCGATTATTCGGGGCTTAAGTGGTAATCGTGTTGTTCAAGTGATTGATGGCGTTCGCCAGAATTTTGACTTATCTCACCGTGGTTCATATTTTCTACCTATGGCACTAACCCAAGAAATAGAGGTGATTAAAGGCCCTACAAGTACTTTATGGGGTAGCGGTGCATTAGGGGGAATTGTTGCGATCAGAACGCCAAATGCCCTTGATTTATTGAAAGATAATCAGCAAATTGGAGCAAAAATTCATCAAGGATACCAATCTGCTAATTCTCTCTCTGAAACAGATGTCAGTGTCTTTGCCGCAAATGACAAGTTTGATGGATTAGTGAGTGGCTTTTATAACCACGCTGATGATTTACGTTTAGCGGACAGTAAAAAATTAGTAGACAGTCGCTATACTCAAAAAGGCGGACTTTTTAAATTTGGTTGGCAAATTAATGATGAAAATCGCCTTGAGCTTTCTCATCGTTTAAGTCATTTTGAACAAATTGCCCCAACCAACAATGAAGTTGCTGAAGAATTTACCAACCAAGATGTGAGAAACCTTATTAGAAACTGGCATAGAAATAATCCAACAGCTTCTTTTGCTGAAATGACTCGTTTCTATAAAGGGCTCACATCAGTACTAGGAAGTGTAAGTTATCGAGCTAAACAAAAAATCACAGACCAAAGTAGTGCCTTACACTATTACTTTAACCCTAAAGACAATGATTATATCAATAGTCAATTGACGCTATACCGTAACAGTACAAAAGAAAAAGAGCAGCGTATTGCAAGCGGTTTGCAAGATCAAACTAAACTCAGCACTATGGGTTTAAGCATACGAAATTCGACGGATCTAAATTGGTTAGCCCTAAACTATGGTGTAGATTTTATTTCAGACCGAGTAGTAACACAGCGTGAGAAAAATGCCACTACCCCATTCCGCCCTAATAATTATGACGCTAAATCTAAAAACAGTGCATTTTATCTTTTAACACATATTCCATTATGGAATGAACGCATTATTGTCTCGCCAAGTGTTCGCTACGATCACTTTAAAACACAAAGTGACGAAGCCAAATATAGTGCAAGCCGTTGGTCTCCATCCATCGCTGCAACTTGGAAAGCAACAAATTGGCTAGATCTTAGTACTCGTTATAATAAAGCATTCCGTACACCATCAATGCAAGAACGCTTTGTCAGCGGGTCTCACTTTGGCACAAATTTAATGGGACGATCATTTAATAATACCTTTGTAAGTAATCCAAACTTACGCCCAGAAACCGCGAAAAATAAAGAAATTGCGGCGAAAGTTCATTTTGATAATCTCTTTGTACATCAAGATAAATTCATATTCAATGCCGCTTATTTCCAAAATGATGTAAAAGATTTTATTCATCTTGATATTTTCCGAGCTTCACAAAGAGATATGATTCCATCTCTCTCGCAGTATCGAAATGTAGAAAATGCTCGCTTAACAGGGTATGAACTAGAATTAGCTTATCAGCAAGAACGTTTAGCATTGGGATTGAATTATGCTCAAACAAAAGGTAAAAACCGCCAAACACAGGAAGCCTTATCCAATATTCCAGCGAATAAATTAGGCTTTACTATTGATTATGCACTAGTACCTCAAACATTTATGATTGGAGCTAATATCACTCACTATGCAAGTCAGAAACGTGTACCTAAAACACATGCAATGACTTATCCAAGTTATACTCTCACAGATTTAAAAGCAAGTTACACACCTTCTGGCGAATGGCGTAATTTACGTTTAGATATGATGATCGAGAATGTCTTTGACAAAAAGTTCCAACCTGCATTTAGCTTAATGGAAGGGGCTGGGCGCAATATTAAATTGAACGCGTCTTATCAGTTCTGATTTTTAACAAATATTATCTTAAAAAATCCACGCAAATGCGTGGATTTTTTTATATACTGCTTCCATCAATTCCTATCAAATTTTTGCTTATGTTACCTCTACTTTATGCCTTAAAAACGGAGAATGTGATTTCTGAATTAAACTATCAATTTGCAAAAATGATCGATCAGAAACAGCAGGCTTATAACTATACGGTTCAACAACAGAATGTAGCAATCTTTCTAAGTGCATTAGTTTCTTTTAATGTTATGCAAGGACATAGTTGTGTTCGTTTAAATTCTGATTTAACAACCCACTTTTTTGACTTGCAAAAAAAGCATTTCAGCCGTGATTTTCATACGGAGATTTTGCAAAAAATTGAGGGGATTTCACCGCTAGAGTGGCAGTCGTTGCTACATAACCATATTGCTTTTAGCCAAGATCCTACACAGGTTGCACCTTTATTATTTCAACAGGATCGCCTATATTTTTATCGTTATTGGCAGGCAGAGTATCGTGTAGCACGTTATTTACAACAAGCGGTAAGTTCGGATTTAAAAAAAGCAGATATCGATCTTCATCGTCAAATTTTACAACGCTTTTTTCCAAAACAAGCTGATACGGATTGGCAAAAAATTGCGGTTGCAACGGCATTAACTAAACGATTCTGTCTGATTTCAGGCGGGCCTGGCACAGGCAAAACCCGAACAGTTGCTATTTTACTTGCAGCATTACAGCTTAAACAATTAGAACAGAACCAACCGCTTTTAAAGATTGCCCTTGCTGCTCCGACAGGAAAAGCTGCGGCTCGTTTAAAAGAATCTATTTCAAATAATCTCGCTAGCCTTGATATTCCTGACAGTTTGAAAGCTGAAGTACCAACCAGAGCCTCAACAATCCATTCGTTAATCGGTATTAATCCCCATAGTGATCTGCCTCGTCATCACGCTCAAAATCCACTGCATTTAGATCTGTTAGTCGTGGACGAAGCGTCAATGATCGATCTCTTCATACTGGAAAAACTGCTGAATGCCTTAAAACCAGATACTCGTTTGATTATGCTTGGGGATAAAGATCAACTTGCTTCTGTAGAAGCTGGAAATTTAATGGGGGAGTTGGGTAGTTTGATCAGATTTGGTTATAGCAATGAGCATAGTGACTATCTAACTGAGGTAACAGAACATCAAATTTATCCTACAGTGGAAAATGTCCCCGCAATTTGTAATTCATTATGTCATCTTCGTCGAAGTTTTCGTTTTGACGAAAATTCAGGGATTGGGCAATTGGCAGCACAAGTGAATGTTCAACAAGCGGTGAAATCGTGGCAGATTTTAACGAATAGGGCTTATGATGATTTAACATTAGCGTGTTACCCTAAAGTCACGGATTTTCCTGAAAAATCACAATGGATACAATACTGTGTAAATAGCGTGGTAGAAAAAGCGGTGGAGTTATATTCCGATTACTTGAACAAAGTGAAAGCTCGAGTACTTTCCCCAGAAGCCGTGTCTATCGGTGAGATATTTAAAGCATTCCAACAAGTACGCTTTTTGTCAGCCTTACGCGTCAGTGAATTGGGCGTAGAACGATTAAATCAAACCATTGCAGAAGCCTTATTACAAGCACGTTTATTACATTTTAAACATAGCCGAGACAGCTACATTGGCAAGCCAATTTTGATTACCGAAAATGCCCCTCAACTTCATATCTTTAGTGGTGATATTGGCTTAATTCTTCCAGATGAAGCAGGAAGATTGAGAGTATATTTTGAAACAGAACAAAATGGAAAACATTTAGACATTTCCCTTAGTCGTTTGCCAAGTTATGAACCCGCCTATGTAATGACCGTGCATAAATCACAAGGTTCTGAATTTGATCATACTTTATTGGTAATGCCACTTTCTCATTCGCCAGTATTAACAAAAGAACTGATTTATACGGCGATTACCCGTGCTAAAAAACAGTTTACCTTGTTTAGTGAAGAAAAAATTTGGAAACAAGCAGTAAAAGCAGAAATTCAACGACAAAGTGGATTAAAAGAACAAATATTGGCAGATATTTTAATGAAATGATTTGGAATAAGTGGACTATAATCCACAGAAATACTTTAGAAGATGTTAATGGCAAATTGCAGAAAATTCTGTTTCACATTAGAATAGGGTACATATTCTTATTGATCAATGAGGAAAAACATGGAAACTATAGAAAAAATCCAAAAACAAATCAGCGAGAATCCTATTCTTCTTTATATGAAAGGCTCTCCTAAATTCCCATCCTGTGGCTTTTCTGCTCGTGCTTCAGAAGCTATTGTAAATTGCCAAGTTCCATTTGGGTATGTTGATGTTTTATCGAATCCAGATATTCGAGCTGAATTACCAAAATACGCAAATTGGCCAACATTTCCTCAATTATGGGTAGATGGAGAATTAATTGGTGGTTGTGATATTGTTCTCGAAATGTTCCAAAAAGGTGAATTGCAGACCTTGTTGAAAGATACTGCAAAAAAATATTCTCTATAGCGTCTAACAATCACATTATTTTGCAGAGCTTGTTGTATAAAACAGCTCTGCCCTCAATTAACTTCTTGATTTTCTTTCAATTACTGATCATAGTATCGCTCTATAATACTTATTTCAAATAATACTTAATTTTGGCATCATGATTAAACGTCTCATTTAATTAGAGATTATTCCTTTCTATACTTTTTAATTATTTGTTAAAAAATTAGAGCTATATCACAATATTCCTCCCAAAATTTAGGTAGAATACTGATGATTTCATTTATTCAATTGTATAAAGGACACAACTATGGATGACAAATCTCAATTACGCCAAGCAGCACTTGATTTCCACGAATTTCCTATCCCTGGTAAAATTGAAGTTACCCCGACTAAATCCCTCGCAACGCAACGTGATCTTGCATTAGCTTATTCGCCAGGGGTTGCTGAGCCTTGTTTAGAAATTGAAAAAGACCCAGCGGCTGCCTATCGTTATACTTCAAAAGGTAACTTAGTTGCCGTGATTTCAAACGGAACTGCCGTGTTAGGTTTAGGCAATATCGGTGCATTAGCAGGTAAGCCTGTGATGGAAGGGAAGGGCGTTCTGTTTAAGAAATTTGCAGGAATTGATGTATTTGACATCGAAATTAATGAGAAAGATCCTGAAAAATTAGTTGAAATTATCGCTTCTCTTGAACCTACCTTTGGTGGTATCAATCTTGAAGATATTAAAGCACCAGAATGTTTTTATATCGAACAAAAATTGCGTGAACGATTGAACATTCCTGTATTCCACGATGATCAGCACGGTACGGCAATTATCAGTGCTGCTGCGGTGATTAATGCGTTGCGTATTGTGGATAAAAAAATTGAAGAGGTGCGTTTAGTTGCATCAGGTGCAGGGGCGGCTTCTATTGCTTGCTTGAACTTGCTTATATCCTTAGGTATGAAGCGTGAAAATATCGTTGTCTGCGACTCAAAAGGGGTGATCTATAAAGATCGTGATGATCGTATGGACGACACCAAGAAACATTATGCGATTGATGATAATGGCTGGCGGACATTAGGTGATGCGATGCCAAATGCAGATATTTTCTTAGGCTGTTCTGCGGCGGGTGCTTTAACGCAGGATATGGTTAGAACAATGGCGGCTCACCCGATTATCTTAGCATTAGCTAACCCAAATCCAGAAATTACACCGCCAGAAGCGAAAGCTGCTCGTCCAGATGCGATTGTCTGTACAGGACGCTCAGACTATCCAAACCAGGTGAATAATGTACTTTGCTTCCCATTCATTTTCCGTGGTGCATTAGATGTAGGCGCAACAACAATCAATGAGGAAATGAAGCGTGCGGCGGTTTATGCGATTGCAGATTTAGCTCTTGCAGAGCAAAATGAGGTGGTCACTTCTGCCTATGGTGGCGAGGGGACAACCTTTGGTGCGGATTATATTATCCCACGTCCATTTGACCCTCGTTTAATTGTACGCATTGCCCCAGCAGTTGCAAAAGCTGCGATGGACTCCGGTGTTGCTACTCGTCCGATTACGGATTGGGAGGCTTATCACGAGAAACTAACTCAGTTCGTCTATAAAACCAACCTCTTTATGAAGCCGATTTTCAGCCAAGCAAAAGCAGAGAAAAAACGTATCGTGCTTGCAGAAGGGGAAGAGGACAAAGTATTACACGCGACACAAGAAGTGGTTTCTATGGGCTTGGCATATCCAGTCTTAATTGGACGCACGGAAATTATCAAAGCTAAAATTAAAAAATTAGGGCTACACATTGTTGCTGGGCAAGATTTTGATGTTGTTGATAATGAACATAACAGCCAACACGATGAGTTATGGAAACGTTATTACAGCATAATGAAACGCAAAGGGATTACCGAAGCGATAGCTAAGCGTGTTGTGACCTCAAATACAACGGTGATTGCTTCACTACTCGTTGAAATGGGCTATGCTGATGGATTAGTGTGTGGTTTATTTGGTACATATAGTCGCCATTTAGAAGCTATCCGTGACATCATTGGCGTAAAAGAAAGTGTGAAAGTACCCGCTGCACTAAACAGTTTAGTTTTACCAACAGGAAACGTTTTTATTACTGATACCTATGTTAATGCTGATCCAACAGCAGAAGAACTCGCTGAAATTACCTTAATGGCAGCAAGAGAAATTCGTCGTTTTGGTATTGAACCTGCGGTGGCATTGCTTTCACACTCTAATTTTGGTTCATCAAATCAACTAGGTGCACCAAAAATGCGTAAAGTGTTAGAAATTGTGAGAGAGCGAGATCCTGCCTTGATGATTGATGGTGAAATGCACGGCGATTTAGCCTTATCGGAAAAATTACGCCGTGATTATATGCCAGATAGTCCATTAAAAGGTTCAGCAAATTTACTTGTAATGCCAAATATGGAAGCAGCTCGTATCAGCTATAACCTATTAAGAGCAACGACAACAGCAATTACTGTAGGACCTATTTTATTAGGTATGAATAAGTCTGCACATATTCTTAACCCTGTATCCTCTGTTCGCCGTATCATCAATATGGTGGCGTTCGCGGCAGTGAAAGCCTAGTAAAAATGAAATGAGCGTGATTTTTCACGCTCATTTGCTTCTTATTCCTCAAGTGTTTTTCTAAAATTGTTTTTGATGATTACGGCTGCCTTGTTTTTATAATCGCTTTGGATTCTTTATCCATGATAACTTCAATTTTATGATCTACAACCACATTCATATTAATCGTAATACCTTCAGGTGGTGTTTCAAGTTGTACTTTGGGAGTACAAGCGGTCAAATTTAAGCAAAAAATTGTAAAAAGTGAGTATATAGCTTTCATTCTTAGAAGGGATTTGATTTATTAGGTTTATCTTATTTAATCATCTTTTTTCTTTAACAATGAAATAATCTCTTTCAAAGCAATGATTTCTTCATTTTTCTGAGCCAACATCTCGTCTTTATGGGCAATAGTGAGTTTTAATTTTTCGATTTCGGCGGTGAGATTTTCATCGTAGGCGGGGTATCCCCGCCTAAAATCTAAGCTATTGCAGAAATGCCTTTATGTTGTACTAAAGAAAGCAGTTTCAGTGCGGCACCGCTTGGTTTTTTGACACCTCGCTCCCATTCTGAAACTAGATTGCTACTTACATTTAAGTAGTGAGCAAAGACAGATTGAGAAAAATTTTCTTTCTCTCGGATTTCTCGAATCTCATTGGGAGTGAGCGTTTTAACTGGCGTTAAACAACGTTTGTCAAAACTCTGCATTGTTGTTTTATCAACTAAACCAATGTCGTGTAAATCACTCATCAATTCGTGGATCGCTGCATTTGCTGGGCTGTTGTATTGGCTCATTTAAACCTCAAATAATTTTGAGACCATCATAAAAAAATAAGTTCAAAATATCAATATATCGCCTTATGAAAAAACACTTACCCCTTACCCTTTTTATCCCCCTAGTAGCAAACGCAAACCCCGAATTGGAAATCAAATCCGCCGAGCCTACATTACCAAAACAAGCGGTTATTTTTTCAGAAAAATCCGCAAATAGTGAGGAAGTCACTTTAACTAAAGAGCTTATTAGTAAGCCTGAACTTACTCGTCAAATGTTAAATCGGGCGATTGATAGCCGACAATTTCATTTATTGCCTGAACTGGTGCAGATTTATCAACAAACACCTAATCCCGATTTGGTGCTGATTGATTATGCCAACGGCATTATTTTGGCAAGTCAGGGGGATTATAAAACGGCAATCGATCTCTATCGTGGCATTATTGCGAAGCACCCTAATTTTCAGCCTGTGCGTTTTCGTTTGGCACAAATGCTATTTGAAGATCGGCAAAATGAAGCCGCACTTGCACAATTTCGTAAGCTACAAGCGGACGGATTGCCACCACAAATTGCAAATGGGGTTGAACAATATATTGCTGCCATTCAAAAACGTTCGGATTGGTCTTTCGACTTTGGCATTAATTATTTGCACGAAAGCAATGTCAATAATGCTTCAAGCTCGCCTTATGTTCGAGTGGGGAATGTACCATTTAAGAAAACGGAAGAGTCGTTACCGCAATCGGCAAACGGGCTAAGTTATCATCTCAATTTAGCTAAAAATTGGAATATCAGTGGCTCCCATTATCTGCATTTTGAGAACCAATTTAGCGGGAAATCCTATTGGAATAACCATCAATTTGACGATCAGCAAAACCGCTCAAGCCTTGGCTACCAACATCAGCGAGTGAACTCAAATTTAGTGGATCTTTATTCGTATAAACGAAATCGAGTTTATTTGAGTTTTGAGAAAAGTTTCTAGTAAATAAGTGGCTTAGATAATTCTGAGCCCTTAGCATGTACTGAGTGCGGTTATTGTTTATCTAATTGTTTATAGATTGAGTGCTCAATATTCTGCTCAAACTGAGAACCGTAGTTAATCAATTTCCACAGGTCGAACATATTCTCTTTATGGTTATAATTCAAATTGACTTTCGCTTGTTTATGCTCAGTCAATCTAGAATGGATTTTAGCTGATAAATCCATATCGCCTTTACTGTCTAAATTCACCGTTGCGGTGAAATCGTCAATCTCACTTTTATTGACCATATAAGCCAAAATCTGTTCCGTATAGCCCCCTTGTTTAATCGCTTCAAGCAATTCAGGGGTAAATTTTAGGTAAGATCTATCCGCTTGTGTCAATGTTCCATTGCAGATGTAGCAAGGTTTACCCGACAGCCAAAACGGAAAGATACCGTTGAATTTGCCAGTTAAATCCAGCTGGTGATACTGTGCCAATTCTAAAATGCGTTCAAAACGAATATCAAACAGCTTTAAATAAGCGATTTTCGTTTGTGGCAGGGCAAAGTGTTCGATATTTAAACGTCCATCAAGCAAATTTAAACTTAACTCTCGTAAAAACAGAGGCTTACGTTTAGTGTAAGGTAAGTGTCCTTGAATTTTTACTTTGACATTGGTTATCGGAATGCCCATATTCACTTCATCAATATTCACATCAAGGGCTTTTTTCACACCAATATCTACTTCGCCCTGTTTGTATTGATAAGGGAGTGAGAAATCAATGCCCTTGATCTCACCGTTTGGTAGAGAAACTGCACCGTTGCGAATAGCAAAATGCCCGCCAGCCATCAGCCCACGAGCCGCATTCGCACTAAATGCCGTTTCGCCTTTAATGGTTCCGTTTGTGATGACCCATTGATTTCTAAAGGGAAAAAGGCTTTGGAATACATTTGCAGGTTGCTCCGACCAATACAATTTGCCGATTAAGTCACTGGCATTATTGGTTAATTTTCGGCGAGCAAAGAGCTTAATCGGGCCGAGTTTATTCGCCGTCACATCGCCCCTAAAGTTAAGATTTTCTACTTCGCCGTAAAATTTTAAGTTAGCTGTTGGTTTTTCTAATAATCCACCATAGGCGAAATCCATTTGTGAGGCTGAAAGCTTTACGCCACCTGTAAGATGAAATTTCTCATAATCAAATTTTATTGGTTCATTTAATACCAGCTCTAATTTTGGAATAAATACCCCATTTTTCCGAATATGATCCAAACTGCCCTTAAATTCAGACAGTTGCACTAAATCTTTATGCCACAAACCACGTCCCGACACTGCAAGCGGTCGGTTTAAGGCTTTTATTTGCGAACTGCCCCAAAAACGCCAATTCCATTGATCTTTCACCGCTTTTTTATCGGTCGGATCTTGGAAAAAGTGTAACGCCCCTGCTTTGAAATTGTTGGCGTAACCGTCCAACCGCATTTCGATATTTTTAAAGTCTGGGCTTTCACCACGGAAAATCGCTTGCAAACGCCCGTGAATACCTTGTTTATCGACCCGCACGCCCGCCAGGGGAAAACGTAAATCGTTGATGGTGAGAAAACGTTCAGTCCCCGTTAGACGTAGCAACGCACCTTGTAAAAAGCGTAAGGTGAGATCATCAAATTTTCCCCGTAAATCAAGGGGCACTGAGCTATATAAAATATAGTCGCCTTGCTTAATATTGCCCGTGATTTGTAGCGGAAATAGTAAGCTATCTTGTTGAATTTCCCCTTGTGGACTACTGATCACCACATTGCCTTTCCCTTTGGCATTTTGAGTAAGCAGACTGATACGAACCGCCGTTTTTATCGGATAAAGCGCATCTAAAGAAAAACGGTTTGGGGTAATGGTGGTGGTCAGATACGCATTGAGCGGAAAATCATTTGAGAGTTGCCAGTCAATTTTTCCTTTATCAATCGTCAGGCTTTGCGTATCAAAACGAAACGGCAAGTTGAACTGATTTTCAGGTGTTATGGCGGAATTTAACTGCCAATTTCCGTGAAGTTGCTGATCTTGTTTATGCCAGCTGAGCGTTGAATGACCTTGTTGCAAACTTGGTTCAGCGATCAAGGTTTTAGGCAAATTCCATTGATAATTTAAACTCAGTTGTTGGGGCAACGCTAAAAAATGTTCATCTAGCTGTGCAGAAAGTGTTGCAAGATGTTGCTCATCCTTATTCGGCTGATAGCTAAGTTGTGCACTGAGTTGCTGATTTGCAAAATTCGCATCTAATGTGACCGCTTGTTGCTTAATGTAAGCGGTCAGTTTTTGCTGAAAAAATGCAAATTTGATTTCACTAGGTGATTGCAGTAACCCTTTCAAACGTTCGTGCATTTCATCGGGAAGATTTTTCCACGCTAAAGATTGGATTTCTAGGCTACCTTCTGGCAATAACGCAAAGATCGTTTTAATAGTTTCTATGGGATCGGTTTGGCTTTTTTCCGATTTAGGAAAAAGCGTTAAGCAGGCATAATCAATGGTTGCTTGATTAAGACGAATACTCCGTTCATCAATCCATTGCACCGCAAGGCGATCTGCCGAAACAATCGGACAATTTTGATAGTAAAGGGTAAATTGTGGCAAGATGGCTTTTTCTAAATGTGGCTCAATGCCGTCGGGTGTTTCTATTTTCCAGCCCGTTGGCAATGACAAATTAATCGCAGAAGCTAATTGAGAGCCTGAAAGCAATGATGCACCACCAGCCATTAAAATGGCAAGTACTGCACCGATAATCAATAAACTTCTGCGTAACATTTAGAGAATATTTGTCAAAGGATAAAGCATTGCAAGGAAGGTAGCGACCGTCCAAGCGGTTGGATTTTTGATGTTTTTTCCCTGTTTGCCGAGTAGTAACCAAGCTAACATCATCAAAATCACAAACTGAACCCCAAAGAAGATAAAGTAAGGATAAATCACCATCTCAGGCATAATAGCAAGTTGTTGATATAACACGAAAATCACCCAAACATAGTTGATGATTAATACCATAAGCGCTAACAATACCAACAGTTTTAAAAAGCCTTCCAAACGGCTTTTCGCTAGCATTAAATACCAGCCACTTAATAAAATACCGAGTAAAATCTGGGCAAAATTATTGGCTCTAATCCAGTTAAACAGCGACGGTACTTCATACCAATAAATCAGCAAATATTGCACCATACCAATGGCGGTGATGCCTAAGCCACAATAAATCACCGTGCGATAAATATCTTCATCTTTGGGTAATTTCCAATAGATAAACGGCAGAATAACAGAAGCAAATCCAGCGACTAAAGCAGGGGAATGTTTCGGGGTAAAGGCAAGGGAATAGAGAAAATTTCCTACCGCAAAGACTAAAAGCCACGGCAAAATAGCCGTTAAACGCCCTTTTTGCCCTGGGCAAATTTGCCCTTTCCACAGCACCACGAAGCTAATCAAGCAAACAGTAAAAAAGGTGAGCAGATAAGGCGAAACAAAGATTGCATTTTGCGGTGCAAAATAGTGATTGAGCGACATCTCAATCAATAACATCGTCACCAACGGCAAAATAGCGTGCGTGGCGATTTCTAATTTAGAAGGAGTATCGTGATCGTGAGCCATAGTTTCAATTCAAAAATGATTTTAGGGCGAGATTATGCCATAATATCGCCACTTTTTTCTATTTTTAAGAGGATTTTACGATGCGAATTTTACATACAATGTTGCGAGTAGGAAACCTAGAACGTTCTATCAAATTTTACACAGAAGTGCTTGGTATGCGTTTATTACGCACCAGCGAAAATGAGCAATATAAATATACCCTTGCATTTTTAGGTTATGCAGATGAAAGTGAAAGTGCCGTGCTTGAGCTGACTTATAACTGGGGAGTTGAGAGCTATGAGTTAGGTACTGCTTATGGTCATATTGCGATTGGGGTGGATGATATTTACGCAACCGTTGAAGCGGTTCGTCAAGCAGGTGGAAAGGTCACTCGTGAGGCTGGTCCTGTGTTAGGTGGCAAAACTGTGATTGCGTTCGTAGAAGATCCTGATGGTTACAAAATCGAATTTATCGCTAACAAAGATGCACAAAAGGCGTTAGGTTAATGGCTGAAACAGAAGCAACCAATTACAATCTATTGAAAAATCGCTTTCGTGGCTATCTTCCTGTTGTGGTTGATGTCGAAACGGGGGGATTAAATGCTCAAACGGACGCATTGTTAGAAATTGCGGCAATTACGCTAAAAATGGACGACGACGGCTATTTGCATTTAGATGAAAAATTTCATCGCCACGTTAAACCTTTTGAAAATGCCAATATCAATCCAGAGGCATTAAAAGTAAATGGAATTGATGTAGATAACGCCGAGCGTGGTGCTGTGCCAGAAGATATTGCCATTACCGAGATGTTTAAAATGGTACGCAAAGCGGTAAAAGACAACGGCTGCCAACGTGCTGTGATTGTGGCACATAATGCGACTTTTGATCAGGCATTTTTACAAGCGGCGGTAAAACGCATTAATACCAAACGAGATCCGTTCCACCCTTTTGCAATGTTTGATACTGCAACCTTGGCTGGTTTTATGTATGGACAAACGGTCTTAGTCAAAGCCTGCCAAATGGCACAAATTCCTTTTGACGGCAAACAAGCCCATTCTGCCTTGTACGATACGGAACGCACTGCAGAGCTGTTTTGTGCAATGGTGAATAAGTTGAAGGATTTGGGTGGGTTTCCTGATTTAAAGGCTAGAATGTAGTAAAAGGTGAGAAATTAGAGGCGCAGCTTAATTTCTCACTGCTATTATACTTAAATATACTATTTGCGATATTTCCCAGCCATTGCCTGATAAATGGCATTCTCATTTTTGAGCAGGGTGTATTTATTTTCAAGCAATGAAAGTTCTGAGCTACGTTCGGTGTTCATTGCACTTAGCCATTCACGCAATTCAGAGATACCTTGATCGTAGCGGTTTTTATAATATCCGCTGATTTTTCTATCGTACTCATATTTTTTCTGTAAATTCGCATAGCCACTTTTTGACAGTTGGTAAGTGGAATAGTAGGTGTCGATTTCATTTAATGCGGTTGTTACTGTCTGTTCATAGTTCAATTTAGCCAGCTTATAACCCTCTTCTGAAATCTTAATGTTATTTTGTACTCTGTTCCAATCTAAGAACGGCAAATCAAAAGACACCACGCCACCAGCGACAGGGTTATCTGACGTATTGTTAAACTTCGTTGAACTTCCTGTTAGGCTTCCCCCTAACGTGACCGTTGGGAACCAGCTATTTTCAGTTGCAGTAAGGTTTTTAAATGCCCCTTGTAAACGTTTTAGGCTTGCCAGTACATCTGGACGATTAGCAATGGTTGAAACAGGAACATTCACATCAACATCTTGTAATTTGACCTTAAGAATACTCGGATAATTGACTACAAGCGGTTCGTTCGGTTTTAAATTTAGCAAATTACGCAAAACTTGCTCACTGGATTTTTGAGCCGATTGTAAGTTGATTAAGGTATTTTGTGCAGAAAGTACCGCTTGCATTGATTGATCTACGCTAAGCTGGTCGATTAATCCCTGTTTGAATTTATTGCTTAAAATGCGGTTGATCTGCTCATAGCTTTTTATGCTTTGTTGAGTAATGCGGATTGCGTCTTGATAATAGGCAAGATTGTAATAGCTACTCACAACGGCATTAATTAAAGATAATCTCGCCGCTTGTAAATCTTTTTGGGTAGCTTTGTGTTCCCATTCTGCCGCACTTGCGGTATCTCTTAAACGCCCCCATAAATCAAGGGTATAACTTAGGTTTAAGCTAATTTGATGTCCAATACTTGATGTGCCAGTCGAGTTTAGGTTACTGCTAGAACCAACACCTTTTGAAGCAGAAGATTTTTCCGAAGCAGTGAAAGTTGGGACTAAATTTGCCCCCACTAAGTTTGCATTATATAAGGCTTTATTCACGGAAATTGCCGTTTTTGCCAAATTGATATTATTGGCAAGTGCCGTTTCAACTAAGCGGTTAAGCTGGGTATCATTATAGCCAAGCCACCATTGCTCATTGATTTGATATTGTTTCGTAATGTCTTGATATTGTTGATAATCTTGCTGTGCTTTTTGTAGAGAGCCATCGTTGCTCATATTGGTACAAGCTGAAAGTACCAGTGCAGAAAGTAATGTAAAAGTAAGTTTTGACACTTTCATTAGAAATTCCTTGATTAAAAAATGATGGGGCGTATTTTAAAGAAAACGCCCCATTTCGACTAGCTCTAAACTGAACGATCATTCATTTTTTGCAAAAATTTACATAATGTATTGACTTGTTGATCAATTTCTATCGTTATATAATTTTAAATATAATGATTTTGTCTTAATCACAGAAGCTAGATTATGAAAAAATTTCTTTCTGCATTCGCTTTATTGGCGTTTGTGACAAGTGGTGTGTCTGCCAATGAGCAGCCGATCAGTACCCATTTTGGCAATTTACCCAAAGCTGAGCATGTACAAAAAATTAAATGGAACAGCTTTTGCAATGGAACCCTGACATCATTTTTACGCAATTTACTGATATTGAGTTTGCTCTTATTACTGGCTATTTTGTTTTCGCTTAATCTCGGAAAGTATCCGATTTCGCCAACAGCAGTGTGGCAAGCGGTCGTCTGTGCTTTCTCTGTTGAATGTGAAACCAACCAAATTCAAACGGTGTTATGGCATATTCGAGTACCACGGATTATTGTTGCTTGCTTAGTCGGGGCTGCACTAGCTTGTGCAGGGGCAATCTATCAGGGGATGTTTAAAAACCCGTTGGTTTCTCCCGATATTTTAGGTGTATCGGCAGGGGCTGGTTTGGGGGCTTCGTTGGCGATTTTTTGCAATTTGCCGATGTGGTATGTGCAACTTTTTGCATTTGTCGGCGGTATTAGTGCGGTATTGTTGGTAACTGTGATACTGGAAACAAAAAACCTAACGATTGGCTATGCCGGTCAGCCTTTGATCTCAGGGATCGATTTTCGTCTGGGAACAAATGACATCTGCTGTGTGTTAGGGGCAAATGGGGCAGGGAAAAGTACCTTTTTACGCACGTTATTGGGTACTCAAGCAAAATTGCATAGGGAAATTTTCTTTGCAAACCAACCGCTTGTTACCTATTCACCACAACAGTTAGCCCAACAAATTGCCTATGTGCCGCAAGCGCATCAAAGTTTATTTCCCTTTACAGCACGCCGATTACCTTGCAGATAGCGTTGTGATTTTAGATAAGCAACATCAGCCAGCCTTTCAACAAGGGAAAAAAGCCGATATGCTTACTCTTCATCAATTAGCCAAAACCTATCGTATTGATATGGCGAGTTTGGCTCAACATTTACCTTTTAAGGAATAACATGAATTCATTCTACGACATTGATTTTGCTCAACTTTATAAACAACATCTGATTGCATGTCGTTATCATGATGTTACCGCTGAGAAATAGGATAAGAAAGCGGTTAGATTTGCCGAAACTTTTGTTGAAAAAGAGAACAGTTATACCCGTCAATTTCTAGATAAAATGAAGATTGAACCAACAGATAGCGTATTGGATATTGGCTCAGGGCCGGGAACGCTTGCCATTCCCCTAGCCCGTTTATGCAAACAAGTTTACGCCTTTTATATCTATCTGTTAAACCGTCTTTATCAGCGTGGTATTCAGGCAGAACTGACTTTTTACAGGGAGAAACAGGGGGCTTTCAAGGGGAAACATACCAAGATCTGCAAAATGCCGTAGAGTTTTCGCTAGGGACATTAACCGAACTAGAACGACAAAAATTACAGGCCTTCTATCAGCAAAAACAGCAATCTCAACAAAAAATCAGCCACGATCAAGCCCGTTGGGCGTTTATTTCGTGGCAGGTGTAGAATATCGACAAATATAAGCGGTGTGATTCTGCAGAATTTTCTATATAACCTAATTGCGATGGTATAAAGAAAAAGTCTTCACCTTAGCTCAAATCCTGAGACATTCCTTTAAGAGAATATATCAGGATTTCCAAAACAATATTGCCCTAATTACATGTTCAATACTTTCATTTTGCATATTAAAAAACAGTGGCAATCTCACTAACCGCTCGCTCTCTTTAGTCGTCCATTTGTCTTCTCCACAAAATCGGCCAAACTGCTGCCCTGCAGGGCTTGAATATAATGGCACATAATGGAAGACCGTCAAAATTCCTTTTGATTTCATTGCATTAATAAAATCCGTTCGCACCTTGAGATTTTGCCATTTTATATAAAACAGATGGGCATTTGCTTGGCACTCTTGGGGAATGTAGGGCAATTCCACAATCCCTTTCTCTGCCAAAGGCTGTAATGCGTCAAAATAACATTGCCAAATCATCTGCCGTTTTTGTTGGATTTGTTCTAACCCTTGTAACTGAGCATAAAGGTAAGCCGCTTGTATTTCTGACATTAAAAAACTTGAGCCGAGATCTCGCCAACTATACTTATCTACTTCGCCACGAAAAAATTGCTGACGATCTGTGCCTTTTTCTCGAATAATTTCAGCACGAGCGGTCAGTTCAGGCTGATTAATGACAATCGCCCCGCCTTCTCCCCCTGCGGTGATATTTTTCGTTTCGTGGAAACTGTAACAGCCAATATGCCCAATCGTGCCAAGTGCTTTCCCTTTATAAAACGCATTAATCCCTTGAGCCGCATCTTCTACCACCCATAAGCGATATTTCTGTGCCAATGCCATAATGCTATCCATTTCACACGCCACACCCGCATAATGTACAGGGACAATTACCTTCGTTTTGGGGGTAATCGCTTGTTCTATCAAGGCTTCATCGATATTCATCGTATCCGGTCGAACATCTACAAACACGATTTTCGCCCCACGCAGTGCAAAGGCATTTGCCGTAGAAACAAAGGTATAGCTTGGCATAATCACTTCATCACCCGATTGAATATCAAGTAAAATCGCTGCCATTTCTAGCGCCGCCGTACAAGAAGGTGTCAGTAACACTTTATGTGCGTGAAACCGTTGTTCAAGCCATTGCTCACATAGACGGGTAAAGTGACCATCTCCAGATAGCTTATCTGAACAGATCGCTTGCTGGATATAATTTAGCTCTGTACCTAATACAGGCGGTCGGTTAAAAGGAATGTTTTGCATCATCGATAAAACCAATAATAAGTGCCGCTGATTTTTCCGTTTAAGCGTTGATAAAGCCGAATTGCAGCTAAATTGCTCAGCTGGGTGGTAATCACCATTTTCGTCGCTTGCTGACGTTTCGCCCAAGCGATCGCATTCATTAATAAGCGATAGCTAACCCCCTGCTTTCGCCATTTTTCTGCGACCGCCAACAAGCCAATATGTGCCGTAGTCTCTTTTACTCGAAGGGTAATCATCCCTTGTATTTCACCGCTTGTGGCTTCACTGAGTAAACAAATATCGTCAAATTCTCCCTTAACTGCATTTTTAATCCATTGCCAATAAAATCGACGATTTTCTAACAATGAAAACCAAGGCGAACGAAAACGCGTTTGTGAAAACAAATGCGAAAAGGGTTCAAGTTGAACCAAATCCTGTTCCGTTGCCACACGACAAGCGGTCAGTTCAGGTGAAAAATGTGCAAGATCATATTCAAAAACAATCTCACCTTCTACAAACTGAAAATCTTGCTGCTGCACCCAAGCTATTTCCGTTATTGCCCAGCTTGGCAATTTTGTTTGAATGAGAGAGAAATCAGCGAGAACTAAATCCGAGTTGCTCCCTTTACTAATAAGATCCAGATCAGCGATATTTCGACCAAAAAAATTAGAAAGCCAAAGGTGCTTATACATTTTTCCTCTCTTATTCATTAATTATCTTTCACATATTTAAACTAGGCTGATTTTAGTCATGTTTTTTCATTATATTGAATAGGAGCAAACATATATCCGATATTTTTTATTGTACGTTATATATTGCTAAGTGACGATAAAATAATTTACACATTCAATCTAGCCAAAAGTTTTGTAAATAGGTACAATCAAACGCTTGCATTTTATTAACATTTGCGAAGAAAAATTTAACTTTGGAGAACGTTATGTCGTGGAACGAATCAGGCAATCAGCAAGATCCTTGGGGTAAACCAGGGCAAAAAAAGCCTGAACAAAAACAACCATCGGGTCAAGAAAAAGAGCCGAATAAGCAATCAAATGAACAGCAACCACCTGATTTAGAGGAAGTTTTTAATAGCTTATTGAGAAAAATGGGTGGCGGTAAAGGCAATGGTTCAAACCAAAATAACCGTCCGCCTGTTTCTGCAGGGAAATTCTTGCCTGTCTTACTCGGCTTAGGCTTAGTGGTATGGGGAGCTTCGGGGTTCTATACTGTTCAAGAAGCAGAACGTGGCGTAGTTACCCGTTTTGGCAAATTACACGAAATTGTTTTACCGGGTCTAAACTGGAAACCGACTTTTATTGATAATGTAACGCCAGTGAATATTGAACGTGTGTTAGAACTGAGAACTAACGGCTCTATGCTGACCCAAGATGAAAATATGGTGTTGGTAGAAATGACTGTTCAATACCGTATTGAAGATCCTGCGAAATATCTCTTTAGCGTAACTAAGCCTGATGATAGCTTGAAACAAGCGACCGACAGTGCATTGCGTTATGTGATCGGACATATGACAATGGACGATATTTTAACCACAGGGCGTGCGATTGTGCGTGAAAAAACGTGGAATGCCTTGCGTGATATTATCAAAAATTATGATATGGGATTATTGATCACTGACGTGAACTTCCAATACGCACGTCCACCAGAAGAAGTAAAAGCGGCATTTGATGATGCAATCAAAGCTCAAGAAGATGAACAGCGTTTAATTCGTGAAGCCGAAGCCTACGCAAGAGGGCAAGAGCCAATTGCTCGTGGTCAAGCACAACGTATTTTAGAGCAAGCAAATGCCTACAAAGAGCAAGTTGTGTTAAATGCTCAAGGTGAAGTACAACGCTTTATTCAATTATTGCCTGAATATAAAGCCGCACCAGAAGTTACTCGTGACCGCTTATATATTCAAACAATGGAAAAAGTGATGAAAAATACACCGAAGTTAATGGTAGATAGCTCAAACGGCAATAATCTAACGGTGTTACCTATTGATAAATTAATGGCTAAACCGACAGTAAATGAAGCAGTAAAAACGCCATCATCACAACCTGTTATTCAACAACAGCCGCAACTTGCTCAACCTGTCAGCCTGGCACAATTGCCAGCGGTGGAACAGAGTGAGCCTGTGCGTAAAGGGAGATTTTAAGAATGCGTAAATTACTTTTACCTGTGCTATCCGTTGTTGCATTTATCCTTTTCCAATCGGTTGTCGTAGTACAAGAAGGTCAGCGAGGCATTATGTTGCGTTTCAACAAAGTGCATCGTGATGCCGATAATAAAGTGATTGTGTATGAACCAGGTTTACACTTTAAAGTGCCTGTTATCGATCAGCTAAAAACCTTAGATGCTCGTATTCAAACCCTTGATGGACAAGAAGACCGCTTTGTCACCGTCGAGAAAAAAGACTTGCTGGTGGACTCTTATGTGAAATGGAAAATCAGCGATTTTGGTCAATTTTATACTTCAACTGGTGGCGATACACAAAAAGCTTCAACCTTATTACAACGTAAAGTCAATGACCGTTTACGTTCAGAAATCGGTTCTCGTACAATCAAGGACATCGTTTCAGGCTCTCGTGGCGAGCTGATGGCTGGCGCTCAAAAAGCCTTAAATGACGGCGAAGATGGTGCAGAACGTTTAGGGATTGAAGTGGTTGATGTGCGTGTAAAACAGATCAACTTACCAAATGAAGTATCTGCGTCAATTTATCAACGTATGCAAGCTGAACGTGCTGCCGTTGCTCGTGAACACCGTTCACAAGGTGAAGAAAAAGCAGAATTTATTCGTGCTGATGTTGATAAAAAAGTGGTGCTGATTTTAGCCAATGCAAATAAAACCGCCGAAGAGCTGAAAGGTCAAGGTGATGCAGAAGCGGCTAAAATCTATGCTGAAGCATTTAAACAAGAACCTGAGTTTTACAGTTTTGTGCGTAGTTTGAAGGCTTACGAAGAAAGTTTTGCCGCAGGCTCAAACAATATGATGTTGCTTAAACCAGACAGCGAATTTTTCCGCTTTATGAAAGCACCTACAAAATAGTTGTATCCAAAGACCCGATAAAGCGGGTCTTTTTTATCTTTAAAATAGAAAGCTACAACGAGGTTGTAAAATTTTAGGTTGTTATATAACAGTTTATATTAACCAAAATGTAGGGACACACTGAGTGTGTCCGCTCATAAAAGATCATATTGAGGACACACTCAGTGTGTCCCTACAGTATGCCTGAAAGATTGAGGTTTAGCGTAACTGTAACAACCAAAAAAATCTAATCGCTTGTATGCTTTTGACATTCACTAAACCTAACTAAAAGAGGCAATTTATTATGGGTAAAAGTGTTGCAATCCTTGGGGCTCAATGGGGCGATGAAGGTAAAGGCAAAATCGTAGATTTATTAACGGATCGTGTGAAATATGTGGTTCGTTACCAAGGTGGACACAATGCAGGTCACACCTTAATTATCAACGGCGAAAAAACCGTACTTCGCCTTATTCCATCAGGTATTTTGCGTGAAAACGTGACCTGCTTAATCGGCAACGGCGTAGTTCTTTCCCCTTCAGCATTAATGCAAGAAATGGGCGAATTAGAGTCCCGTGGTATTAATGTGCGTGACCGCTTAAAAATCTCTGAGGCTTGCCCACTAATTTTGCCATATCACGTTGCAATGGATCACGCTCGTGAAGCGGCGTTAGGTAAAAACAAAATCGGCACAACGGGCCGTGGTATCGGCCCTGCTTACGAAGACAAAGTCGCTCGTCGTGGTCTGCGTGTCAGCGATCTATTCAACCGTGAAGCCTTTGCGGAAAAATTAAAAACTATTTTGGAATACTACAACTTCCAACTGGTTCACTACTACAAAGTTGAGCCAGTCGATTACCAAAAAACCTTAGATGATGTTTTTGCGGTAGCAGACATCATCACAGGTATGGTTGCAGATATTACAACCCTATTACACAAAGCTCGTGCCAACGGCGACAATATCCTATTTGAAGGTGCGCAAGGCACAATGTTAGACATTGACCACGGTACTTATCCATTTGTAACCAGTTCAAATACCACCGCTGGTGGTATTGCAACAGGTTCTGGCTTCGGGCCTCGTAATTTAGATTATGTATTAGGTATCATTAAAGCTTACTGTACCCGTGTGGGATCTGGTCCATTTACGACCGAACTGTTCGATGAAGTCGGTGCAGAAATTGCTCGTAAAGGTAACGAATTTGGTGCGGTCACAGGTCGCCCACGTCGTTGTGGTTGGTTTGATGCCGTTGCTGTTCGCCGTGCAATTCAAATTAACTCAATCTCAGGCTTCTGCATGACTAAATTAGATGTACTTGATGGCTTTGAGGAATTAAAAATCTGTGTCGCATACAAATTACAAAATGGCGAAATCGTAGAATACTCACCGCTTGCGGCGGCAAACTGGGAAGGGGTTGAACCGATTTATGAAACCTTACCAGGTTGGAAAGAGAATACTTTCCGTGTAACTAAATTAGAAGATTTACCGCAAAATGCGATCAACTACATCAAACGCATTGAAGAAGTGTTAGGTGTACCAGTCGATATTCTTTCAACAGGCCCAGACCGTGTTGAAACCATGATTTTGCGTGATCCGTTTGCGGCGTAATTAATACCTAAAAATTCTTGCCCAAAGAACAAGTTGCTAAGTTTTATATATAAGACAAAGCAACTTGTTTTGTTTAAAATAAGGCATGATTTCTTCTTATTGATCTTGTCCTATGAAAATTATTGATAATATTAACTCTATTCTTGGTGAAGATATTCGTTCTCAAATAAATAATTACAGGAGTTATTTTTACTCTAAAATCTCGCCATACAGACAACCAACATAACAATCCAAATCGCCTTTACCCTTATTATATTGTTTATATTCAAAAAAACGGTAAAGTAGTTTATGATTACACTAAAGCTAAACACCTGTTAGATATTGCCCGCAAATTCAACGCCCATTGCTGAAGCTTATGAAGCTTTTAATAAGCGAACAAAAGACGGTAGAGATATGCGTCAACAGTTGATATTGTGATAAAGGAAATCCAACAAATAAATTGAAAACAGTCATAGGCAGTTATTATCGTTCAAAATGGTTTGAAGAAAATGAACGTTCTAACCTGCCACTGTTTTTACATTTAGTTGATTTATATGAGCATATCATTTCTGAATTATTACCAATTAATACAGATACATTATCATCTATTGAAGAGAAATTAGCATTAAATAAAAAATTGGAACATATACATCAAGAAATAAATCAACTTAAAAAGAAACTTAAAGCTGAAAAGCAGTTCAATCGTAAAGTAGAGATTAATTTAAAATTAAAAGAACTTGAAAAACAGCTTTCTTATTTTTGATTAAATAATATTGTTTAGACTAAAAGAATATGGAGTATTTATGTCCACTGAACTCAAAATGCACACCGAGAATTTGGTTGCAAAAAATATTGAAAAACTGACCGCTCTTTTTCCAAATTGCATTACTGAAATGCGTAATGAGCAAGGAGAAATAATAAAAGGTGTAGATTTTGACTTACTTCGACAAGAACTTTCTGAAGTCTTAGTCGAAGGAAATCAAGAGCGTTATCGCTTAGACTGGGTTGGAAAAAAACAGGCTATTTTGGCTGCCAACGAACCTATTGCAAAAACTCTTCGCCCTTGCAGAGAAGAAAGTGTTAATTTTGATACCACACAAAATTTATTTATTGAAGGTGACAATTTAGATGCTTTAAAACTACTACAAGAAACCTATCTTGGCAAAATAAAAATGATTTATATTGATCCGCCTTACAACACTGGAAATGATTTCATCTATAACGATGATTTTACAGAAAATTATAATGATTTTTTGGAAAGATCTAACCAAATTGATGAAGAAGGTAATCGTCTAACTGCTAATACAGAAAGCAATGGACGTTTTCACTCCGATTGGCTATCTATGATGTACAGTCGCCTTAAATTAGCTCGAAATTTACTGAGTGATGATGGTGTTATTTTTATTTCTATAGATGATAATGAACAAGCAAATTTAAAAAGAATTTGTGATGAGGTTTTTGGAGAAAAT
The DNA here is from genome assembly GCF_017352235.1 of Glaesserella parasuis. Taxonomy (NCBI): domain Bacteria; kingdom Pseudomonadati; phylum Pseudomonadota; class Gammaproteobacteria; order Pasteurellales; family Pasteurellaceae; genus Glaesserella; species Glaesserella parasuis. Next base: position 1,952,667 of record NZ_CP071487.1, on the reverse strand, counting down.
AATCTCATAAACAATATCTCAATTAAAATGAGTGAACTATCTGGCGTAAAAATGAAGCATATGAAAAAATATCCTAAAATCAAGGAATTTCTATTAATATATGCTAAAGATTCTAACATATCAGAATTAATAATTGAAAAAAGACAAAAGAATAAAGAAACTCTAGAAAACTATCTGAAATACTATTCATATTTTATTGAAAATATTCAAGATAGATGTGAAGACTGGATAATAACCCCTATATCTAAACATATAGATGTATCTAGAAAAAGTGAAAAAGAATTTAATGATTGGAAAATAGAGAATGCTTATAGAGTTATATATAGAACTAATAGTAAAACTATCGATAAGTATTTAAAAGAAAACCCAAACAGTCCTAAAATATGTAAAATCATTAATGATGATGGAAAAGAAGTATATAAATGGGAAAATAAAGAAATGTTATTCCTTGAAAAGTACATAGAAGAATATATAGGAGACATATGGCTAGATATATCCACAATAAATCTAAATAAAGAAAATGAATCTATACCATTTGAAAATGGTCAAAAACCATTAGCTCTTTTAAAAAGAATTTTACAAAGTATTAATACTCAAAATTCAATTATTCTGGATTTTTTCGCTGGTTCTGGAACAACAGCCCATGCTGTAAATTTACAGAACTCTATTGATGGTGGAAACAGAAAATATATTCTAGTACAATTACCTGAAAAACTTAGTGAAAAAGTAGATTCACAAAAAGAAAGTTATAAATTCTGTATAGATAACAATCTAAAACCATTAGTATCGGAGATTTCCAAAGAACGCATTCGCCGTGCAGGAAATAGAATTATCGCAGAGCAGACGGATCGGATCGGATCGCCAAGATTATGCTTTAATAAATTCAACTCCACAACTAGATATTGGCTTTAGAGTCTTAAAAATTGACTCTACTAATATGAAGGATGTGTATTACACACCTGATAAACTTTCCCAATCTCTGCTTGATCAAATGACTTCTCATATTAAAGAAGATCGTTCGGCAGAAGATCTCTTATTTCAAGTGATGCTTGACTGGGGCATTGAGCTTTCCCTATCCATTACGCGTAAAACTATTGATAACGCAACGATCTACTTTGTAGGAGAAAATAGCCTTGTTGCCTGTTTTGATCCGCTTACTCCTGAGATAATCAATGTGATTGCTCAAGCGATGCCTTTACGAGTAGTCTCCTGCGAATCTGCTATTATTGCCGATCACGATAAAACCAATATTAAAGAACGGTTTAAACAACTATCACCAGATACAGAAGTACGTTTTTTATAAAGGGGGAATAAAATGAAACTTCAATTTAGAACCCTAGGTTATCAACTTGCAGCAGCCAAAGCAGTGGTAGATTGTTTTACAGGTCAACCTAAATCAACAGGTCATCGCTATCAACGAGATAAAGGCTTAAATAAAGGCTCTAAAATTCAACTTAGCTTAAATATGCCATCACAAGCGGGAAGTTTTGACGAGGATATCGTAAATGGTGATATCGGATTTCGTAATGCTCCTATCACTCATTTAAACAATGTACTGAGTAATATTCAAAAAGTACAAGGTGAAAGTGGTTTAACCCCTTCCGATAAACTTATCACTGACGATAATGGTAAAGGCAAAAATTTAACTTCTAGCCAGCTCAATATTGATATTGAAATGGAAACAGGAACCGGGAAAACTTATTGTTATATCCGTACAATGTTTGAACTAAACAAACACTATGGGTGGTCAAAATTTATTATTGTCGTACCAAGCATTGCGATTCGTGAAGGTGTAGATAAAAGCTTTAAACTGATGGAAGAACATTTCCAGCAGGAATATGGCAAAAAAGCTCGCTGTTTCATTTATGATTCAAAATCATTACATCATTTGGAAAATTTCAGTGCTGATAGTGGCATTAATGTAATGATTATTAATGTCCAAGCTTTTAATGCAACAGGTAAGGATCAACGCCGAATTTATGAAGAATTGGACGAATTTCAATCTCGCCGTCCGATTGATGTTATTCGCAAAAATCGTCCAATTTTAATTTTAGATGAACCACAGAAAATGCAAGCGGATAAAACGTTGCAATCATTAGCAAATTTTAATCCGCTATTTATTTTACGTTATTCTGCAACACATAAACGTAACTATAACTTAGTTTATCGTCTTGATGCTCTTAATGCTTATAACCAAAAATTAGTTAAAAAAATTACTGTAAAGGGAATTGAAGTCCAAAATCTTTCTGGTACAAGCGGTTATTTATATTTAGAAAATATTGAAATTTCGAAATCTTTACCAATTGCCCGCTTAGAATTAGAAATAGCAACTAAAAATGGTTTTAAACGAGAAATTCGTAAAATCAGTAAAGGCGATAATTTATTTGAAATTACCAAAGCACAACAATATCACCGCTATGTGGTAGAGGATATTAATTTTCGAGAAAGCACCGTGTATTTTACTAATGGCGTTAAAATTCATATCGGTGAAGCGTTGGGAGATGTCAATGAGACAGCTGTGCGAACCATTCAGATTCGTGAAACTATTCGCTCACATTTAATAAAAGAACGCCAATTATTCGATCGTGGCATTAAGGTACTAAGTCTATTCTTTATTGATGAAGTTGCCAAATATCGTCAATATGATGAAGACAATAACCCTATTGATGGTGAATATGTTCGTATTTTTAAAGAGCAATATAAGCAAGTTATCAATGAGTTTTCTGAATTGGATTTAGATGGATACGGATATTGGAACTATTTGCAAAATATTGATGTGAATAAAACCCATAATGGCTATTTTTCTATTGATAAAAAATCAAAAAGAATGGTTGATCCAAGCTTAGATAAGAAAGCTGAAGAGGCACAGATTTCTAATGATAGCGATGCTTATGATTTGATTTTGAAGGACAAAGAACGATTACTTTCCTTTGAAGAACCTACTCGTTTTATCTTCTCTCACTCCGCTTTGCGTGAAGGGTGGGATAACCCCAACGTATTTACCATTTGTATTTTAAAATATTCTGATAATGATATTTCCCGCCGTCAAGAAGTCGGACGAGGATTACGTTTAGCAGTGAATAATAAAGGGGAACGAATGGATGCTAAATATTTGGGAGAAAATAGCCGAGAAATACATCAAATCAATAACTTAACTGTTGTCACGAATGAAAGCTATAAAACCTTTGTGAAAAATTTAGAAGCAGAAATGCTAGAAGCAATTTCAAGCCGTCCGAGCAAAGCGGATGAAGCTTATTTTACAGGCAAGGTTATTATTCTCAACGATGGCAAAAAACATCAAATTAGTGAACAAGAAGCAAAACAGATTTATCGCTATCTATTAAAAAATGATTATATTGATGATAACGATCAGATTACCGATAACTATCATCAAGCTAAGCAGGAGCAAAATTTTGCAAAATTACCAGATAATTTAACCGCGTACCAAACACATATATTTACATTGATTGATGGAGTGTTCGATCCAAAAGCCCTTGAAGGTATGGTTGAAAACAGTAGTCAAAAAATAATGAATCCTATTAATAAAACAAATCTACAACGAAAAGAATTTCAAGCATTATGGCAACGAATCAATCATAAAGCTGTATTTGAAATTCAGTTAGATAGTGAAAAATTAATTGCTGATAGTATATCTCAAATTACCCGAATCGCTTGTGAACGGGATAATCGTTTTGTTGAATCAATTAGTTATAAATTGGGTACAACAACACAAAAAGAACAAATTGACTATAATGACTTAAAAGTAAAAGAGAGTTTTGGGGAATATCGTACTCAAACAGAAAAAACAGCAATGTCGGCAAACTCGCAAGTTACTTATGATTTAATTGGGGAAGTTGCCAATAAAACGAATCTGACTCGCCGTACTATTGTTGAAATTTTAAAAGGTATCAATAATGCAATTTTTGCACAGTATAAATATAACCCTGAGGCCTTTATTCGTGAAGTCAGCCGAATTATTAATGAGCAACAAGCCAATATGGTCATTCAAAATCTGACCTATCATCCGTTGCAGCAAGGTTATCCTGACAGCGAGATTTTTATTAGCAATGAGATAAAAAAAGAGGCATTTAAAGCTACACGACATATTTGGGAATATGTTCCGACAGATTCTGTCATTGAAACTACGTTTGCTGAAGCTTTGGATAATGCTAGTGAAGTCATAGTTTATGCGAAATTACCAGACAGTTTCCATATTCCAACACCTTTCGGCAATTACAATCCTGACTGGGCAATTGTGTTTGAGCAACAACAAACTCGTCAGATTTATTTTATCGCTGAAACAAAAGGCACAAGTGAAGAAGGCGAACTCCGTTTTAATGAATACAATAGGATCAAAAGTGCTAAACGTTTCTTTGACATACTTAACCAAAATACTACCGAACAAAAAATCCGCTATGATGTAGTGAGTAATTTTGATGAATTGATGCAAATTGTTAAATAATTAGACTTCAATGAAGAGTATAAGCTCCCAGGTTCCTGCTTTTTTTGTATAAAACAGATCGGATCTGACCGCTCGTTTACATTTATATTGCGAACTTAGTGGCAAAGTAGTGTAAAATAGCCAAGTTTTCGTGATTTATATTCATAGAGGAAAAAGAATGAAAAGAGTAGTCATCACAGGTATCGGCATTATTTCGAGTATCGGTAATAACAAAGAAGAAGTATTAGCTTCATTAAAAGAAGGTAAATCAGGCATTGAATTTGTACCTAAATTTGCTGAAGTGGGTATGCGTAGCCAAATTGCAGGGACGATTAAATTAAACCCGGCAGAATTAATTGACCGTAAAGTATACCGTTTTATGGGCGATGCTGCAGCTTATGCTTACCTTTCAATGAAAGAAGCGATTGAAGATTCAGGTTTAACCGAAGAGCAAGTGTCTAACGACCGTACCGGTTTAGTTATCGGTGCAGGCACAGGCTCTGCACATAGTCAATTAGTGGCTTGTGATGCAGTGCGTGGTCCTCGTGGCGTAAAAGCAGTTGGTCCTTATGCCGTAACTAAGACAATGGCTTCAAGTGTATCTGCTTGCTTAGCAACCCCTTATAAAATTCGTGGTGTAAACTACTCTATCAGCTCTGCTTGTGCAACCTCTGCACACTGTATCGGTCACGCAATGGAGTTAATCCAATTAGGCAAACAAGATGTGGTTTTCGCGGGTGGTGCTGAAGAGCTATCTTGGGAATGTGCAACGGAATTTGATGCAATGGGTGCAGTTTCAACTAAATACAACGAAACCCCAACTAAAGCTTCTCGTGCTTACGATGCCAACCGTGACGGCTTCGTCATCGCAGGTGGTGGTGCTGTTGTTGTGGTTGAAGAGCTTGAACACGCCCTTGCTCGTGGTGCAAAAATTTATGCGGAAATCGTAGGCTATGGTGTAACATCAGACGGTTACGATATGGTTGCCCCAAGTGGTGAAGGTGCGGAACGTTGTATGAAACAAGCGATGGCAACAGTTAAAGGCGAAATCGAATACATCAACGTACACGGTACATCAACACCAGTGGGTGATGTGAAAGAATTAGGTGCAATCAAAAATGTCTTTGGCGATAAAACCCCAGCGATTTCATCAACTAAATCAATGACTGGTCACTCATTAGGTGCAGCAGGTGCTCACGAAGCGATCTACTCGCTATTAATGTTAGATAACGATTTCATTGCACCAAGTATCAACATTGAAGAACTTGATGAACAAGCACAAGGTGTGAATGTCGTGACAGAACGCCAAGACAAAGCATTAACAACCGTAATGTCTAACAGCTTCGGCTTTGGCGGTACAAACGCTTGCTTAGTTTTCCAAAAATATCGAGGCTAATCTTGCTTAATTTTTGAAATCTGATATAAGGGAGTGGGAATTTTCCCACGTCTTTTTTATTTATTTGGAGTGAATAATGTTAAAGTTTAAACATTTATTATCTATTTTAGTATTGGCAGTTTCAGCAAATGTCGTGGCAAGCGGTGTATCAATGGAAATGTTTCAAATGAAACGCCAAATTAACCTATTAACGAATGCCCAAACAGCTGAAGAATTTACGCAAAATGCCGATAAATTTATTGAAGTGTCTAAAAAAGCCCAAGCAACTATGCCAAATAGCTTAGATGGCGATCAAGAGAAATTCAAAGGCTATCAACAAGGTATGCAAGAAGTCATCGATGTGGTTGCTCAAGCAAAAAACTTAGCAAGTCAAGGTAATTTAACGGAAGCAAAAACAGTTATTGCACGTTTAGATAGTTTAAGAAAACTGTATCATTCGGTATATAAATAAACATCTAGCCTAAAGTTAAATGGACGAAAATGGTGTAATAGACAAATTTGTTGCAAAAAAGCAGCTTAAAAAAGTCTCTCCCACAATTTGTGTAAATACCTGTTTCTGAGATAATACATTCAGACACAGGTATTTACACAAATTGTTGGAGAGGCTCGTCAGTCAATTTAGCTGATCAAACTGCCTTTGTACAAGGTAAGGTCACGGCTGATGCGGTAGTACAAGCGGTGACAAAAATCGGTTTCGGTGCAGAATTGCTAGAAAGCGAAGAAATTCGTCGGGCAAAGCAGCAAGCCCAAACTGCAGCAGCCTTAACCCAGAAGCGTCGTCAATTTACTGTTGCATTAGCGGTTGGGGTAATGTTAATGGCATACGGAATGTGGTTCGGTACGTCGCCAACTGTAGAAAATCGTCCGCTTTGGTTTGCTTGGGCGGTCATCACCGCCAGCACTATGTTTTTTAGCGGCAAACACTTTTTTACAGGGGCATGGACAAGTCTAAAACATCGTGCAGCCACGATGGACACCTTAATTGCAATTAGCACAGGCGTTGCCTTTCTTTATTCGCTGTATTTAACGCTATTTCCTCAATCCCATTCCCATTTGTACTATGAAGCCAGTGTGATGATCATCGGCTTTCTCAATCTAGGAAAATATCTTGAGTTAAAAGTAAAACAGCGTTCATCGCTTGCCTTAGAAAAATTGCTGGATTTAGCACCGCAGCAAGCGGTTGTTTTTGACGGAGAAATTACAAAAACCATTTCAACTAAAGGTATCAAACCACAGATGCGGATTCAGGCTCTGACAGGAGACAGATTTGCCGTGGACGGCGTGTTGCAGAGCGGTTCATTATGGGTAGATGAATCAATGCTCACAGGCGAAGCGTTACCTGTTGAGAAACGAGTAGGCGATAAAGTGCGAGCTGGAACCATTGTTCAAGATGGTGCTGGTATTTATCTTGCCGAGCAAGTGGGTTCGCAAACTGCACTAGCTCGGATTATTTCCGCAGTCCGTCATGCACAATCCTCTAAACCACCATTAGCACAATGGGTCGATAAGGTTGCGACGGTGTTTGTGCCTATTGTGGTGAGTATTGCCTTGTTCAGTGCATTAGTTTGGTTGGCATTAGGTCAGGATTTTGCCTTTGCATTATCTATTTTCACAACAGTTTTAATCATCGCTTGCCCTTGTGCCTTAGGATTGGCTATTCCACTTTCCACCATTGCAGGGGTCGCTCGTTCGGCTGAATTGGGTGTATTAGTAAGAAATATTGAAGCACTACAAGCGAGTAGTGAAATTGATACTTTGGTGTTTGACAAAACAGGAACCCTTACCACTGGCGAAATGCAGGTTACACAGATTAACACTTTAGGCAATGTATCTGCTGACGAAGTACTACGTTTAGCCAAAAGCCTTGAACAGCAAACGGCTCACCCGATTGCTAAAGCGATTGTAAAATATCACCCTGATCTGACCGCTTATCCTGCGAGTAACATAAAAGTTGCCAAAGGTTTAGGGATTTCAGCTCAAGTGGGAGAAAACAATGTAAAAGTAGGCAATCGGCAATTTGTTGCTTCTGACTTTTGTGAAGAGCAAGATTTGACTACGCAAGTTTTCGTTTCACTCAATGAACAGCTCATTGGCGTGATCTATTTGCAAGATCAACTTCGCCCTGAAAGCCAAGCGGTTATTACACAATTTAAACAGCAGGGCTATCGCTGCATAATGCTCACAGGCGACCGCCAAGCTACAGCAAACTATTATGCCGAAACATTGGGTTTAGATGAAGTGATTGCAGAAGTGTTGCCGGAGCAGAAAGCTGAACAAATAACGAAGTTACAGCAGCAAGGGCGGAAGGTGGCAATGATCGGTGATGGGATCAATGATTCTCCCGCATTAGCTCAAGCGAATGTCGGTGTTGCAATGTACAATGGTAGTGAAATTGCGATAGAAACTGCGGATCTCTCATTAATGCAATCGGGATTACAACCACTAGCAGCAATTTTGCCCTTCTCAAAACAGGTTGTACAGAATATGAAACAGAGCCTAGTCGGTGCCTTTATTTACAATATCATTGCCATTCCGATTGCTTGCGGTGTACTTTATCCTTTTACTGGCTGGTTATTAAACCCGATGATTGCGGCAGTTGCTATGGCTTTGTCGTCTGTGACTGTTGTGTTAAATAGTCAGAGGTTGTTAAGATAAAAGTACAAAATAGAGAGCAAAAAAGAATTCTATTTACCATCGTGTTATTACCAGCCCCAACCATTCAAGGAGTGATAGAGGATCACTATTTGGGTGTCTGCGTTACTGTTAGATTCATCTATTTCAGTATTTGTGAGTAATGTTATTATGCTGAAGCATAACAATCTTATTTTATTGCTTACAGCTCCGTGCCGTAAAACTCCGCTATTTTTGTCTACTATACCTTTTTGTTCACATCCAACAAAAAAGAGAAATAAAAAAGCCTTGAAGTTTTTACATTTCAAGGCTTTATATTATGTTTGTCTAGATCTGCTGAAATCAATTTGGTGGAGATAATCGGGATCGAACCGACGACCTCTTGAATGCCATTCAAGCGCTCTCCCAACTGAGCTATATCCCCAAAATTGCGAGAAATGATATGCTCTCGCTTTTTTTCTGTCAATCTGAAAACAATGGAAATAGATTAATTGATTAAAAACTAACTAGTTCTGCGCTTCAATAAACGCAATCGCTTTTTGAATACGCGCAAGCGTTCTCTCTTTACCAACTAACTTCGCAGTAATATCCATAGATGGCGACTGCCCTGAGCCTGTTACTGCAAGGCGGAATGGCATACCCACTTTACCCATACCGATGTCAAGCTCTGCGGCAGTTTGGTTCATTGCATCGTGGATATTTTCAACACTCCAATCATCACAAGCGGTCAGTTTTTCCAATAATTTCGCAAGTGGTGCAACTGCTTCTGCTTTGAAGTTTTTCGCTACCGCTTTTTCATCATAGCTATCAAATTCTTGATAGAAATAACGGCTTTGGCTTGCTAATTCTTTTAAGGTTTTTGCACGTTCGCTTAAGACTGGAATGATCTCTGCTAATGCAGCTCCTTGAGAGAAATCAATCCCCTGAGCATTCATATGCCATTCAAGGTATTTTGCGACATAGTCTGCAGGCAAACTACGCATATAATGTTGATTTAACCACTGCAATTTTTCAGTGTTAAAGGCACTTGCCGATTTGCTTACAGAATGAATATCGAATAATTCGATCATCTCTTCACGAGTAAAGATCTCTTGGTCGCCGTGTCCCCAGCCTAAACGCACAAGATAGTTAATTAAGGCTTCCGGTAAATAGCCATCATCACGATATTGCATTACGCTGACTGCACCGTGACGTTTAGAGAGTTTCTGACCATCATCGCCGTTAATCATCGAAACGTGCGCGTAAGTTGGAATTTCTGCTCCTAACGCTTTTAAGATGTTGATTTGGCGTGGTGTGTTGTTGATATGATCTTCGCCACGGACAACATGGGTAATGCCCATATCCCAGTCATCTACAACCACACAGAAGTTGTAGGTCGGTGCACCATCGGTACGGCGGATAATTAAGTCGTCTAATTCGCTGTTGCTGATTTCAATGCGTCCACGCACGGCATCATCAAAGACCACTGAGCCTTCTGTTGGATTTTTAAAACGAACAACGTGCGGTTCGCTTGGATCGTGTGAATGATCGCCTAAGCAATGGCGGTCATAACGAGGTTTCTCTTTATTTGCTTCTTGGTTTGCACGTAATTCGTCTAAACGCTCTTTGGAACAATAGCAGCGGTATGCTGTGCCTTCTTCAATCATTTGATCGATCACTTGGTTATAACGATCAAAACGTTTTGTTTGGAAATAAGGACCGTGTTCCCACGCCAAGTTAAGCCATTCCATTCCTTCAATGATCGCAGCGGTTGCTTCGGGGGTAGAACGCTCAAGGTCAGTATCTTCAATGCGTAATACAAATTCGCCGTTGTTATGTTTAGTATACAACCAAGAATAAAGTGCGGTTCTTGCGCCACCAACGTGTAAATAGCCTGTCGGGCTTGGTGCGAAACGAGTACGCACTTTTACATTCGGATCTAAAGGGAAAAGGGTTTCAATTTTCATATTATCGCCTATATTTTTTTGATTTTGATAAACAAAAAGATTTCGGTATTTTACCCCTCTTGAGCGGAAATCCTAGTAGAAAATCAGCAATTTGGGCGAAAAATTCAACGAACAAGTAAAAAATAGCAAAAATGGATTGACTGAAAATTTTTGAACTCTATAATGCGACCCCACAACGACGGGCGATTAGCTCAGTTGGGAGAGCACCTCCCTTACAAGGAGGGGGTCACTGGTTCGAGACCGGTATCGCCCACCACTTCAACTTTTGAAGTCCGTTGTTACAATCTAATTTAGTTTGAAAAGGGCGATTAGCTCAGTTGGGAGAGCACCTCCCTTACAAGGAGGGGGTCACTGGTTCGAGACCAGTATCGCCCACCACTTTTTTAAAGTACCAACCTTTCAAACTTCCCATTAGTTTAAATGCTTATCTTAAGTGGGCGATTAGCTCAGTTGGGAGAGCACCTCCCTTACAAGGAGGGGGTCACTGGTTCGAGACCGGTATCGCCCACCACTTAATCCAAGTGTTTAAACTAGTCGAAACCGCAAGGTATTCGGGCGATTAGCTCAGTTGGGAGAGCACCTCCCTTACAAGGAGGGGGTCACTGGTTCGAGACCGGTATCGCCCACCACTTACTTTTCATCAATCACTTTATTTTACAAACTTTTTGTCTTATCTAGCCGCTTGTTTTTAACTTTATTACTATTTTTTCGATCTCTGTCGAAAAATTTATCTCTTGTTCTTTCCCTTTTTTGTATTTCGATTAGGCTTTTTCTGTTTTTCCATAAACTATACGTTTTAAACGTATATTTAACTTAAAAATAGGAGTAGAATAATGAATGTCACTTTTGTGGAATTACCGCCTTTTGAGGAATATAGAAAAAAGTATCTTGACGATGACACATTTAGATTATTACAAAATGAGTTATTAAAATTTCCCGATAAGGGAGAGCTTATTCAAGGTACTGGGGGACTAAGAAAATTGCGTATTGTAGATATTATTAGACAAAAAGGAAAAAGAGGCGGAGCTAGGGTAATCTATTACTATTATGTGCAAGGGAAACAAGTTTAGTTGTTCCACGCCTACAATAAAAACCAACAAGACGATTTATCTAATGAAGAACGTGTGGTTTTGGCGAATACATTAAGCTATTTAAAATCTTTAGTGAGGTAATATATGGGAAAATTATTTAATGAACTAATGGAAGGGATGCAAGCATTAGAGTTGCATTTAAAAGGCAAAATCACACTAAAAACCACTGTCGTAGAAGTTCCCGATCCGATAGTAATTACCCCTGAAGAAGTGAAAGCCATTCGCCAAAAATTAAATCTTTCACAAGCGGTTTTATTATTAAAAATGGTTGAGAAATCACCAAAAACATTTGAGCAAATTGCGAGCATTTAAGTGAATATCGGCTTGTTTATCGCAAGCCGAACTATTTTTGTGATCCCCGTCGAAAAATTCATTATTTCAACTTTTCAAATCTTGTAAAAATCACTAGCCTAAATGAGCAGACAACAGTAGAATTGCCACCTTTAATTTAACTAAATTCCAGCAAAACTAACCTTTTGCCACAAACCGTGTAACAACGAGGCTTTCAAACAATGTCTGAACAAATTCAAGCAACCGATGCAAGTTGCAATTCAACCAAAACTGAAAAAATTAACTTATTAAACTTAAACCGTCAGCAGATGCGTGAACTGTTTGCGGAAATGGGCGAGAAACCATTTCGTGCTGATCAGCTGATGAAATGGATTTATCATTTTGGTGAAGATAATTTTGATAATATGACCAACATCAATAAGGTGTTGCGTGAAAAATTAAAACGGATCGCTGAGATTAAAGCACCTGAAGTTGCCGTAGAACAACGTTCTGCCGACGGCACAATCAAATGGGCGATGTGGGTTGGCGATCAGCAAATTGAAACGGTATATATCCCAGAAGATGATCGTGCCACCTTGTGTGTTTCTTCGCAGGTGGGTTGTGCCTTGGCTTGTACTTTCTGTTCAACGGCACAGCAAGGCTTTAACCGTAATTTAAGCGTATCTGAAATTATCGGGCAGGTGTGGCGTGCATCAAAAATTATCGGTAACTTTGGTGTAACGGGCATTCGTCCGATTACCAATGTGGTGATGATGGGAATGGGTGAACCATTGTTGAATATGAATAACGTTATTCCAGCAATGGAAATTATGTTAGATGATTTTGCTTATGGTCTATCTAAACGCCGTGTGACTCTTTCAACATCAGGGGTTGTACCAGCGTTAGATAAAATGCGTGAGCAGATTGATGTTGCATTAGCGATTTCATTGCACGCACCAAACGATGAACTGCGTAATGAATTAATTCCACTGAATAAAAAATACAACATTAAAACGTTAATTGATTCAGTGAATAAATACTTAGAAGTATCAAACGCTAATCACGGTAAAGTGACGATTGAATATGTGATGCTAAGCCACGTCAATGATGATGTGGAACACGCTCATCAGTTGGCAGATGTATTGAAAAATACCCCAAGTAAAATCAACTTGATCCCGTGGAACCCGTTCCCAGAAGCACCTTATGCGAAGAGTTCAAATACGCGTATTGATCGCTTCCAAAAAACCTTGATGGAATATGGCTTTACGGTGACAGTGCGTAAAACTCGTGGTGATGATATTGATGCTGCCTGTGGGCAACTTGCAGGTGATGTGATTGACCGCACTAAACGCACCTTTGAAAAACGTAAATTCGGCGAAGGGATTGCGGTTCAAAATCAGTAGTATATTTCAAGGTAGAGACACACTGCGTGTGTCCGTTCCAACAATCGTAATTCGTATCGGCGGACACACGCGGTGTGTCCCTTGTATATTAAAATTATAGTAAACTAGCAACATAAACCATAACGTTATCCACAGCTTGGGTGTCCCTAGAGCTAAAACTCGTTCTGTAGCGTAGGCGTGGATAACTTCATCAGCAAAACCGAACAGTTGAAATATAAACCCGAATACAAGGCAGGTTACCGATGAACGCTCCGATTTATTGTGGTATTGATGTTGCTAAACGCAATTTCGTGATTGGTTTTTCCCATCAGAAAAAGACCAAAACCGAAACCAATAACGCCAAAGGTATTCAACATACCTTGGACTATTTAAGCCAGTTTAATGTGGCTCTGATAACGCTTGAAGCAACGGGTGGATTAGAAATCCCCGTGGCAAAAGCCCTTGCTCGAGCAGGTTATCGTGTATTTATTGCTAATCCACTGAAAGCCAGTGAGTTTGCAAAATCTCAAACGAGAGCCAAAACCGATGCAAAAGATGCGGTTAATCTCGCTTTCTATGGGCTCACTTGTGAGCTTAAAGGCGAAGTAGAGCATCAGTTGTATGTTCCGCTTTCTGAGCAAGAAGAACAGCTGGAAGCCCTTGTGGTTCGCCGTCGTCAGCTTGTCGATATGCGAGTAGCAGAGCTAAATCGTTTGCAACAAAGCCACGAAACCCAGTTGGACAATATCCAACAACACATTGAAATGCTTGATAAATTAATCGCCGAACTTGATAAAGATATCGACGACCAAAGTAAGCATTTTAGTGATAAAGCTGACCTTATCTCAGACATCAAAGGCGTTGGCAAAAATTGCGTCGCCGTGATGATGTCAAGCCTGCCGGAATTAGGCAAGCTAAGCAGCAAAAGAATTGCCTCACTCGTTGGCGTTATTCCGCATCCACAGGAAAGCGGTCAATGGAAAGGAAAATCCTTTTGCTATGGTGGTCGAGCGATTGTTCGTAATGCCTTATATATGGCAGCACTATCGGCAATTCGCTTTGAACCTGTTTTTAAAGCCTTTTACACCCGATTGGTTGCAAAAGGCAAAGCGAAGAAAGTCGCTATTATGGCGTGTATGCGTAAACTGCTAACCATTATGAATGCGTTGGTTAGACGCAATGAAAAATGGGATGCTACACGCTACTTATCCACAGAATCTGTGGGTCAAAATTGAATAACTTTTTTGTGTGTAAACACAGTTGCTACATAGAGGGAAGTCAAATGACCTTTGCAAAATTTTTCCGTAATTTGACCGCTTGTAGCGTGGCATTATGGCTTGTTGCTTGTGCGAACCAAACTACTCAGGTGGATTTTAACCGCTCGGAAGCCGTCAAAGCTCGCATTAATTTGGCCCTTGCTTACCTTGAACAATCTGATTTTCCAAAAGCGAAAGAGAACATTGACAAAGCGCTTGAACACGATGTAAAAGACTACCTACCGCACTCTGTGCTTGCCTATTATTACCAACAAACTGGCGATAACCAAAAAGCAGAAGAAGCCTACCAGCAAGCCTTGAAGTTAAGTAAAACACAGAGCAAAAACAATCAAGTTCGCCCTGATGTATTGAATAACTACGGTACCTTTCTGTGCAAACAAAAACAGTTCGACAAAGCCTATCAGCAATTTGAAACGGCATTAACCAGTCAAGAAGCCTATTACAATCAAGCAGATACACTAGAAAATATCGCCTTATGTGCCAATATGAAGAAGGATATTGAGAAGCAAAAAACAGCACTATCTCAACTTGAGAAAATAGATAAATCAAGAGCAGAACGACTATATAATTTCATGGAGATTAGATAGGCTTATTTTCTTAAACTAGCGTATAATTCGCTCAATATTTTATTTTAGCTAGGATATGTTATGAACCATCTTCCAATTGCAAATGAAGCTCTACATCTTTATACACAAGCTATTTCTCGCCTCAATCAACACTTATCTGAAGCCTTTAATCAAGCCGTTGATATGATATTAAACTGCGAAGGACGAGTTGTAGTTGCAGGTATTGGTAAGTCAGGATTAGTTGGTAAGAAAATGGTTGCAACCTTTGCTTCAACAGGCACACCAAGTTTCTTTTTACACCCAACGGAAGCCTTTCACGGCGATTTAGGTATGTTGAAACCGATTGATGTAGTGATTTTAATCTCTTACAGCGGTGAAACTGATGATGTAAATAAACTGATTCCAAGTTTGAAAAATTTTGGGAATAAGATTATTGCAATGACGGGAAATCTGCAATCAACATTGGCTCGTCACGCAGATATAACCCTTGATATTAGTATTGAGCGTGAGGCCTGTCCAAATAATCTTGCCCCGACGACCTCAAGTTTAGTGACTATGGCATTGGGCGATGTCTTAGCGATTGCTCTGATTAAAGCTCGAGATTTTAAAGCGGAAGACTTTGCTCGTTTCCACCCTGGTGGCAGCCTTGGTAGAAAGTTGCTTTGTCGTGTGCGTGATGTTATGCAGAAAAAATTGCCTATTATCTGTCCGCTTTGCAGTTTTAGCGATTGCTTGAATGTAATGAATGAAGGACGAATGGGGGTAGCTATTGTTATGGAAAATGAGCAATTGCAGGGTATTATTACCGATGGTGATATTCGTCGTACACTTGCTAAATTTGGTGCAGAAAGCCTAAATAAAACTGCTCAAGAGATTATGAGCCGTAATCCAAAAACGATTTTAGATAGCACTTTCCTTGCTCACGCAGAAGAGTATATGAAAGAGAAACACATTCACTCGTTAATAGCGGTAAATGAAGCAGGAAAAGTTACGGGCATTGTGGAGTTTGCAAGCTAATGGCAAAATCAAATTACATAACTCGTTCTGGTTGGCAAGTATTAGACCAAGAGTTGAAATATCTTTGGAAAGATGAACGACCAAAGGTCACACAAGCGGTATCTGAGGCTGCGGCATTAGGTGATCGTAGTGAAAATGCGGAATATATTTATGGTAAACGCCGTTTGCGTGAAATTGATCGCCGTGTACGTTTTTTATCAAAACGTTTAGAAGTGCTACAAATTGTCGATTACCACCCTACTCAAGAAGGCAAAGTCTTTTTCGGTGCTTGGGTTGAACTAGAAAATGAAGAGGGTGAAATCAAGCAGTATCGGATTGTGGGCTGTGATGAATTTGATCCTGCAAAACAATGGATTTCGATTGATTCCCCCGTTGCAAGAGCATTAATTGGCAAACAAATTGATGATGAAATTCAAGTTGAAACTCCTGTTGGAAAAGTGACGCTCTATATCAATAAAATTTGGTATGAAAAAAACTAACCCTATGAAAAGTTTAGCCTTTATGTAAGAAATGTTATAAATTCACCGTTTTGATTAGTAACTAGGCAAGCGGTCTGTAATTTTAATTTTTTTGCAAAAATAATTTGACATATTTCCAGAACCTAGTAATATGCACGCCCACAGACACAGTGAGTGGTGAGATGGCCGAGCAGGCTGAAGGCGCTCCCCTGCTAAGGGAGTATGGGGTTAAAAAGCTCCATCGAGGGTTCGAATCCCTCTCTCACCGCCATTTACTTTATCACGCACCCGTAGCTCAGCTGGATAGAGTACTCGGCTACGAACCGAGCGGTCAGAGGTTCGAATCCTCTCGGGTGCGCCATTTTATTTTTATCTATCAGGATAAAATGGTCGCTGATAAAATAAATAACACCGTTTCTTTTCAAATACGCACCCGTAGCTCAGCTGGATAGAGTACTCGGCTACGAACCGAGCGGTCAGAGGTTCGAATCCTCTCGGGTGCGCCATTTCAAATTAACTTCCTAATTTCATTTAGTGTCATTAAAACGGTTTTTATGCTGACTTTTGCACATCAAGAACATATTCGCACATACTATTCCGATACTCGTAATATTCATTTTCAATTACCTCATCTTTCAAGCAATCAATCTACGGACGTTTGCGTAATTGGTGCAGGCTTTTTAGGGCTTTCAACCGCATTGGAGCTAGCAGAAAAAGGTAAGAATGTGATTGTTGTTGAGGGTGCAAGGGTTGGGTATGGTGCATCGGGACGTAATGGTGGACAAGCAATCAACGGTTTTGAAGAAGGGATTGATGAGTATATTGAACAAGTTGGCGAAGAAAATGCTCGTAAACTTTGGAATATGTCCCTTGAGGCGATCAACATTATTGACGAGCGTGTCAAAACCTACAACATTCAATGTGACTGGAAGAAAGGATATGCAACGCTTGCGTTAAATCATCGTCGAATGGACGATTTAGTTGCAATTGAAAAAGAGAGCCGTGAACGATTTGGCTATCAACATATGCAACTATGGGATAAGGCAAAGTTAGAGCAACATTTAGGCAGTAAAATTTATTGTGGTGCATTGTACGATAGTCAATCAGGACATTTACATCCACTAAATTATTGTCTCGGTTTAGCCGCAGCCTGTTTAGAGCAAGGGGGCACAATTTACGAACACACCCCAGCCCTTGATCTGCAATTTTCAGGTAAACAAGTTAAAGTTATTACTCCACAAGGCACTATTACCGCAGATAATGTTGTATTAGCAACAAATGCCTACATTGACGCTAAATCTAATAAAAAAATTGGTTTCAAACTTGCTCGAAAAATTCTTCCTGTGGAAAGTTTTATCATTGCGACTGAGCCATTAACTCAAGCAATGGCGGATAGTGTTATCAATAATGGTATGTCTGTCTGCGATAACAATATTTTGCTCGATTATTACCGCTTGAGTGCGGATAATCGCTTACTCTTTGGTAGTGACTCCAGTTCTAATGTTGATATGATGGCAAAAATGCGTCGCAATATGCTTGATGTGTTCCCTCAGCTTGAAGATGTCAAAATTGATTATGGTTGGGGTGGTCCGATTGATATGACATTAAATGCCTCTCCTCACTTTGGTCGAGTGAAATCTAATGTTTATTTTGCTCACGGCTTTTCAGGTCACGGCGTTGCACTAACAGGGCTTGCAGGTCGTATTATCGCCGAAGCCATTGAGGGCAATGACGAGCGTTTGCGTATTTTTGAAGCCCTGAAAGTGCCAAGTTTATTTGGCGGAAAACTTGTCAAACAAATGGCACTTAAAATTGGGGTGAATTATTATCGTTTTTTAGATCGGTATAGATAGGATAGAGCATAGTAGACAAACTTCAGGAATACTGTCAATACTATGCCTAGCCAAGTTATATCAAGTATACTTAAAAACATCTAACTAATGTTTCGCGTGTGCGACACTATTTAATAATTTATCCGTATAAGCCACGCCAATCGCCGATAAAATAAAGCCGATATGGATTAATAATTGCCACATCATTGTTTCAGGGCTTAACTTTGCAGCGTTGATAAATGTTTGCAGTAAGTGAATAGATGAAATACTGATAATCGCCATTGAGAGCTTCACTTTTAGCACAGAAGCATTCACGTGATCGAGCCATTCCGGCTGGTCTGGGTGGTTATCAACATTTAAGCGTGATACAAAGGTTTCATATCCCCCGACAATCACCATAATTAATAGGTTTGCAATCATTACCACGTCAATAAGATTTAACACTGCTAGCATAATAGTGTTTTCGTCCATCACACCGAGATTAACCACTAAATTCCATAAGGATTTTAAGAATTTATAGGCATAAATCCCTTGTACCACAATTAAACCTAAATAAATAGGAAGTTGTAACCAACGGCTTGCAAAGATAATTTTGCTAAAAATACTTTGTTTTAACTGAATGTTTTTTAATGTATTCATAGTTGTTTCTCAATAAAATAAAAGCGGTGAGATTTTAACAATTTTTTGTAAAAGAATTAACAAATCTGACTGCTTGAATCAGGGTAAATTATTTACGGAATTGTTTTCCATCATTCCACGAAACCGTATATTCTGTCGGTAAACGGACGCTTGGTAAGGCTGGCACAGCCGCTTTGCCAATCGCTAATAACATCACTGGGGCATAACGTTCGCTGTCAATTTCTAGGACTTCTAACACTGCCTTACGATCAAAAATACCAATAGCGTGGCTATCGTAACCTTTCTCTTTGACAACTAACATTAGCTGCATTGCCGCTAAACTCGTATCAATCAACACTTGATCTCGAATATCCTGTGGGCTGAGTGTATTGTGTACGCCCATTAAGAAATTAAAGGAATTTTCGCGAAAATTTTGGTGTAAACAGCCGCTTGCAATGGAGTGATCTAACACATCGCCAAGTAACTTTTCATAATGAAGATCCGCCAAAATGACGACTACCGCTGAAGCACTTTCGCAAGGCGGTGCGTTAAAGGCGACTTTATCCAACAGTTTCTGTTTTTGTTCTGCCTGATCCAATATCACAAACCGCCACGGTTGAAGATTGGCTTTTGATGGAGCAAGCTGGGCAAGTTTGATCATTTCGGTGAGTTCTTCACGGCTAATCTGAACTTGATTATTGAACATTTTTATTGTTTTGCGTTGTTTGATGACATCAATAAGTTGCATAACATCTCCTTTTTAATTTGCCCAAGCCTCTGGGGTGAGGCGTTTGCCAAAATGGCTTTCGATTAAACGTATTGTGATTGGGTGTTGAGGGTTCAATAGCAC
Source organism: Glaesserella parasuis (assembly GCF_017352235.1). Lineage (NCBI taxonomy): Bacteria > Pseudomonadati > Pseudomonadota > Gammaproteobacteria > Pasteurellales > Pasteurellaceae > Glaesserella > Glaesserella parasuis. Next base: position 1,932,892 of record NZ_CP071487.1, on the reverse strand, counting down.
TTCTTTGGTACTGCCATATTCGACCACTTCACCTTGATCCATTACCATCAATTTATCTGCGATATGCTTAATCATACCGAGATTCTGTCCAACATAGATATAGGATAATCCTAAACGTTCCTGTAAATTTAACATTAGGTTAGTTAATTGTGTTTTCACCGAAAAGTCTAAGGCACTGAGTGTGTCGTCAATGATGATAATTTCAGGATTGAGAATCAACGCTCTTGCTAATGCAATCCGCTGTTTTTGGCTACTTGATGCCTCTTTTATATGAATCAAGGCGTGTTCAGGATACAAACCAACTAATTTTAAGGTTTTAAATATCCGTTCGTTACGTTTTTCTTCAGAAAGATGGGTAGCAAGTTTCAGTGGCGAATCCAAAATCTGCCCGATATTATAATTGGGATCAAAGGCATCATTTGGATCTTGGAAAATCATTCTGATCTTCTTCGCTCGAAAAGCGTAGTCACCGTAGGTCAATTCGTGATCTTTGAAAAACATTTTGCCCGACGTTGGTTCAGTAATACCTACGAGCATTTTGGCTAAGGTGGATTTCCCCGCTCCGTTCGCCCCGATAATCGCAAGGGTTTCTTGGTGATATAAGCTAAAGGAAACATTTTTTACCGCATAAAAATCTTGCTTACGGAAAATGCCAATGCGATCAGTAAAGCGTTTACTGACGGACTGAATATCAAGAAGTGGAAGTGCCATAGTTATTTTGAAAGGCTAAGAAATAATCCCTTCCCCCGTTTACGGGGTAAGGTTAGGGTGGGGGGAATTACAACGATGTTACAAAATTTTCGTTTAAATTAATTGCCCCCTTCCGCCTTCGGCACCTTCCCCCGTAAACGGGGGAAGGGAAACGAAAAGCGATATTTAAAAATTACAATACATCTACACAATTTAAGTCAATGAAAGATTGCTCTAAGCGTTTAGACATAGACTCTTCCATTTTGCGTAACCAAACGCGTGGATCGTAGTATTTTTTGTTTGGTGAATCAGGGCCTTCTGGGTTACCTAATTGACCTTGCAAGTAATCTTTGTTTGTATTGTAGTAATCTAAAATACCCGCCCAAGATGCCCATTGTGTATCTGTGTCGATATTCATTTTGATTGCACCGTAGCCAATTGCTTCACGGATCTCTTCTTGTGAAGAACCTGAACCGCCGTGGAATACGAAGTCGATTGATTTCGCAGGTAAGCCACGCTCTTTAGATACGAACTCTTGTGATGCACCTAAGATAGATGGTTTTAATTTTACGTTACCTGGTTTGTAAACACCGTGTACGTTACCGAACGCTGCTGCAACAGTGAAACGTGGACTTACTGGGTTTAATGAATCGTAAACGAATAACACATCTTCTGGTTGTGTATATAAACGTGACTCATCAACATCGCTGTTATCTACGCCATCTTCTTCACCACCAGTGATACCGATTTCGATTTCAAGGGTCATACCGATTTTGCTCATACGCTCTAAGTATTTTTTGCAAATTTCCATATTTTCTTCGATTGGCTCTTCTGAAAGGTCAATCATATGTGAAGAGAATAATGGACGACCTGTTTCAGCGAAGTGTTTTTCACCTGCGTCTAACATACCGTCAATCCACGGAAGTAATTTTTTCGCAGCGTGGTCTGTGTGAAGAATAACGGGCACACCGTACTCTTTCGCTAATTCGTGAACGTGTTTTGCACCTGCAACTGCACCTAATACATCTGCACGAGCACCACTTGCTGGTTTGATACCTTTACCAGCGTAGAATTGAGCACCACCATTTGAGAATTGCACGATAACTGGTGCTTTAACGCGTGCTGCAGTCTCTAATACTGCGTTTACTGAGTCTGAACCTACGCAGTTTACCGCAGGAAGTGCGAAGTTGTGTTCTTTTGCATAAGCAAAGATTTTTTGTACGTCATCACCTGTTACAACACCTGGTTTTACGATGTCTAATAATTTTGCCATTTTTTGTTTCCTTCTAGTTTGGGATTTTTATCTTCCCCCCTTTGAAAAAGGGGGGCTAGGGGGGATTTTTACTCGATTACACGAACATTTAGATCTTTAAATCCCCCTTTTTTCAAAGGGGGAAAGTGAATAAAATTAACTATTCGCACGTTTCTCTAAAATTTCAACCGCTGGTAAGATTTTGCCTTCTACGAACTCTAAGAACGCACCGCCACCTGTTGAGATGTAAGAGATTTTATCTGCGATACCAAACATATCAATTGCTGCTAATGTGTCACCGCCACCTGCGATTGAGAATGCACCGTTTGCTGTCGCATCAACGATAGCTTGAGCAACCACTTCAGTACCTTTACGGAAGTTAGGGAACTCAAATACACCAACTGGACCATTCCAAAGGATTGTTTTCGCATTACGGATAATTTCTGCTAACTCTTCCGCTGATTTATCGCCAATGTCGAAGATTGATTCTTCTGCAGCTACTTCGTTTACTGCTTTGTGCGTTGCCGCAGCAGCGTCAGAGAACTCTAAACCAACACGCACATCAACTGGCACAGGAATGTTTGTTGCTTTAGATAAGAGTTGTGCTTCAGGAATTAAATCCGCTTCGTATAATGATTTACCTACATTGTGACCTTCTGCCGCAATGAATGTATTTGCGATACCGCCACCTACGATTAATTGGTCAGCGATTTTTGAAAGACTGTCTAATACAGTTAATTTAGTAGATACTTTTGAACCACCTACAATTGCAAGCATTGGGCGTTGTGGCTCTTTTAATGCTTTACCTAAAGCATCTAATTCTGCTGCAAGTAATGGACCTGCACAAGCAACTGGTGCGTATTCTGCCACGCCGTAAGTTGAACCTTCTGCACGATGCGCGGTACCGAATGCGTCCATTACAAATACATCACAAAGTGCCGCATATTTTTTCGCTAACTCAGGATCGTTTTTCTTCTCACCTTTGTTAATACGCACGTTTTCAAGCACCACGATTTCGTTTTCTTTTACATCAACGCCATCTAAGTAATCACGCACTAAACGAACAGGAACACCTAAATCTGAAGCATTTAAATAATCAACCACAGGTTGTAAAGAGTTTGCTTCTTCAAATACCCCTTCAGTCGGACGACCTAAGTGCGACGTCACCATTACTTTAGCCCCTTTTTGTAAGGCTAATTTTAATGTTGGGATTGTTGCACGGATACGAGCGTCTGATGTAACTTTGCCATCTTTAATAGGCACGTTAAGGTCTGCACGAATGAAAAGGCGTTTGCCTGCTAGGTCAAGATCTGCCATTTTTTTTACGGACATAGTTAGTTCCTCTTTTGATTTTCAAAAATAAAAAACGGGGCGATTATAACAGTTTCAATTATATTTTGGGTAATGTAGATCAAATTATTCGTTGATCTTATGAATTTCTTCATAAAATAAAGTAATTATGTTCTTTGACACAATCTTCTCAAAAACATTCAAATCGAGCCAATATCCTATCTTCCTTAAGATGCAAAAAGCGGCCACGAAGTGACCGCTTTTTGCATAAAGATACGGATTACAACCAGAACAAATACCCTGCCGTTGCAATGACAAAAATACAGATAATGTTAAGCCAGAAACCAGCTTTCACCATCTCACTCTGTTTAATTTGCCCTGTACCAAATACAATCGCATTTGGCGGTGTTGCAACTGGTAACATAAAGGCACAAGACGCACCTAAGCCGATAATTAATGCAAGCCCTACTGGCGGCATATTTAAGGCTTGAGCAATAGAAATAAAGATTGGTACTAATAATGCAGCACTTGCTGTATTAGAGGTAAATTCTGTTAAGAAAATAATAAATGCTGCAACCAGTAATCCGATAAGGTAGAAGTATCCGTCTTCAATTAAGAATACGATACCATCTGCCATTACTTTACTAGCCCCTGTTTGACCTAGCACTGAGCTTAAGGTTAAACCGCCACCGAAAAGCATTAATACGCCCCATTCGGTATTTTTCTGAATATCGTCCCACGAAGCAACTCTAGTGATACAAATTAAGACTGCAGCAAAAAGAGCAACGATACTGTCGAAACTACCAATTTTACCTTGTAGCCCTAATAAGCCAGAAATTAGTGGGTTAATTTTATCGCCAAATACCCAACAAATTGCGATAACGCCAAAGATAGAAAGGGTAATAATACGCTCGCGATTTAACTCAATTTTTTCAAAACTATGCTCAAAAGTAACATCAAATTTCGGTTTAAATACTACATATAGCGTTGCGATCATTAATGGCATCAAGATAAACATAATCGGCAAGCCATATTTTAACCAATCTGCAAAAGTTAAATTCAGCTGTGATGCCACAATCGCATTTGGTGGACTACCAACCAGCGTCCCCATTCCACCAATACTTGCACTATAAGCAATCCCTAATAATACAAAGAGATAGGTGTTGTGGTGAGTTTCTTTATCTAATTTACTTAAAATCCCCATTGCAAGCGGTAACATCATTGCTGCGGTTGCTGTATTACTCATCCACATTGAAAGAAATGCAGTAACAGAGAATAGGTAAATCACTGCAATGGATAATTTCCCTTTTGCCATTGCCATAATTTTATTTGCAATCAGGCGATCAAGCTGTTGAATGTGTAATGCTGTAGCTAAAGCAAAACCACCAAAGAAAAGGAAGATTGTTGGATCGGCAAAAGCACTTAAGGCTTCTTTAGATTTTACTAACCCTAGACCAATCGCCAGAATAGGCACAAGTAGAGCCGTTACTGTAACGTGTAGAGCTTCCGTAAGCCATAAAACCGCAACAAATACTAATAAGGCTAAACCTTTACTTACAGCGGGTTCAAAAGGTAATGTATTTAATAAGACAAAGAATAAAACAATATCAAATAACAGAATAAGTCCATTCCTTGTTATTGGGTTTGATGATTGATGTGATACCGACATAAAGCCCCCACAAAATAAAATGATGTAGATCAATAAACCAAATTAGTTTAGCAAAACAGTAATTTATTAAAATAAGCAAATGTTGGATTTGTGAGTTATATCACAAATTTTTAACAAAAAGAAAGGTAGGCTCTTGCCTACCTTCGAAAATATTATCCAATATCCTACCGCTTGTTGCTAAGTTGAGTTTCTCTTGCCTGCTCTTTCTTCACCAACTGCAACGTCTGACGAATTTCACGTTTACTTTGCCAAACTAACAGACCGACAGAAAGAAAAGTAATTCCATAAGAGAGCCATACATAGAAGCCGTAACCGCCCATTGAGAAAAAATCACTAAGTGATGCAAATTGAAAGGTCATATTCTCTCCTAGTTACTTAATTTTGCAAGTTCACGCACCCAAGGGCGTTTGCGTTCATCTTGAAGTAATGCACTGCGATAACGCACAATGCTTAACCAAATCATAAAGATCATTGAGCCAAAAATCGCTAATAATAATGGGATTAACATTTCGGTTGCCATTGAAGGCTTATCAAATTTAGTGATAGTTGCCCCTTGATGTAGCGTGTTCCACCACTCTACTGAGAAGTGGATAATCGGTAAGTTAATTACGCCAACCATTGAAAGTACCCCAGCCGCTTTTGCCCCTGTATTTTTATCTTGGAAAGCAGAATAAAGAGCCATTACGCCAAGATAGAGGAAAAATAATACTAAGGCTGAAGTTAAACGTGCGTCCCATACCCACCAAGTTCCCCACATAGGCTTGCCCCAGATTGCCCCAGTTACCAGAGAAAGAAAGGCAAAAACCATTCCAATTGGTGCCATTGAGATCATTGCTAGATGTGCTTGGCGAATTTGCCATACCGCTGCAATAAGTGCAGCAACTGCCATTGAGCCATAAACACCCATCGACCAAATTGCGGCTGGAACGTGAATGAAAATAATGCGATAGCTATCGCCTTGTTGATAATCTTTTGGGGCGAATGCCAAGCCAATAATAAATGCTGCTGACAGCAATAAAAAACTTAAGACTGCAAGCCAAGGCTGCACCTTCCCTAGCAAGTGGTACTGTGTTTCAGACTTTGCGTAAGGGTGTAACCATTTCCACATAAAAACTCCAAGTTATTACAAAAAATAGGGTTCAAATTACCGCTTGTTACTGTAAGCTAACCCTTAACGCCCCTGCGATTGCAAAAGGTGAAAAGGTTAATGCGAGGGCTAACATTGCCCCTAAAATAGCCAATTGCCCTGTATATCCCATATTTAAGGTTGAGGCTTCTAACACAGCGGCAGCGAAGATCAACACAGGTAGAAAGAGCGGTAAGATCAATAAACTGAGTAGCGTACCACCTTTTCTCAACCCGACAGTTAATCCAACCCCGATTGCCCCAAGGCAACTTAAAATCGGCGTACCTAACAATAGGGTTAAAACCAATGCCCACCAGACTTCTGTTTCAAGAGAAAGTAAAATCGCCGTAATCGGCGAAAGCAGAATTAAAGGCAAGCCAGTTAATAGCCAATGTGCGATCACTTTTGCTAACGCCACTTGTGGCAAACCGACGGGTAGCAACATCAACTGCTCTAGTGAACCATCTAAATAATCATCACGAAATAGTCGCTCAAAAGAGAGCAAGGCTGAAAGCACCGCCGCAACCCACGCAGTTCCAGACGCTATTTTAGCGAGTAATTCAGGATTAGGCCCCATTAAAAGCGGAAACATTGTGATAATAATCAAGAAAAACCATAAAGGGTTTAAAATTTCCGCAGGTTTACGAAAGGCGATGGTTAATTCTCGTTGGATAATAGTCAGTAAAATCATAGGGTTATTTTATACTCTAAATGGATCTAACGATAACACTTGAACTTTGTCACTTTCTGCGGTTTGATGGCTGGTAAAAATCACCATTCCCCCTTGCTCACAATGCTGTTCAATATGGGCGATCAGTTCCGCAACCCCTTTTTTATCAATCGCAGTAAAAGGCTCATCTAAAATCCATAACGTCGCTTTGGTCAGCCATAATTTTGCCAGAGCCACTCGACGTTGTTGCCCAGCCGACAAATGCGAGCAAGGCAAATCTTCTCGCCCAATCAACGACACTTTTCCTAAGGCATTCCAAAGGGCTTCATCATCTAAAGGCAACCCTTGAATTTTTTGGAAAAAACGCAGATTTTCCCAAGCGGTCAGTTCAGGCTTAACCCCTGCGTGATGCCCTAAATAAAAGAGATTAGTGTAGTATTGATCTCGTTGTTGCTGAATTTTAACACCATTCCACTGCACCTCGCCTTCTACCGCCACTGCAAGCCCAGCTAAAATCCGCAATAGACTGGTTTTTCCAATGCCATTATGCCCTTCGATTTGCCACCATTGACCACTTGAAATAGTCAATGAACAGCCTTCAAACAAGCGAGTTTCACCACGTTCACAAGCAATATTAATGAGCGAAAGTTGATCCATTTATAGTCCTAAAATTTCTTTGACAAAAGGAAGTGTGAGCTTACGTTGAGCCTGTAACGAGGCGTGATCTAACAACATTAATTTATGCATTAGGGCTTGTAAATCACGATCTAACCGCTTGAGTAAAAAGTTCGCCACTTCATCTGAAAGCTCTAGCCCCTTATTGCGTGCATTACGTTGCAAAATAATGCGTTTCTGTTCATCATCAAGATCCGCCAAACGATATACCTCGCCCCAAGTTAAGCGAGAACGCAGGTCAGGCAAGTGAATAGCTAATTGATGTGGCGGACAATCGGCACTGATTAACAATAATGTTTTCTTACCTTGATTAAACAACCCTTGCTGTTCACGAATCTGATTAAACAGATCGAAAATAGCCAATTCCCACTCTTCATCACCTGCCACCGCTTGTATATCATCAAGACAAACCACATCAAGTTGATCCCCATTATCCAATACCGTAGGGGCGAAGTAATGGGATTTATCCAACGGAATATAGGTTGCTGATTGTTGATTAAGCAAATAATGATTGCTTACTGCCTTGAGTAAATGGCTCTTGCCACTGCTCTTACCGCCCCAGATATAGAAAAAAGGTTGCTGAACATCCACAAAATTTTGGCGTAGCGACCCCAACAGCAATAAACTGTTTTCGGCGTAAAAGTTGTCAAAAGTATCATCATCAATTTGATGGATCGGTAATGTCAGTTGCAATGTGTTATCTAAGAAAAAAATTTTTGCCAAGGATAGCGGAAAAACGAAAGGTTGAGAAGTCTCAACCTTTGATTTATAAGAGATTTTATTTATTAGGCTTTTTGTAGTTTTGTCCAGTTATAATACCCATAAAGGGAATTTAATAAATATGCAGAATACATTATGTACATTGATGGATTTTCAGCCCAAAGAACGATAGAGAGAATATTTAAGGCAATCCATAATAGCCACTGTTCACGATAACGTAGTAACATTAATGCTTGAGCCGCAACCACAATAATTGTAGTTAAACCATCTAAACCTGTCGAACTGCCACCAGCGGCCTTCAAGGCTTGAACCAATAATAATGTTCCAATAACCATAAAAGTTAATAATCCAGTCCATCCCTTAATAGTTAATGCTTTTGTGATCACCGCCTCACTTCCTTCGGCTTTTTGCATATTTTGTTTCCAAAGGAAATAGCCTATAAATTGCGCAGGGATATAAACATAGAGCGTTGTATTCATTTCACCAAGGAAATTTGCCCCCCATGCAACGTAGAAATAGCTGTATGCAAAAATTAAACCAAAGAAATAATTACTGATTTTTCCTTTACCAACAAAAACATTACAGATAATACCTGAAATACCTGCCACCATTCCAATGATAGAATCGGGGTAGTAAATATATACGCCAATTTGAGCTGCAATAAATAAGAAAAGCCAAGCTACCTCAAAGGGTTTCCAGCCACTAAAAAATTCTTCTTTTAATTGGTTTATAAGTATTGGATAATTCATAATAACTCCTAGAATATAGTCTGATTTCTTGTATTCTACCTAAATTTTGTAAGAAATGTATAACATAAATTATATTTCTGAGAACTAGCTCACAAAATTTACTATTCAACCTAATCTCTCTAAATTATTAGAATGTATATTATTCACTAAATTGCATTTGATATAGCTGTTTATAAGCACCACCTTTTTCCAGCAAGACTTTGTGTGATCCTCGTTCGATAATATCTCCCTGATCCACCACTAAAATCTCATCGGCGTTTTCAATGGTAGACAAACGGTGAGCAATCACTAAAACAGTGCGATCTTTTTGTAGTTCATCAAGGGCTGCTTGAATTGCACGCTCTGATTCGGTATCTAACGCTGAAGTAGCTTCATCTAAGACTAAAACAGGCGAATTTCTTAATAAGGCACGGGCAATCGCCAAACGCTGACGCTGTCCACCAGATAGACTTACCCCGTTTTCACCAATTACTGTATCCAAGCCTTGTGGCATTTTTTCGATAAATTCCATCGCATAAGCGGCTTTAGCTGCAGCTTCGATCTGCTCACGACTGTATTTGTCTTTAGCTGCATAGGCAATGTTATTCGCAATGGTGTCGTTAAATAGATGAACCTGTTGAGAAACAATTGCACACTGTTCACGCAAATTGTTTAAGGTGTACTCTTGAATTTTATGATCATCAAGATAAATATTGCCCGAATCAATTTCATAAAAACGGGTAATCAAATTCGCAATGGTCGATTTCCCTGAGCCTGAACGCCCAACTAACGCTAAGGTTTTCCCTGCAGGTAAATTAAACGAGATATTTTTTAAAGCGGGTTGTTCTTTACCAAAATAAGTAAAGGTAACGTTTTCAAAACGAATGTCGCCTTTGGCTCGTTCAATTTGATAAGTGCCTTCATTTTTTTCTGTTGGTAAATCAAATAAGGTAAAGAGCGTTTGGCTTGCCGCCATTCCTCGTTGGAACTGGGCATTAACGTTGGTTAAGGTTTTCAATGGACGTAGAATTCCCATCAACGCCCCGATAACCGCAGCAAATTCCCCTGCCGTTAAATCATCACCAATAATTTCAGGCGAACCTGCGACAAAAAGCACCACCGCTAAGGCTAGAGAAGCGATCACTTGAATAATTGGATCGGCAATCGTACTTGCTGCCATCATTTTCATTCCTTTGCGACGCATATCGTTACTGGTATGGTTGAAGCGTTCTTCTTCGACTTTCTGTCCGCCAAACGATAACACCACTTTATGTCCACGCAACATCTGTTCGGCACTTTCGGTCATGCTTCCCATAGATTCTTGCATATTACGGCTGAGTTTACGAAAGCGTTTTGACACAACTCGGATTAATACCGCAATCACAGGACCAATGATGAAAAGAACAAGGGATAAACGCCAGCTATAATAAAACATTGTTATGACGAGAAAGACAATGTAGATCCCTTCTCGGACCACGCTTTGCAACGCATTTGCCGAAGAACTTGCTACTTGCTCAGAATCATAGGTAATACGGGAAAGTAATCTTCCTGAAGAGTTTTGGTCAAAAAATGTTACAGGCATAAACATTAAATGCTTAAATACTTTTTGACGCATTGTCATCACAACTTTACCAGACACCCACGCCAAACAGTAGGCAGAAATAAAGCTGGTGATACCACGAGCAAAAATTAAGCCTACGACAATAAATGCCATCACTTTTAAAAAGTTACGATCAGAGTCAACGCCAAAGCCTTCATCAATCAAAGGTTTAAGCATTGTGATCAAGTATGCATCGGCAGCAGCGTTAAATATCATTGCCACCATTGCCACAATAATCCCTATTTTAAAAAGGGAAATCATAGGCCATAGGCGTTTAAATGTCTGCCAAGTAGAGTGGTCTTGAGTTATATCATCAAGAGAAAAAGGATTTTTATTTGCCATTTTTTATACTTTCTGATCAATCATAGTTTCCCCATTCTAAAACTAAATGTTCATTCTGCCAAATATTCATTTCAAAGAAAAAATCAGATAGAATTATTAAAGAGACATATTTCTATCTATGCTTACAAAAGCACAATCAAATCTAGTTTTTGAAAGGATTATATTTCCTTACTATTTTATGATGGCTTAATAGCCCTCTTCACTTCTAAGGATTTTTTATGCTACATCTACTCAAAGGGGCTTATCGTCTATTTCGTTGTATTCGAGAATTTGTGATAAGTCTGGTATTTATTTTATTTGTGATGTTAGGGTTTGCTTTTATGGCGTTATGGTCAAGTGATGCTGCTAACAGCAAAACACCTGTCGAATTTAGTAAAGGGGCTTTATTGCTCAATTTAGATGGTTATTTAGCGGATAATCACGATGAATTTAGTGATTTTAACCGCTTTTTACGTTCTGAATTAGGCGGTAGAAATGAACCGATTAAAATATCAACCTTTGATGTAGTGCGTGCAATAAAGAAAGCACAGTATGATGAAAAAATTACAGGATTAGTGCTTGATTTAAGTTATTTTGAAGGGGGCGATATTCCTTCTTTAACCTATGTAGGCAAAGAGATTGAACGTTTTAAACAATCAAATAAACCTGTGATTGCAATCGGTGAAGGATATAGCCAACAACAGTATTACCTTGCGAGTTATGCGGATAAAATTTATCTGAACAAAGCTGGGTTTGTGGATTTACACGGTTTAAATTATTCCACACTCTATTTCAAATCGTTATTAGACAAGATTGAAGCCGTGCCGCATATTTTCCGTGTTGGAACCTATAAGTCTGCCGTTGAGCCGTTTCTGCGTGATGATATGTCGGCAGAAGCTCGTCAAAATGCTCAATTATGGCTATCTCAGTTATGGGCAAATTTCAGCAATGCGATTGCTAAAAACCGCCAGATTGATGCAAACACAATAGTGCCAGAAGCAAACCGTTTAATCGCTCAATATAAAGCTGTGAAAGGTGATGATGCTCAATATGCCTTAACGCAAAAATGGGTAACGAACGTGGCAACACATCGTCAAATTCGTCTCGACTTGATTGAGCAATTTGGTGAAGATCAAGACGGAAACTATAACCATATCGACTTTTTTGACTATTCTTTGTCGTTATCTGACCGCTTTAATGTGGTAGGCAAGGATAAAATAGCTATTGTGAATGTTGAAGGGGCGATTGTGTTAGGGGAAAGCGATGATGAAGTTGCTGGCAGTGATACGATTGTAAAATTGCTGAGAAAAGCTCGTGAAGATGATGACGTGCGAGGCGTAGTATTGCGGATTAATAGCCCAGGTGGGAGTGCAATGGCATCGGAATTAATTCGCCAAGAGGTTGAGGATTTGCAACAAGCGGGCAAACCTGTTGTGGCATCGATGGGCGGAATGGCTGCCTCAGGTGGTTACTGGATTGCGGCAACAAGTGATAAAATCATTGCAAGCCCAACTACTTTGACAGGCTCTATCGGTATTTTTGGTTTAGCTGTCAGTTTTGAGAAAACGGCGAAAAAACTAGGTGTGAATGAAGATGGTGTTAGTACATCGCCTTTTGCACAACAAACAGCATTAAAACCGCTATCAAAAGAGCAAAGTGAGTTAATTCAAATTAGCATTGAAAATGGCTACGACCGTTTCCTTGAATTAGTCAGCAAGGGGCGAAAAATGTCGAAAGGTGATGTAGATAAAGTGGCTCAAGGGCAAGTTTGGCTTGGGGAAAGTGCATTTGAAAAAGGGTTGGTTGATGAGTTGGGCGATTTTGATGATGCCTATCACGCTTTAACAATCTTAATCAATGAAAAACGTAAAGCGAAAGGGGAAACAGAAATCGAACGCTTTAGCACACAGTGGCTAATTGATGAAAGTGATGATTTGATAAGCCAAGTAATGCGTGATTTCAAATTGCAATTACAATTAAAAGCTGTTGAATGGTTGAATTTGCCTTTGCCTCAACAAACTCAGCAACAGCTTGGTATGTTGGCAAAATTTAATGATCCTAAGCAGAGTTATCTCTACTGTTTAAATTGTGGTAGTGTGAAGTAGTTGAATGAACGAGACAAATAGCGTTCGTATACTCTAGCTAATTTAGGGAAATTCACTTTGATTAATGAATTGAGGATTGCAAAACAAGCTATACCTCTTTAAACTTCTCACCTAATTTTTATATAGAAAAAGCAATGACAATGACGGAAACAATGACACTTTCTTTAGGACAACAGCTAAAAAATGCTCGTGAAGCATTAAATTTGACGATTGAGGACGTGGCTCGAAAAACAAATCTGAAAAAAAGCCACCTCGAAGCGATAGAGAATGATATTTTTATTTTGCCAAGCGTGCCACCAGCTTTCGTGCGTGGTTATGTGCGTAATTATGTGCGTTTTCTGCGTTTGCCTGAAACCCTTGTAAATTCAGTGAATTACGGTGAAGTGACAATTCCAAAAGAAGTCCGAAAAGCTGCACCGATTGCGGTTAAAAACCATAAGTCGCAAATGCGTTGGGTAAAAGGGCTGACGTGGATTGTGTTGTTAAGTGCCGTTGGTATGACGTTGGCTTGGTGGTGGCAAGAGCATCAGAAAGATCAGGCTAACCGTGAGCAGTTGATTGTGAATACCACAGAAGCAACGGCTAAAGTTGTCGAAGAGCCTCAAGTGACACCGGTTGAACCGCAACCAACCCCAGCAGAAGTTCCGCAAGCGGTAACATTGCCTGCTAAAAATGCAGAACCTGCAACACCTGCAACAGTAGCAGAAAGCCGCACGCCTGTTGCTGTAGAGCAAGCTGAGCTAGTTCAATCTGTGCAAACTGAGCCTGTGCTTACACAAACAGAAGTCACACCTCCCGTTCAAACAGGTAGCTCAAGAATTTCAATGGTTATTTCGCCTAATTCAGGAAGTGTTGCAGCACAGGTTCCGACAGAGGTAGCTGCTCTAACAGAAACTGAGCAGGCGGTTAATGTTTTACAAGCAATGCAAACAGAAGCAAGCAATCAAGCGGAAGAACCTACACAAACGGCAGTAGAGGAAGAACTGCGGATTGAGATTACGGGGGCTGAAAGTTGGATTACTGTGCGTACTGCACAAAACAAACGCTTAGCAGAAAGACTTTATAAGGCAGGTGAAGTATTAAGTTTTAACGATAACGAACAATATCGTTTAACTGTGGGGGCGCCTGCTAACGTCAAAATTTATTACAAAGGGCAAGTTGTTCCACTGAAAGTAGATGGACGAGTTGCACGTTTCAAATTACCTTTAGCGGAATAATATGTTAAAAGAACCACCTATTAAGCGTCGTCAATCGACCAAAATTTATGTCGGTAATGTGCCTGTGGGGGGCGATGCACCGATTGCTGTTCAATCAATGACGAACACACGAACCACAGATGTGGAAGCGACTGTAGCACAAATCAAAGCTCTTGAGCGTGTCGGGGCGGATATTGTGCGAGTGTCTGTGCCAACAATGGACGCAGCAGAAGCCTTTAAATTGATAAAACAGCAGGTAAAAGTACCGCTTGTCGCAGATATTCACTTTGACTACCGTATTGCGTTGAAAGTGGCGGAATATGGTGTGGATTGCTTGCGTATCAATCCAGGTAATATCGGCAAGGAAGAGCGTATTCGTGCGGTGGTGGACTGTGCGAGAGATAAAAATATTCCTATTCGTATCGGGGTAAATGCAGGCTCTCTTGAAAAAGATATTCAAGAGAAATTCGGTGAGCCAACGCCAGAAGCCCTGTTAGAGTCAGCACTTCGCCACGTTGAGATCTTAGATCGTCTTAACTTCGATCAATTTAAAGTGAGTGTGAAAGCGTCCGATGTCTTTTTAGCCGTCGAATCTTACCGCTTGTTAGCTAAAGCGATCAAACAACCGATCCATTTAGGCATTACGGAAGCAGGCGGTGCAAGAGCAGGGGCTGTGAAATCAGCAATCGGTTTAGGTTTATTACTTTCAGAGGGGATCGGTGATACGCTTCGTGTTTCATTAGCCGCAGATCCTGTTGAAGAGATCAAAGTGGGCTTTGATATTCTAAAATCATTGCGTATCCGTTCTCGTGGGATCAACTTTATCGCTTGCCCAACTTGCTCTCGTCAAGAATTTGATGTGATCGGCACGGTCAATGCCCTTGAACAACGTTTGGAAGATATTATTACACCGATGGACGTATCCATTATCGGCTGTGTGGTGAATGGTCCGGGTGAAGCGTTAGTGTCTGATCTTGGCGTGACCGGCTCAAATAAAATGAGCGGTTTTTATCTTGATGGCGTTCGTCAAAAAGAGCGTTTTGACAATGATAAATTGATCGACCAACTCGAAGCGAAAATTCGAGCAAGAGTGGCAGAACAGCATAATCGCATTGATATTGTTCAAGTGTAAGGGATATATGAGTAAGAAATTCCGAGTTATTTCGTTATTCTCTGGAGCTGGAGGGTTGGATTTAGGATTTAAAGGTGGGTTTGACTTTTTAAATAAAAGATACGATGAAAATCCCTTCGAAGTGGTTTGGGCGAACGATATTAATGAAAAAGCTTGTAAGACTTTAAAACATAATTTCCCTGAAACTCCCGTAGTATGTGGAGATATTACACTAGTTGATAAAAGTACATTGCCTGAAGCTGATGTTGTTCTAGGTGGGTTTCCTTGTCAAGATTTTAGCTTAGCTGGAAAGCGACAAGGATTAGCGGTTGAACGTGGAAATCTTTATCTCAGTATGGTTGATGTTGTAGATAAGGTAAAGCCTAAACTATTTTTAGCTGAAAATGTGAAAGGATTGCTTACATGGCAAAATGGTTTAGCTATAAATACTATTGTCGAAGATTTTGGAAAGATTGGCTATAAAATTAAATACCAACTATTGAATACAGCTAATTATGGTGTTCCTCAAACTCGAGAAAGGGTAATAATTGTCGGTGTTCGCAATGATTTGACATCAGAATTTTTCTTTCCCCGAGAAACTCATTCAGATAGCGAGGATTTATTTCAATCTACAGAAAAATGGGTTGATTTAAAAAGGGCAATCGGTGATTTAGAAAATGATGAAAAACATTTTTCTCTACCAAATAGTGGCTATTCTAAAGCTAAGTTATTTCAAGGAACTCAAGGAAACACCAAAACAAAAGCGGATCGCCCAGGTCCAACAATGAGGGCTGAGCATCATGGAAATATTGAATTTCACTATAGCTTGCCGAGGAGGCTCTCTGCTAGAGAGGCAGCTCGTATTCAGTCGTTCCCAGATAACTTTGAGTTTTTAAATTCGACGACTGATGCTTATAGGCAGGTAGGCAATGCAGTAGCCCCTGTATTTGCATGGCATCTTGCTCAATCTGTAAAGGAAACCCTGAAATGATTTATACTACAGCGGATATAAATGAAAAACAGAAATTTGAAGAGTTATTAGATAAAACTCGTGATCTGGTACTAAAAAATTTAGATCCATCAATAAATTCAGGGAACAAATTTGAAAGTTTGGTTTTTAACTGTATGCAAGTTTGTGCTGATGGTACTTTATTTAAAGGGAATTTATATCGTACAGCAGACAGAGATTTCCCTGATATTGTTATAAATAATTACTGGGGAGTTGAGGTTAAATTTACTAAGGATGATAAATGGAAGTCCATAGGCAATAGTGTACTTGAATCGTCTAGAATTGAGTGTGTAAAGAAAATTTATATGTTCTTTGGTAAGTGTGGAGGAATACCCGATATTAAGTACAGAACTTATGAGGATTGTTTATTTGGAATTTCTGTTACTCATTATCCTAGATATGAAATAGATATGAATTTACCGAAAGGTGAATCTATTTTTGACTTAATGAATATATCATATGATGAATTAAGAAATCAGGAACAACCAGTTAAATCTATTAAGAAATATTATAAATCTAAGTTAGGAAAAGATAATTCACTATGGTGGATTGATGAGGAAAGTACTTTTAGTAGAAATTTTGAAATTATTGATTTTACAAACTTAGAAAAAGAGCAAAAACGAGATCTTATTGCTGAGGGATTTATCCTTTACCCTGAAGTTTTTAATTCAAATTATTCGAGACTATGTGCATTTTGGGTTTCTTACTATTCTATTATTTGTCCAAATATGAGAGATCAATATTCTGCAGGAGGAAAAAAGAGAATAGAGGATATTGATGAAGATCTAAAATTTATTTTTAAAGTTTTAGGTACTCATGAATTATCTAAACTACACTATAATTTTTTGTTTAAGTATGTGGCTCGTATTAAACATATATTGAATTGTATTGATTTATCTTTAGTTTCTGAATGTTGGGACACTAGCTTAACAAATAGATATGAGATGATTAGAATATGGAAAGAAAAAATAGATAAATATACTCCTCAAGAATTCTCAATAAAACTATCTAATGCATTTGAATTAGTGAATGATAAACTTATTTAGGAAAGCACAATGAAAGTCGCCGTTTTTAGTACCAAAAATTATGATCGAAAATACCTCGAAATAGCTAATCAACAATACCATTTTGAGTTTGAATTTTTTGATTTTATGCTCAATGAGCGTACAGCTAAAATGGCGGAAGGTTGCGATGTTGTTTGTATTTTTGTAAATGACGATGGTAGCCGAGCAGTGCTTGAGAAACTGGCAAAAGTGGGCGTGAAAATGATCGCTTTGCGTTGTGCAGGCTTTAATAATGTAGACTTACAAGCAGCCAAAGAACTTGGTATTCAAGTTGTTTGCGTACCTGCGTATTCCCCTGAAGCTGTGGCTGAACATACCGTTGGCTTAATGATGACATTAAACCGCCGTATTCATCGTGCTTACCAACGTACCCGTGAAGCAAACTTCTCTCTTGAAGGGCTAATCGGATTTAATATGTACAAACGTACCGTTGGAGTGATTGGCACAGGGAAAATTGGTATTGCAACAACGCGAATTTTAAAAGGCTTTGGAATGAATATTCTTGCCTTTGACCCATTTAAAAATCCTATTGTGGAAGAAATTGGGGCAAAATATGTCACACTTGATGAACTTTATGCTAAGTCCGATGTGATAACCCTACATTGCCCAGCTACGCCAGAGAACTATCATCTGTTGAATAAAGAGGCTTTTGACAAAATGAAAGACGGCGTGATGATCATCAATACCAGCCGTGGTTCATTAATTGATACTCCTGAAGCGATTGAAGCATTAAAACGTCGTAAAATCGGTGCGTTAGGTATGGACGTTTATGAAAACGAACGTGATCTTTTCTTTGAAGATAAATCAAATGAAGTGATTTTAGATGATGTTTTCCGCCGTTTGTCTTCTTGCCATAACGTGCTTTTAACAGGGCATCAAGCATTTTTAACAGAAGAAGCATTGATGAATATCTCAGATGTGACACTGTATAATATCTGCTGTTTACAAAAAGGGGGACACTGCGAAAATCAAATTGAATAGAAATAGAATACAAAATAATTGAGAATAAATATTTCTAACAACTGTTTGTCTATTACTCCTAATCTTAATGGCTGCTTAAAAAGGATAAATTTCTCTAGTATCCCAATGCTTTAAAATTGGGTAAAAAATTGTTGTTATCTAAACGCTTTACCACAGTATCAATAGAGCCATCAATATTTAAACAAAGCTCACGCCACCACCCTTGAGGAATCGCATCTAATGTGAAATCATTACAATGTGGTTTGAATTGTATACACGTTGAAGGCGTTGATAATATACGATACCCATTCCATTGAGCATCAACCTCTTGATGAATATGCCCATGTACAATAGCCTTCACTTTCGGAAAAGCTTTTAATGTAGCAAGTAGATCATTTACATTAGAAAGGCTATGCTGATCAAGCCATGCTGAATTTGTTGGCAGAATATTATGGTGTAAAACAATTAAAGAATATCGTTCAGGATGGACTTCCAACTTTCTTTTTAAAAAAGCAAGCTCAGAAGACTCTAATCTACCTTTAGGGCTATCTTGAATATGGCTATCAAGAAGAATTATCTGCCAATGATCACCAACTAAAATATGCTTTTCAGGTTTAATTTGAGAATAAATAGACAAAGCATTACGCATCTGTGGTTGTAAATCATGATTTCCAGCTACCCAGAAGAGTGGTTTAACCAACGGTTTAACCATTTTTGCAAAACGATGATATGCCTCTCGATTATGGTCTTGAACAAGATCGCCTGTTGCAAGAATCAAGTCATACTCAAATGATTCTTTCATGATCATATTAAGCACAGCTTGAAAACTTTGAGTGGTATTAACCCCTAATAGTTCACAAGTATCTGATGCAAATAAATGTGAATCGGTAATTTGTAAAATCCGAATTATTGGAGAGCTTAAGGGAAATATATAACTATCGTCCATAATACTAAAGGTTCAAAGAAAAGCCATAAGATGGATAAGCAACTACTCTACTGATTTCCCAAACGTTGTCATCAAGAAAAATAGAAAAATGTGACATCTCCTACACTTTTCACAAAAATTTACATTGCTTAATAATTTTTTGCAACTCTAATATATTACATATATGTCAATAATGATTAATCAGAACTAGTGTTAGTTAAAATTAGTTCAAAAAACTATCAAAAATTAACTCATAATTATCCCCATCCCTATTATAAGAAATATAACGAGGAAATTTTTTCACCTGAAAATTTCTTCACTATAATCTGTTTAGCACCCGTTTTGAATCTGTAAGTTATTTCCTCAACGTCTATTTCTCCTATTCTAAGAATAGCTCTAGATTCATTTACAATCGTATCCTTATGTGGATAAAGTTTTTTACCATTTGTCGTTTGAAAATTATACGGTAATACTCCATAATAGCTGAGTTGAAATGCAATAGAAAATAAATCAAACGTTGGTAAAGTTAAGATCTCCTGTTTAAGTGGTTCTACTACTTTCCCGTATTGAATTACTGTTCCCTTAACCTCTGCCTTAGCATAAGTTTTCCCATTTCTTATATCTTGGTAATTCAACATATTAAATTGTTTACCTTGTATTTTACCACCTGTATTAAATACTATATTATATAAAGGAATGTTAATTTTAGATATTATTGAATAATATTCATCACTCTTTTTAAAATGGATATATGTTGGCATTATATAATTAGACTTATACTTGATATGAAACTCTTCTGCCCTTATAGATTGAACAATACAAATAAAAGAAATAATTAATACTTCTAATTTTTTAATGCATTCATTAAATTTCCTCTAAACTAACGTACTCAAAAAGCCTAGCAATCGCATTATTATCACGAAGTTGCTCAGCTTCTTCAACTTTTATTTTAGTTAAATGAGCAGAAAAATAATTGATAAAATCATACATATAATTACGTAAAAAAACACCTCGCTTAAAAGCTATTTGTGTCATACTAGATTGAAAAAGATGGCTTGCATCAATAGCAACTAAATCTTTGTCTTCCTTCGTATATGCCATAGTTGCCATAATTCCAATACCTAAGCCAGAACGAACATAGGTCTTAATAACATCAGCATCAGTAGCTGTAAATACTATTCTAGGTAGAATACCATGTTTATTAAAAGCCTTATCCAGATCTGAGCGCCCCGTAAAACCAAATGTATAAGTGATTAAATCATATTGTCCCAACTCTTCAATAGTTAATTTATTATTTCGCTTATTTAGCTTGGCCAAAGGATGATCTGGTTTTACAATCACTGAACGATTCCACATGTAACAAGGTAACAGAATAACATTTTCAAAAAGATATTGAGCCTCTGTAATAATAGCTAAATCAACCTCTCCTGCCATTAATGCATCATATATTTGTGTTGGAGATCCTTGATGAAGATGTAAACTTACGGAGGGGTATTTATTCTTAAATTTTTCAATTATCTTTGGTAATACGTAACGAGCTTGGGTATTTGTAGTTGCAATTCTGAGTATTCCCTTATGCGGACTTGTTTGCTCTTCTGCAATAGATTTAATCCCTTGGGCTTGTGCCAACATCTCCCGAGCAATTGTAATAATACGTTCCCCTGCCGGAGTAAGCGCTTTAATATGTTTTCCACATCGTTCAAAAATATGTATACCTAATTCATCTTCTAACAAACGGACTTGCTTACTAATTCCAGGCTGAGATGTATAAAGTACCTCAGCAGCTTCTGTAATATTCATATTTTGATTAACGATTTCAACAATATAGCGTAACTGCTGTAATTTCACGTATATATCCTTTATTTCTAACTTAGTACAATATTAAGTAATTGCTTTAAATCAGTAATTTCATAAGTTGGCTTAATTTCTGTATGATTAACTTCCTTGCAAGGGTTAAACCAGCAAGAATCAATACCTATTTGATTTGCACCTAAAATATCAGAAGAAAGAGTATCTCCTACCATCAATATTCTAGACTTATTTATATCTCCCATTTGTTGAAAAGCAAACTTAAAAATTCTTTCATCTGGCTTTGGCACCCCTGCAACCTCCGAACTAATCACAATATCAAAATACTTTTCTGTATTAGTATTTTCCAGACGCTTCTTTTGCAAGATTTCTAAACCATTTGTAATAATTCCCATTCTAATTATTCCAAACAATTTTTCTAATACCTCTATAGTTCCAGATAATGGTTTACTTATTACAGCCATTTTTAACATTAATTCATTATTTAAAGCTAATTCGTCTTTTCCAATTTTTTTTGCAATGTTAGAGAATCGACATATTTGAAGCTGTTCAATTGTGATTTCTTGATTTTGATATGCAAGCCACAAGGGCTTATTCACAGCTTGAAAAGCTTCATAATCATCTTGGGAAAACTCTATACCATAACAAGCTAAAACTGCTTGTAAACCTAAATATGAATTAAATGAAAATAACGTTTCATCCGCATCAAATAAAATCCACTGATACTTCATATTTCCTCTTGAGTTATTATACTACTCAGATATATTAATTTCTTTCGTAATCCAATCAACAAAATGCTGTACTTTAGGATTGTCTGATATTTGAGATGGATAAACAACATAAAATGATTTTTCATCATTTAATCCTGTAGAAAAAGGCTCAATTAAATTTCCTTGTTCTAATTCATGCTGAGCAATAGTCTTGTTGGCAATAGCAATACCTTGCTGATACAAAGCTGCTTGTAATGCCATAAATGTATGACTAAAAATTGGACCAATTTCCTCAACATCAATTTGTTCACTTAAACCAAAATATTCAATCGTTCGCTTCCATTTATTACGGCTAAATACATGCAATAATGTTTTTCCAATCAGATCTTTTGGTGATTTTAACGGATTTTCCTCTAAGAACTTAGGAGAAGCTAAAATTACTAATGGAGCTTCTGTTAAGCGAATAGATTCCACATTCTCCCATTTACCTGAACCATAATAAATAGCAACATCAATTTCTTTTCCAAGCTGAGCCTCATCTTGATCTACACCTTTAATCCTGACCTCAATATGGGGGAACCGCTCATGAAACTTACTCAACCGAGGAACAAGCCAATGCATACCAAAAGTTTGAGGCACACTAATTGTAAGAATTTGTCTATTATTTTTAGAACGAATTTTATCCGTTGCTTTAGCAATTTGCTCTAATAGCGGACGAATTTCATCAAAATATTGCAAACCAAGTTCCGTTAATTCTAACACCCTATTTTTCCGATGAAAAAGTTGAATATTTAAAAAATCTTCAAGTAATTTAATCTGATGGCTAACTGCGGCCTGGGTAACAAATAGTTCATCTGCTGCTTTCGTAAAATTAAGATGACGAGCAGCAGATTCAAATGCCTTGAGAGCATTGAGTGGCGGTAACTTTTTATTGTTCATAATTTTTACTAGAAAAAGTGAGTTTTTTAGATTACTTTTTTTGATAAATAAAATTAAAAAATCTCGTTTGTATAACTGGTCAAACATCTCTAAAATTCAGCACCATGCTTAGATGGATAGTGATAGCTGTCTTTTAGCTATTTTTGAATTTTAAGTATGATGTTGTGTTTGCATATTGGTCTAGGAAACTAGACTAGAGTAACAAAAAAGTTACTCGTTTCACTTCCTGTATATTTTGAACCTTTTGGTTTAGCTACCGCCCATGTTGGGCGGTTTTTTTATAGCAGAATTTCCTACTATTCTACCAGAATATACAAAAATTGCCACCCAAAGCCGCACTTTCGATAAAAAATCCTATTTTTTTCATTGAAAACATTCATTTTTCTTTAGAAACGTTGTAAATTTCTCATATCTCATATAAAAAAATAAAGGACACAACAATGACTAAAAATATTGACTGGGCAAACCTCGGATTTTCTTATATCAAAACAGATTATCGTTTTATTGCACATTGGAAAGAGGGTAAATGGAATGAGGGGGAATTAACTACCGACAGCACTTTACATATTCACGAAGGTTCTACTGCATTGCACTATGGTCAGCAATGTTTTGAGGGCTTGAAAGCCTATCGTTGCAAAGACGGTTCGATTAATCTTTTCCGTCCAGATCAAAACGCCAAACGTATGCAAACTACCTGTGATCGCCTTTTAATGCCACAGGTGCCAGTGGAAATGTTTATCCGTTCTTGTAAAGAGGTTGTCAAAGCAAACCAAGAATGGTTAGCACCTTATGGAACAGGAGCAACGCTTTACTTACGTCCATTTGTGATTGGTGTGGGTGAAAATATTGGCATTCGTGCTGCACCGGAATATATTTTCTCTGTCTTTTGTGTGCCTGTTGGTGCTTACTTCAAAGGTGGCTTAGCTCCAGCGAATTTCCTTGTGTCTGATTATGACCGTGCTGCACCAAACGGTACCGGCGGTGTAAAAGTGGGCGGAAACTATGCAGCAAGCCTGTTGCCTCACGAATTAGCCGTTGAGCGTAAATTCGCAGATGCAATTTACCTTGATCCAAAAACACATACTAAAATTGAAGAAGTCGGTGCGGCAAATTTCTTTGGTATTACAAAAGATAACAAATTTATTACCCCTGCTTCATCGTCTATTTTACCAAGTATCACAAAATACTCGTTACTTCATCTCGCTAAAGAGCGTTTAGGTATGGAAACGATTGAAGGCGATGTTTATATCGATCAACTAGATCAGTTTGCAGAGGCTGGTGCTTGTGGTACCGCAGCCGTAATTACCCCTATCGGTGGTATTCAAAATGGGGATAACTTCCACGTATTCTATTCTGAAACAGAAGTTGGCCCTATCACTAAACGTTTATACGCTGAATTAACCAGAATTCAATTTGGCGATGTAGAGGCACCTGAAGGCTGGATTGTCAAAGTCGAGTAATTCATTTTCAAGCAGTGAGAGAATAGCAAAAATTTGCTATCTACTCACCGCTTTCATTAGGAGAAACAATGATCCAACGATTTCAAGTCGGTAAACGCCTATCTGAAATGGCAATTTATAACGGTGTAGCCTATCTTGCAGGACAAGTCCCTGAAGATGATTCGCAAGATATGTACGGTCAAACAAAGCAAGTGTTAGCCGAAATTGATAAATGGTTAGCCCAAGCAGGCACAAATAAAAGTCGAATTTTGATGGCTCAAGTTTTTGTAAGCAATATGATTGAATTTGATGAAATGAACCGAGCTTGGGACGAATGGGTTGCTGAAGGTAATGCACCGCCAAGAGCTGCTGTTGAAGCAAAATTGGCTAACCCCAATTGGAAAGTGGAAATTGTGGTAACTGCTACCATTTAATTAGTCGTGGAAGTACAACATAATAAAACCAGTATTAAACGACCCTATCCCAAATTCTGTGTAAACACCCATTTCAACTTAACGGTGATCGTCTAGGCGATCACCAAAATCAATCATAAATCGATTCATCGCCAGTTTCCAGTTCTGAATCGGCATTGTCCATTTTTTTGATGCATCTTTAATCGCAAGCCAAATCACTTTGAAAACTGAATCATCCGTCGGGAATACATTTCGTTTTTTAATCACGCGACGAATCACGCTATTAAGCGATTCCACGGCATTCGTGGTATAAATCGCTTTACGAATATCAGCCGGATAATCAAAAAATGTGGCAATATTTGCCCAGTTATCTTCCCAGCCTTTCGCCACAAGCGGGTATTTTGCCTGCCATTTTTGCGAAAGTGCGGTCAGATTTTCGCGAGCCTGTGCTTCCGTCGGGGCCTGATAAACCTGCTTTAAATCTGCGGTGACGGCTTTGTAATCTTTCCACGAAACGAATTTCAAGCTGTTACGCACTAAATGCACAATGCAAAGCTGAAACTACGATACAATCTAGGTAAACAATTGGATAAACCGCATCAAGTGGGCGATTTTGCCATTCCATTACGCGTTCTTTCACGGCGTCGGTAACGCGAGAAATCAGGCTGCTTGACACATCCGCATCATAGAGTTCTTTGAACATTTCAACGATTTCCTGATTACTTAACCCTTTGGAATATAAGGCAATAATCTGCTCATCCATTCCTGTGATGCGGGTTTGATTTTTCTTGATAAGTTGCGGTTCAAAGGTGCCGTCACGGTCACGAGGCGTCTCAATTTCTATCTCACCTTCATCACAAATGACGGTCTTAGATGTGTAACCGTTACGTGCATTTTTACCTTTTTTAGGCTGATGTTTTTCATAACCAAGATGGTCGGTCAGTTCACCATTTAACGCAGCCTCGACGGTGATTTTCTTGAGCATCCGTGAAAATTGATTGAGGTCTTCCGGTGTTTTTAGATTTTTGGCAAATTCCGCTTCCAAGGCGTGAAGTTGTTTTTCGTTCATAATAAAATACCTGTGTCTGAATGTATTATCTCAGAAACAGGTATTTACACAAATTGTGGGAGAGGCTCGACTATCTCTAACCTGCGGTTCTTCTCTTTAATAACCCCCCGACGATGCTCTACTCTCACATGGGGAATCCCCACACTACCATCGACGTTACAGCTTTTCACTTCTGAGTTCGGTATGGAATCAGGTGGGACAACTGCACTATTGTCGTCGGGAAAATCTTTTGATGATTCTCTCTATCTTCTTTTTTCTGTTCTTTAAGGGCAAATATAATTTGCCCCTACATCTTTCTGTTCTTTAAGGGCAAATGTAATTTGCCCCTACATCTTTCTGTTCTTTAAGGGCAAATGTAATTTGCCCCTACATCTTTCTGTTCTTTAAGGGCAAATGTAATTTGCCCCTACACTATTCTAATTTCGAAACAAGCTGTTCTGAGTCTCTTTGTTTTATTTTGTTTAGTTAGTTTGTTGCTTTTATTCAGCTCTCTCACGTCTACTTCAAAAACGCTTGAGGTTGTATAGTTAAGCCTCTCGGGCAATTAGTATCTGTTAGCTCAACGGCTCACACCGCTTACACACCAGACCTATCTACGTCGTAGTCTTCAACAACCCTTACTAGCTTATAGCTAGGGAGAACTCATCTTAAGGCGAGTTTCGTGCTTAGATGCTTTCAGCACTTATCTCTTCCGCATTTAGCTACCCAGCAATGCCTCTGGCGAGACAACTGGTACACCAGTGATGCGTCCACTCCGGTCCTCTCGTACTAGGAGCAGCCCCTCTCAATTCTCCAACGCCCACGGCAGATAGGGACCGAACTGTCTCACGACGTTCTAAACCCAGCTCGCGTACCACTTTAAATGGCGAACAGCCATACCCTTGGGACCTACTTCAGCCCCAGGATGTGATGAGCCGACATCGAGGTGCCAAACACCGCCGTCGATATGAACTCTTGGGCGGTATCAGCCTGTTATCCCCGGAGTACCTTTTATCCGTTGAGCGATGGCCCTTCCATTCAGAACCACCGGATCACTATGACCTGCTTTCGCACCTGCTCGACTTGTCTGTCTCGCAGTTAAGCTTGCTTATACCATTGCACTAACCTCACGATGTCCGACCGTGATTAGCAAACCTTCGTGCTCCTCCGTTACGCTTTGGGAGGAGACCGCCCCAGTCAAACTACCCACCAGACACTGTCCGAGACCACGTTTCGTAATCTTCGTTAGAACATCAAACGTTAAAGGGTGGTATTTCAAGGACGACTCCACAAGCACTGGCGTGCCTGCTTCTAAGTCTCCCACCTATCCTACACATCAAAATTCAATGTTCAGTGTCAAGCTATAGTAAAGGTTCACGGGGTCTTTCCGTCTAGCCGCGGGTACACCGCATCTTCACGGCGATTTCAATTTCACTGAGTCTCGGGTGGAGACAGCCTGGCCATCATTATGCCATTCGTGCAGGTCGGAACTTACCCGACAAGGAATTTCGCTACCTTAGGACCGTTATAGTTACGGCCGCCGTTTACTGGGGCTTCGATCAGGAGCTTCTCTTTCGATAACACCATCAATTAACCTTCCAGCACCGGGCAGGCATCACACCCTATACGTCCACTTTCGTGTTTGCAGAGTGCTGTGTTTTTAATAAACAGTTGCAGCCAGCTGGTATCTTCGACTGGTTCAGCCTTCGGAGGTATACTCTTACAACCTACGCCAGCGCACCTTCTCCCGAAGTTACGGTGCTATTTTGCCTAGTTCCTTCACCCGAGTTCTCTCAAGCGCCTGAGTATTCTCTACCTGACCACCTGTGTCGGTTTTCAGTACGGTTTAGTAAAGCCTTTCGCTTAGTGGCTTTTCCTGGAAGCGTGGTATCAGTTACTTCATTTCCGTAGAAACTCGTCATCATCTCTCAGTGTTATGGAAGTCCGGATTTGCCTAAACTTCCCACCTACCAACTTAAACAGACATCCAACAGTCTGCTAACCTAACCTTCTCCGTCCCCACATCGCAGCTTTACCAAGTACGGGAATATTAACCCGTTTCCCATCGACTACGCTTTTCAGCCTCGCCTTAGGGGCCGACTCACCCTGCCCCGATTAACGTTGGACAGGAACCCTTGGTCTTCCGGCGAACGAGTTTTTCACTCGTTTTATCGTTACTTATGTCAGCATTCGCACTTGTGATATCTCCAGCATACTTCTCAATACACCTTCATCGACTTACACAACGCTCCCCTACCCAACAGGCGTATCACAAATATTCCTCTGATTTCTATCCGCACTTTATGCCAACTCAACGTGTTGGGTGCTTGACCAACATCTTATTCCGTTTCACTTCATTCGATGTTGTTAATCGAAGGCGTATTTGTGATACGCCTGATGCCGCAGCTTCGGTGCTATATTTT
>NZ_CP071487.1:1822500-1902500 GCF_017352235.1 Glaesserella parasuis | reverse complement strand
GGCTTTCACATCTCACTTAAGTCACCGCCTGCGTGCCCTTTACGCCCAGTCATTCCGATTAACGCTCGCACCCTCCGTATTACCGCGGCTGCTGGCACGGAGTTAGCCGGTGCTTCTTCTGTGACTAACGTCAATGTAATGCTCTATTAAAACATCACCCTTCCTCATCACCGAAAGAACTTTACAACCCGAAGGCCTTCTTCATTCACGCGGCATGGCTGCATCAGGGTTCCCCCCATTGTGCAATATTCCCCACTGCTGCCTCCCGTAGGAGTCTGGACCGTGTCTCAGTTCCAGTGTGGCTGGTCATCCTCTCAGACCAGCTAGAGATCGTCGGCTTGGTAGGCCTTTACCCCACCAACTACCTAATCCCACTTGGGCTCATCTTATGGCAGGTGGCCCGAAAGTCCCACCCTCTAGTCCTTAGACATTACGCGGTATTAGCGACAGTTTCCCGTCGTTATCCCCCTCCATAAGCCAGATCCCCAAGCATTACTCACCCGTCCGCCACTCGTCAGCAAAGAAAGCAAGCTTCCTCCCTGCTACCGTTCGACTTGCATGTGTTAAGCCTGCCGCCAGCGTTCAATCTGAGCCATGATCAAACTCTTCAATTTAAAAAGTTTAATCGCTCAATATGTACTGACTATAAAAATCACTTAATATGAATTTCAAGTTAAGCACTTATCAAGACTTCAAAATTAAAAAAATATTTTTAAACAAAGTCAATCAACAAGTGCCCACACAGATTGTCTGATAAGTTGTTAAAGAGCAAAAAAGAACGACGCACTGTCAAATTTAAACACTTCACAACAGTGCGTCGTTGTGTGGCGCACATTATAGAGAAATTCAAATCCAACGCAAGTACTTTTTTGCAAAAAATTTGAAAAAATGTCCGCTTGTTCAAAATAAGCTCATAATGTTTATTTCAAAAACAATAAATGCCTATACCTTACTATATTCTTATCAAACATCATCTGAATATATCAATCATAGAAATCTTATTAATCCCCTTGTATTAGAATATGGGCAAAAGAAAACCCCATTACGAGTACCTTCATAATGGGGTTATAGAGAAAGTAGAGTTGCTTCGCCCCTTGTGCCATTAAGCACGTAGTGTAGATATAAGCCTACTTTCTCATCCACTATCACCCCGAATGGTATCTCAGGCACGTTTTCCGTAGCCCGCATTCACAAGGTTTGGAGGTCAAATGGATAACCCATTATATTACGTTGGCATTGATATTGCCAAAGCTAAATTTGATGTTGCCATTAAATTACAAAATGGCAAACATAAGCATAAAGTGTTTAAAAATAATCCAGAAGGATTTCAATCACTTATGCAATGGCTCAATACATTTGGTGAAACTTTTCACTGCGTGATGGAAGCCACCAATATTTATCACGAAGCTTTGGCAGATTTTCTGTTCCAACAGCAAATCACCGTTAGCGTGATTAACCCTAAATGCAGTGCAAATTTCACGAAAACCGATAATTTACGCTCTAAAACCGACAAAATCGACGCAAAAATGCTTGCTGATTATGCCGATGAAAAGCGTCATAAATTACCGATTTATCAGCCAATTTCACCTGCTCAACGGGAATTGTTGCGTAAAAATCGCCAACTTGACCACCTGAAAAAACAGTTGGCACAAGAAAAAACACGGCTAACAATGTTGCTTGACAGCGATTGCATTGCTTCAACACAGCAGATGATTGCCTTCATCAAAGCGCAAATTAAGGCTTTGGAAAAAACAATTAAACAGTGCATTAATGCAGATAATACATTGAAAAACAATGTAAAATTACTTTGCACTATTCCTGCTATTGGCTTTGCAACCGCCGTTCAACTGATTGCCCATTTAGGTGATGGAAATCGTTTTAAAAACGCGAAAGCAGCCGCCACTTTTGCAGGTTTAACCCCGATGATTAAAAGTTCGGGGAAAAGTTTAAATACCGTTATTGGTATTTCAAAAATCGGGCAATCCGACATTCGTAAGGCACTCTTTTGCCCTGCAATGAACTTTGCCTTTGGCAGCTACAAAAACAGCGTATATCGCTCGTTTGTGCTGCGATTGCTTGAATGCGGCAAACCTAAAATGGTGATTATCACGGCTTTAATGCGTAAATTAGTCACTATTGCACAGGCTGTTTTGCAAAAACAGACAGCATTTAATTTAGACACATTTATGAAATAAAATTTGTTGTGTCTTATGGTATCTACACATCATGCTTAATCAAAAAATCTATTGTCTTTCATTAATTTTTCTAATATGCTTACACCACTTACCGATTTAAAAAGAAATAACTAGGAAGTGATTTGAATGACAAAACTTTATAACAGCTCATTTGAGCGTGAGAATTGTGGGTTTGGCTTGATAGCCAATATAGATGGGGTGCAGAGCCACAAGGTGGTTCGTAATGGTATTTTAGGTTTATCCCGTATGCAGCACCGTGGGGCGATTTTGGCAGACGGCAAAACGGGGGACGGTTGTGGTCTTTCTTTGCAGATGCCTGAGAGCTTTTTTTGTGCGGTTGCGGCGGAAAGCGGTTTTACCTTGGCAAAAATTTTCGGTGTTGGACAGATTTTTTTGCCACGTGATGAAGCCTTAGTCAAAGAGTATATTGAGATTATCAATGAAGAATTAACCCAGGAAACGTTGGGTATTCCTGCGTGGCGTGATGTGCCGATTAATCCTTCTGTATTAGGGGAAATTGCTCTTGCGGATATGCCAACAATTAAGCAGGTGTTTGTGAATGCACCTAGCGGTTGGCGTGTGCAGGATTTGCAACGCCGTTTGTTTGTGGCTCGCCGCCGTATTGAGAAGCGTATCAATCACCCTGATTTCTATATTTGTAGTTTTTCTAATCAAACGATTGTCTATAAAGGCTTGTGTATGCCGAAAGATTTGCCAAAGTTCTATTTGGATTTGGCGGATTTGCGTATGCAGACGGCAATTTGTTTGTTTCATCAACGTTTTTCAACCAATACTCAACCGCGTTGGAAGTTGGCTCAACCCTTCCGTTATCTTGCCCATAATGGTGAAATCAATACGATTTCGGGCAACCGTGCTTGGGCAAGAGCTAGGGCGTATAAGTATCGTACGCCATTAATTCCTGATTTGCAGACGGCAGCTCCTTTTGTGAATGAAACAGGGTCGGATTCTAGCTCGTTGGATAATATGTTGGAGCTGTTTGTTAGCGGTGGTATGGATTTATTCCGTGCCATGCGTTTGCTGGTACCACCTGCGTGGCAACAAAATCCTGATATGGACGATGATTTGCGTGCCTTCTATGATTTTAACTCAATGCATATGGAGCCTTGGGACGGCCCTGCTGGGATTGTTTTAACCGATGGTCGTTATGCCGCTTGTAATCTTGACCGTAATGGTTTACGCCCTGCTCGTTATGTGATTACGCAAGACCGTTTGATTACCATTGCGTCCGAAGTAGGGATTTGGAACTATGCCCCTGATGAAGTGGTGGAAAAAGGACGTGTTGGGCCGGGGCAGTTGTTGGTGATTGACACCAAACATGGTCGCTTGGTGCATTCTGATGAAATTGACAATGAAGTGCGAGCCAGACACCCTTACCGTGAGTGGTTAAACAAGCACGTTCAACGTTTAATTCCATTTGAGCAGTTGCCTGAAAACGAAGTGGGTGAAGCGACACTTGATGAGTTACAACTGAAAGTGTATCAAAAGCAGTTCCTTTATGATAAGGAAGAGCTGGAAAATGTTATTCGTGTGCTTGGTGAGAGCGGACAGGAAGCGGTCGGTTCAATGGGTGATGATACGCCTTTTGCGGTGTTGAGCGAACGCCCACGTGTGCTGTTTGACTATTTCCGTCAATACTTCGCCCAAGTAACGAACCCACCGATTGACCCATTGCGTGAAGCCCATGTGATGAGCCTTGCCACCAGTATCGGGCGTGAAATGAGCGTGTTCTTTGAAGCAGAAGGCATGTCGCATCGAGTGAATTTCAAATCACCGATTTTGGTCTATTCCGATATGCAACAGATTTTGCGTTTGCCTGCGGAACACTACAAACACACGATACTAGATGCAACCTTTAATCCTGATGAATTGACCTTAAAACAGGCGATTGAGCAATTATGCGAGCAGGCAAAACAAGCGGTGCGTGAAAAAACCGTGTTGTTGATTGTGTCCGACCGCAACATCACGGCTGAACGCCAACCTATTCCAAGTGCCTTAGCGGTGGGGGCGTTGCAAACCTGTTTGGTGGAAGCCAACTTGCGTTGTGATACCAACATTTTGGTGGAAACGGCAGAAGCACGCAATCCACATCATTTTGCGGTGTTAATCGGTTTAGGGGCAACAGCAGTTTATCCCTATCTTGCCTATGAAACCATTGCCGATATGGTGCAAAAAGGGGCAATCAACAAACCGCTTCGTGTGGCAGTGGCAAACTTCCGCAACGGAATTAACAAAGGCTTATACAAAATTATGTCGAAAATGGGCATTTCTTGTGTGTCGTCCTACCGTTGTGCTAGATTGTTTGAAGTGGTTGGTTTAAATAGTGAAGTTATCAACCTTTGCTTCCCGGGTATCACCAGCCGTATCGAAGGGGCGAGTTTTGCAGATTTAGAGCAACAACAGACCGCTTGTCGTAAACGTGCATGGCGACACAGCCAAGATATTGAAATGGGCGGTTATCTCAAATACAAACCGCAAGGCGAATACCACGCTTACAACCCTGATGTGGTGAACACCTTGCAGACGGCAGTCAATACAGGCGATTATGAAAAATACAAAGCCTTCCGTGATGTGGTAAACAACCGTCCGATTACCACGATCCGTGATATGTTGCGTTTAAAAACCGAAGCAGGCAAAGCGATTGAGCTTCACCGTGTTGAACCCGCGGAAAACTTATACAAACGCTTTGACAGTGCGGCAATGTCTATCGGTGCATTAAGCCCCGAAGCTCACGAAGCCTTAGCCGTGGCAATGAACCGCTTGGGTGGCTATTCCAACTCAGGTGAAGGCGGAGAAGATCCAAAACGTTATGGCACAGAAAAAGTGTCGAAAATCAAACAAGTGGCATCGGGTCGCTTTGGCGTTACCCCTGCTTACTTAATGAGTGCCGAAGTGATCCAAATCAAAGTGGCACAAGGGGCAAAACCAGGGGAAGGCGGTCAATTACCGGGGGATAAAGTCACCCCATACATCGCTCAACTTCGCTATGCGGTACCGGGTTCAACCTTGATTTCACCACCGCCACACCATGACATTTACTCGATTGAAGACTTGGCACAATTGATTTTCGACTTAAAACAAATCAACCCGAAAGCCTTAATCTCAGTCAAACTCGTTTCCTTACCAGGTGTTGGCACCATTGCCACAGGCGTGGCAAAAGCCTACGCAGATTTAATCACCATTGCAGGCTATGATGGCGGTACGGGTGCAAGCCCATTAACCAGCGTGAAATACTGCGGTTCACCATGGGAGCTGGGTTTGGCAGAAGCCCAACAGGCTTTGGTGGAAAACAATTTGCGTCATAAGGTTCGTTTACAAGTCGATGGTGGTTTGAAAACAGGTTTAGACATTGTAAAAGCAGCGATTTTAGGGGCAGAAAGTTTCGGTTTTGGTACTGCACCTATGGTTGCACTTGGCTGTCGCTACCTGCGTATTTGCCACCTAAACAACTGTGCAACAGGCGTAGCAACACAAGACGATACTTTGCGTAATCAGCATTACCACGGCTTACCTGAAAAAGCGATGAACTACTTTAAATTCATCGCCCAAGATGTGCGTGAAATTTTGGCAGAACTCGGCGTAGAGAAATTAACCGACTTAATCGGTTGCACCGATTTATTAGAAATCATCAATGGCAAAACCGCTAAACAACAAGGTCTAGACTTGGCTAAATTGCTCTATTCGCCAAAAGTGCCAGACGGCAGTAGCCGTTTCTGCACCCAAGCCAACCCTGCTTTTGACCAAGGTTTGTTGAATAAAGCGATTGTGGCACAAGCCCAAAATGCGTTTGAAAGCAGTTTATCAGCGGATTTGGATTTCGACATCAGCAATTTAGATCGCTCTGTGGGAGCAACCCTTTCAGGCTTGGTGGCTCAACGCTATGGCAATCGTGGCAATCCATTGCAAACCTTCAACATCAACCTAAACGGCACAGCAGGACAAAGTTTTGGCGTGTGGTTAGCAGGCGGCGTGAACCTGAACTTAACTGGTGATGCCAACGACTATGTGGGTAAAGGCATGGCAGGCGGTCGTATTGTGATTAAACCACACAATGGCGTTGCCTTTAAAGCCGAAGAAGCCGCTATTGCAGGTAACACTTGCCTTTACGGTGCAACAGGGGGAGAACTCTTTGCATCAGGTCGTGCAGGTGAACGCTTTGCGGTGCGTAACTCAGGTGCATTAGCCGTAGTTGAAGGCATTGGCGACAACGGTTGTGAATACATGACAGGCGGTGTGGTTACCATTCTCGGCAAAACAGGGATTAACTTTGGTGCAGGCATGACAGGCGGTTTTGCCTATGTGTTCGATGCAGACGGCAAATTTGCCAACCGCATTAACCCTGAACTGGTTGAAGGACTAAGCATTTGCGATTTACCAACTCACCAAGAGCATTTGCGTGGCTTAATCTCTCGCCACGTTGAACTTACTCGCAGTGCGATTGGCGAACGTATCCTTGCTAACTGGGACGATTATGTCGCACGCTTTGTCTTGGTGAAACCCAAAGCAAACGACATCAACGCCCTACTCGGACACAAACGCCGCACCCTAGATGAGTTGGGTGTGATTGTGCAATAAAAATATCATTCTCTAATTATTCCCTTCCCCCGTTTACGGGGGAAGGTGCCGAAGGCGGATGGGGGGAATAGTTAGAGAATAATAATAAAAAGTGATTACCAAAAGGATAATAAAATGAGCCGTGATAATGTTTACCAATTTATAGATTTACCCCGTGTTGATCCGTCAAAAATTCCATTAAACAGCCGTAAAAGCGAGTTTATCGAAATTTACCAAATGTTTAGCCAAGCACAGGCAGAGTCGCAAGCCGACCGCTGTTTAGAGTGTGGCAACCCCTATTGCCAACATAAATGCCCGTTGCACAACAACATTCCCAACTGGCTACGTTTGGCACAAGAAGGACGTATCATTGATGCCGCAGAACTGGCACACAGCACCAACAGCTTACCCGAAGTTTGCGGACGTGTTTGCCCACAAGACCGCTTGTGTGAAGGTTCTTGCACCTTAAATGCCGAATTTGGTGCGGTAACCATCGGCAATGTCGAAAAATACATCACTGAAAAAGCCTTTGAAATGGGCTGGAAACCAACAGTGAAAAACGTTCCCAAAGCCAATAAAAAAGTGGCGATTGTCGGAGCAGGTCCTGCTGGATTAGGTTGTGCAGACGTGTTAATCCGCAATGGTGTTGATGTGGTGGTGTATGAACGCCAACAAGAAATCGGTGGCTTGCTCACCTTTGGTATTCCATCATTCAAGTTAGAAAAAAATGTGATGAGCCGTCGCCGTGAGATTTTTAGCGAGATGGGCATTGAATTTAAACTGGGCATAGAAATCGGCAAAGACATCAGTCTTGATGATTTGGTTGCTCAGTATGATGCGGTTTTCTTAGGCGTTGGCACCTATCAAGGTATGAAAGCCAACATTCCAAACGAACAGGCACAAGGCGTTTATTCCGCCCTGCCATT
This sequence comes from Glaesserella parasuis, assembly GCF_017352235.1. Classification (NCBI taxonomy): domain Bacteria; kingdom Pseudomonadati; phylum Pseudomonadota; class Gammaproteobacteria; order Pasteurellales; family Pasteurellaceae; genus Glaesserella; species Glaesserella parasuis. Next base: position 1,894,807 of record NZ_CP071487.1, on the reverse strand, counting down.
TCTCATCGGCAACACACAACATTTGCTCGGTTTGGCGGCCCCTGATTACGTTTCAATGACAGGTAAAAAAGTGGTGGTCTTAGGCGGTGGCGATACCGCAATGGACTGCGTAAGAACATCGGTGCGTCAAGGTGCAGCAGAAGTGACCTGCGTTTATCGCCGTGACGCAGCCAATATGCCAGGTAGCCGTAAAGAATACAGCAATGCCAAAGAAGAAGGTGTAGCATTCCAATTCAACGCTCAACCCGTAGAAATTGAAGCCGAACCATTAGCCGTTGAAACCGATCAATCAGGCAAGGTAACAGGGATTAAAATCGTCAAAACCCAACTGGGCGAACCCGATGCCAACGGTCGCCGTCAAGCCGAAATCATTGAAGGCAGCGAAGAAATCATCGCTTGTGATGCCGTTATCATCGCCTTCGGCTTCGCCCCACACGAAATGCCTTGGCTATCGTCAATCGGCGTAACCACAGACAAGCGTGGCAGAATTGCAACGACTGGCGAACTCAAACAACAAACTGCCAATCCAAAAGTCTTTGCTGGCGGCGACATCACTCGTGGCTCAGACCTTGTGGTTACCGCCATCGCCGAAGGACGTGATGCGGCGGAGAGTATGATGGAGTATTTAGATGTATAGCAAGCGGTGAGATTGTATTAAATATTTACAAGACACATTGTATTATATAGTCTGATAAAGATAATTGCTCTCCCGAAATATTTCTAAAAAATATATTAATACATAGAGAGAGCATTTTTCTTTACAATTAATTCTTATTAAATGAATCTAAACGAATAAATAATTCATTTTCCAAATTTAAGGTAATTAAAACCTGTTTTAATCGAGCTAACTTATCATTATTACTATAATTAGTTTCCATTTGATAGTTATTAGGTAAAGCTACTGCTACTCGTAGTTCGTCTTTTTTTCCATCTGGAACAATACATAACTTTTCAGCCAATTGGGTTTCTAAAAATCTAGTAGGTTCCTCTTGGAATAATTGTTCAATTACAACTCTATAAAGCTCTGTAACATTATTAACCTCTAACTGAATATCTTGGAATTGTGCTGAAATCAATTTCCTATAGGTTAAATCATTTACATCCATTAAATTAATTTCTGAGTCTTGCTCTTCATATTCAGGTTGTTTCCAAATATTAAGAAAACGTTCCGATAATAAAGTAAATCGATCTTCCCACTCATTTTTTCCCCATTTCGATAGAGATCTTAATGAGCTATTTAACCATAATCGACTATCCTTGTATAATTCACGTTTTTTGATAAAACTTTTATTAGATAGCTCAGAATTATATCCAGTTAAAGTCAAATTAGCTAAAGTATGTAATTTCTGTTGCATAAATTCGTATTGCTGCGAATCTAAATCCTCATACCAATCATCACCTGCATTTTGAGGGAAAATATGTTCAAGGCTAATTTTTTTATTATTTATAATGGATATAAACTCTTTATTCTTAAAGTTTTCTAGTCTTTCAAACAAATAGGTTCTATTTTTAGAAGCCCAATTATATATGGAACAATTTTTTAATGCCTCAATCACCTCAATATCATTCGGAAAACGCTGATTATTTATACGTCTTGACAAAGATTTAACGATTGTTGATACATAATTTTCTGATACTGCTAACTCATTTTCGTTATATAGCACCATAAAAATTTTATTTAATGCATTTGTCGGGAGTCCAACAACTAGACGTCGAACAATAAAAGACTGTAACCATTCTAAAATTTGAATAAATTGCTCCTTATTAATTTTATTTAAACAACTGTAATCGTGATAAACATTTAATAAAAAAGGATACGCAGTTTTAACCTCCAATAATTTAATATATTGCAAGTGTAATCGAATATCCACATCTTCCTCTCTTTCAGGATTTACTAATATACCATAATACTTTGAAAACTGTTTTAATTCTAATAGATCCTTCTCCTGAACCCTTGGATATTTACCTTTAAAAGCCTCATAAATTCTAGTTTTATTTGGAATCTTTTTATTTATTTTAGTAAGATAATCACGAATAAAGTCAGAAACTTTACTTTCATTATTTGCATCATCTTTAGCAAATTTCTCAATTATATCCCAATATTGAAAGAATATATTTTGCTTATCACTCTCTAAATCCATCAATATATAATTTCTAATTAAATCTGCCTCACTTAATGCTAAGCCAGTTGAATTTAAACTCTCAAAAATACGTTGTGGATTATCCTTTCCTCTCTCTAATGAAACTTCTACAAACATTAATTTATCTAATCCTTGTCTGACTATATCTAAGTTTTCTAGAGTAATACAAGATTTGAAATATTTAAAATTTTCCACCAATCGTGAAAAATAACCCAACCCTTCACTAAAATTTCCTTTATAAATATATTCCATAGCTGAAACATGATTATCTGTTGGCTTAAGTTTTAATTTATATGGTGCAGAAGAAAACTTATTAATCAGAATAGTTTCATTAATTTCGTCGGCTAAGTCATTTTTTTCTTGAGATTTTGTGAGATGATATAACACCAAATAAATTAACATAATGGTCGTTAATCTCTGTTGCCCATCAATAATAATCCACTCTTTAATTTGTGAACTTGTGTAAGCACCATTATTGTGAATATAAACAATACTTCCAATAAAATGATTAGAAACATCACAATCTTGCCCTATACTCAAAATATCATTTAGAAGTTGCTGGCATTGTTCAACTTTCCAATCATAATTACGTTGATATACAGGGATAGTAAACTGTACTTTTGTGCTGGTTAAAAAATCAGTAATTTTTAATTCACTTGCTTTCATATTCATTCTCCTGACGATATCAATATATCCATTATTGTGTACAAATAAATAACGCTATTAATAATTTTTCGGGGGGGGGGGGTAAATCTCAATATTCTAAAATCCCACACCATATTTTCACACCAAATTACCTACTCGCCCAGTAAAGAGTTTAAACAAATGTGCTTGTATTCCGAATCGTCTGCAATGGCAATGGATAAATCTGCTACGCTGATACCTGCTGAGGCTTCTCCGTTCATCAGCATATAATCATCGTCTAAACGATATTCCCCCCGCCCCCCTTCGTAACCAACCCGTTACGCCTATTCGTTCGCTAAAATACGCACCGTGCTAACAGATGAATTTCTTGTGGAAATGCTGGTATATCAACCAATTTCACATTCAATGCAACAAATCAATACCTGCACTGCCTACGATCAACAAATAAGGCTCTTATGCTGCTTTTGCCACTTTGTCAGTATTACGAACATAAGTTATTACAAACCACTTAGTACTCAGATGCTCAATTTTTATTAATCTGATGCAAAAACCGCTTCGTCCGTTCGTGTTGAGGATTGCTGAAAAGTTGCTCAGGCGAGCCTTGTTCTACAATTTCACCGCCGTCCATCACGACCACAACATCTGCCACATCTAACGCAAACTTAATTTCGTGTGTAACCACAACCATTGTCCAGCCTTCGTTTGCCAGCTCTTTCATTGTGTTTAGCACATCTTGCACTAATTCAGGGTCGAGAGCAGAAGTCGGCTCATCAAACAGCATTAATTCAGGTTGAATGGCTAAAGCACGGGCGATGCCGACACGTTGTTGCTGTCCGCCAGAAAGCTGGAATGGATAGAGATCGACTTTATCTGCTAATCCCACTTTGGCTAATAATGCTAAGGCTTCTTCTCTAGCTTGTTCAGGTTTTTTACCTTGTACAAACACAGGGCCTTCTATCACATTTTCGATTGCAGTTTTATGGGGAAAGAGATTGTAGTTTTGAAAAACCATACCTGATTTACGGCGTAGAGTAAGGATCTCTTTTTTGGCTGATTTGGTTGTAAAGTCAATGTGCAACGGGGCATCGTTATCAAAGGTTATTGTGCCTTGCTCTGGCACTTCTAACGCATTTAAACAGCGAAGAAAGGTAGTTTTACCTGAGCCAGACGGCCCTAAAATCACAACCACTTGCCCCTTTTGAATGTCTAAATCAATCCCACGCAAAATGGTGTTATTGCCAAAAGTTTTATGAATGTTTCGTACTTTAATCATTGTTATTTCGCCACATATCGATCAAAACGTTTTTCTAAGCGTGCTTGAATAAAGAACAGCACCCAACAGAAACACCAGTAAATCAAGCCAGCTTCAATGTAGACTGGTAAGAAGTCATAGGACATATTTGCCACTTGTTGAGCTACACGGAACATCTCTGTGACCGTCACAACAGATGCCAGAGAAGTATCTTTGAATAGACCAATAAAGGTATTACTCAATGGCGGTACGGCAACACGAAACGCTTGTGGTGCAATAATACGGCGGAATGTCTGCATATAGGTCATACCGATGGTATAACCTGCTTCCCACTGACCTTTCGGCACAGAAAGAATAGCTGCACGAATAGTTTCAGAACCGTAAGCTCCGATATTGATCGAAAAACCAATAATTGCCGCTGGGATCGGATCAATAAAAATGCCAATCGCAGGTAATCCGTAGAAGACAATACAGATTTGCACCAACATTGGCGTACCACGAATGATCGAGATATAGCCTTTGACGAACCAGAGTAACAGACGATGGAACGCGCTATTGACGGAAGTAACACGAACTAACGCTACCCCAACGGCAATCGCCATACCAATAATAAAGGAAGCGATTGCCAAAGGGATAGAAACTAAAAAGGCCGCTTGTACCATCGGCCAGAAACCATTTATGACCAGCTCAACACGAGCTTCCGTCATAAATGGTAGAGAAAGTAATAAACTATTTAACACTGATATCTTTACCAAAGAATTGTTCACCTAATTTCTTAAGCGTACCGTCTTTTTTCAATTCTTCAACTGCTTGACTAATTTTTGCAAGAGCTTCGGTGTTGCCTTTGTTCACAATAAAACCAGCTCCCACTTTATCCGCAGATTGCCAAACTGGTTTTAAGCCTGAATTTGGATTTTTCTTCAAGTAATCTAACAATGCAAGCGAGTCATTGAAGGTCACATCTGCACGTTTTTGTTGAAGTAATAATAACGCCTGAGCCATACCATCAACCGCAACAAGTTCAGCCCCATTTTTCTGTGCCAGTTCGCCATAGTTAGAGCTTAAGGTCTGAGCTGCTTTTAAGCCTTTCACATCTTCTGCTTTGCTTACACGGGTTTCATCATTACGAGCTAATAACATCGCACCAGACCAGCTATATTCTGCAGACTTATCAAAGGTTGCCTGACGTTCTGGAGTCGTTAAGCCCACCTGGTTTGCTACAATATCAAAACGTTCGCCTTTCAAGCCCGCTAACATTGCGTCCCATTGAGTTTCTTTAAAATCAACTTTTACGCCTAATTTTTCAGCTACTGCACGAGTAACTTCCACATCGTAGCCTGTTAATTTACCGCTTGCATCGTGGTAAGTGAAAGGTGCATAAGTCCCTTCCGTCCCCACAGTGATAGTGCCTTTGTTGTTGATACGATCTAATAAAGACTCTTTTGCCAATGCTGCTGTAGAAGTGAAAACTGCCGCTAAAGATAATGCAACGATTGATAATTTTTTAAACATAATAAGTTCCTTTTGATAGGTAAGATTGATTGCTTGCAAATTTAAGGGCAAATTAGACCGCTTGCAAATAACCAAATGAAATATAAAACAACAAAAAGTTTGGATTGATAAGAGATTGGTGGCTGTTCAGCGCCTAACAGTTAGACTAAGTAGCCCGATTAACGTATAGAGGATAAACCTCACCTATCGCTAATTCAGGGTTTTATTTAATGATGAAATTATTGCTTATGATTTAACAATGACTCCCAAGTTTGAACTATTCTCCCGAATGACGAACCAAGTTAGCTATATCGAATGGCAAGTTATTAAACGATTCACATATATTCAAGTGCAATTAAAAGGGCTGAACTAGTCTAACGGTGGGGAAGAGATTAATATACCCATTTATATTATCTATAAGATCAGGTAGATACTAGTTATTTAGATAGAATTGAGCTTTTTTTCATCTGATAAAACAAGATAACTAGATTTTTGCCCAAATAATTTCTATAATTCACCGTAATTTTGAGATTCCCCCCTTAGCTCAGTCGGTCAGAGCAGGCGACTCATAATCGCTTGGTCACTGGTTCAAGTCCGGTAGGGGGGACCAAATAACCTTTCTTAGCCTATCGCAACCTTTCGCAAAACCCTTGATACACAAAGCCCCAAAACCTTTTTTTATCCTTTTTGCTTATCGTTTTTTATCGTCTTTTTTCGTATTTAATCGCAAATTTTAGGAACACCGTTAGGAACACAGGTTATAATATTGAAAATCCAGTGTTCCTAAAAATCGTGAAAGCCTTGATAGATAAGGCTTGCAGCGTTTTTATTTTTCGTGTTCCTAAAATTATTGTGTTCCTAAGGTTCCTAAATTATGGCAAGAATTACCAAACCTTTAACTAATACTGAAGTAGAAAAAGCAAAACCTAAAGATAAGGATTATAGTCTTATGGATGGGCAAGGTTTATTTTTACGAGTAAAAACCAATGGCAAAAAATTTTGGCTTTTCAATTACTATAAACCTTTCTCTACTCCACCCAAGCGAACAAATCTAGGTATTGGTGCTTATCCTGAAATTTCTTTAGCCCAAGCAAGACTGATAAGAGATGAATGGCGTGCTTTACTTGCGAAAAATATCGATCCTAAAGTTCATCGTCAAAATATCGTAGATGAAGAAATCTCAAAAAGAGAAAACACATTTGAAGCTGTTGCTAAGAAATGGCGTGAAAAGAAATCGTTAGAAGTACAGCCTAAGACAATGGAAAAGAATTGGGCTAGATTGGAAAATCATCTTTTTAGTAAAATTGGGAATGTAGCGGTTTCAGAGATTACCCCCAAAATGGTGATTAAGGCTGTTGAACCCCTAAAAGTGCGTGGCGTGGGTGATACGTTGCATCGTGTTATTAGGTTGCTGAATGAAGTGCTAAATTTTGCTGTAAATATGGGGTTGATTGAGTTTAATAAATGCGTGAATGTATCTGCAAATTTCTCAACGCATACTGCAGAAAATAACCCGACCATACGCCCTGAATTATTACCTGAATTTTTATCTGATTTAGATGATAGTAATAGCTCGATACAAGTCAAAATTCTGATTAAATGGCAACTGCTCACAATGGTAAGACCAAGAGAAGCTGTATCTGTTGAATGGCAAGAAATTGATTTTGCTAAAAAGACGTGGACTATTCCAGCCCCAAAAATGAAAGGCGGCAAACGTTCGCATACTGTTCCATTATCTCGTCAAGCGATCACCCTTCTAGAAAAAATAAAAAGTATCACAGGCTATAAGCGTTTTGTTTTCCAGAGCGGAACAAACCCGAATAGATCAATGAGTTCACAGACAGCCAATAGAGCAATAAAGCTACTTGTTGGCGGTAAATATAAAGACAGATTAACAGCCCACGGATTGCGCTCTATTGCCAGCACATACTTAAACGAACAGCAATTAAAATCATCACGGTCGCAATAATCGCATCAAAGAAAAAGCCTGCGCCACTGGCAATACCAATACCTGCAGCCGCCCAAATAATCGCAGCCGTCGTTAAGCCTGAAATCGCATCATTACTTTTACGTAAAATCACCCCCGCACCTAAAAAGCCAATCCCACTAATCACTTGAGCGGCTAAACGCATAGGATCAGTGCGGATATTTTCTGACACTTGAGCATAATGCTCAGCGGCTTGAATAGACACAATGGTTAATACACAGGTTGTTACCGCGATAATGACACAAGTCTTCACCCCTTGTATTAGAATATAGGCAAAAGAAAACCCCATTACGAGTACCTTCATAATGGGGTTATAGAGAAAGTAGAGTTGCTTCGCCCCTTGTGCCATTAAGCACGTAGTGTAGATATAAGCCTACTTTCTCATCCACTATCACCCCGAATGGTATCTCAGGCACGTTTTCCGTAGCCCGCATTCACAAGGTTTGGAGGTCAAATGGATAACCCATTATATTACGTTGGCATTGATATTGCCAAAGCTAAATTTGATGTTGCCATTAAATTACAAAATGGCAAACATAAGCATAAAGTGTTTAAAAATAATCCAGAAGGATTTCAATCACTTATGCAATGGCTCAATACATTTGGTGAAACTTTTCACTGCGTGATGGAAGCCACCAATATTTATCACGAAGCTTTGGCAGATTTTCTGTTCCAACAGCAAATCACCGTTAGCGTGATTAACCCTAAATGCAGTGCAAATTTCACGAAAACCGATAATTTACGCTCTAAAACCGACAAAATCGACGCAAAAATGCTTGCTGATTATGCCGATGAAAAGCGTCATAAATTACCGATTTATCAGCCAATTTCACCTGCTCAACGGGAATTGTTGCGTAAAAATCGCCAACTTGACCACCTGAAAAAACAGTTGGCACAAGAAAAAACACGGCTAACAATGTTGCTTGACAGCGATTGCATTGCTTCAACACAGCAGATGATTGCCTTCATCAAAGCGCAAATTAAGGCTTTGGAAAAAACAATTAAACAGTGCATTAATGCAGATAATACATTGAAAAACAATGTAAAATTACTTTGCACTATTCCTGCTATTGGCTTTGCAACCGCCGTTCAACTGATTGCCCATTTAGGTGATGGAAATCGTTTTAAAAACGCGAAAGCAGCCGCCACTTTTGCAGGTTTAACCCCGATGATTAAAAGTTCGGGGAAAAGTTTAAATACCGTTATTGGTATTTCAAAAATCGGGCAATCCGACATTCGTAAGGCACTCTTTTGCCCTGCAATGAACTTTGCCTTTGGCAGCTACAAAAACAGCGTATATCGCTCGTTTGTGCTGCGATTGCTTGAATGCGGCAAACCTAAAATGGTGATTATCACGGCTTTAATGCGTAAATTAGTCACTATTGCACAGGCTGTTTTGCAAAAACAGACAGCATTTAATTTAGACACATTTATGAAATAAAATTTGTTGTGTCTTATGGTATCTACTGCTTTACGTTTTAATTCACGCTCTAAGCCGATGATTCCGCCTAATAGCATTGCCATTGCCATTTTCGCTAAAATCGCAAAATGCGTTGAGGCTAAAAAAGCATCGAACAAATCTGTTAACATTTTCATAAATCTACTGCACTAAAATCAATCAATATTATCCCAATTCTAACAAGGACATAAGATAAGTCCATAGGCATCTCAAAATATATTTCTACGCAACAAAAATGCCTCTAAAATACTTTAGAGGCATGCTATCTTGGACAAGAAAATTAATCTTCTTTACCTAAAATTTGGTTAACTTCGCTTTTGTATAACACCGCTTTTGCCCCAAAAATCGCTTGAATACCTCCACCAACTTCAAGAACATCAATTGCCCCTAATGCTTTTAAACGTGCTTTATCTACTGTTTTCACGTCTTTGACATTCACACGTAAACGTGTAATACAAGCATCCACATGTTCAATATTTTCAGCCTTGCCTAATGCCTCAATAATGTGATGTGCATTTTCAGTTAACGAAGAGTTAGTCGATTCAACCACTTCTTCCTGTTCTTCAGCTCTGCCCGGTGTCATCACATCAAATTTCGTAATCAGAAAACGGAAGCTAAAGTAATATAACATTGCCCAAAACACACCGACAACGACTACGAGGATCCAGTTTGTGTTTTCATTCCCCTGTAAAATGCCAAATAAAAGGAAATCAATAAAGCCACCCGAGAAAGTATTACCAATCGAAATATTCAAGAAATCAGCAATAAAGAATGAAACACCATCTAAGAAAGCATGGAAAACATACAACCAAGGTGCCACAAATAAGAACATAAATTCGATAGGTTCTGTGATGCCTGTAATAAACGACGTTAAGGCGGCCCCTAAAAACAAACCACCAATCAAACCACGACGTGCTTTAGGTACACAGTGATACATTGCCAAACAGGCGGCGGGTAAACCAAACATCATGGTATCGAAACGCCCCGCGAAGAAGCGAGTCCCTTCAGTGAATAACCCTTGATGGTTCGGATCAGCTAATTGGGCAAAAAAGATTTTTTGTGCCCCGATAATGGTTTCACCGTTTACAATTTCCGTTCCCCCTAACTCTGTATACCAAAAGAGCGGATAAATCATGTGATGTAATCCCACCGCTCCACTCAAACGCATCAAAAAGCCGTAAAAAAACGTCCCAATTGCGCCCATAGAGGCGATACCCTCACCCGCGGATACTAACCAACCTTGGAAAGTTGGCCAAATAAGGAAAAAGAGGAAACCAACAAAAATTGCCGCAAACGCGGTAACAATAGGAACAAATCGCGATCCACCAAAGAACCCTAGAATTTGGGGTAACTGGATATTATGGTAACGATTATGTAACTTCACGGTTAATAATCCCATCACTAATGATCCAATCACCCCCGTATCAATCCCTTTCACTTCTGGCGAAAAAATACTGATTAAGGCATTAATGGTGCCCGTCATGATTAAATAACCGACTACTGCCGCTAATGCAGCGACCCCTTTATCACGTTTAGCCAGACCAATGCCTAAACCGATACAAAGTAATAACGCCAGATTAGCAAAAACCACACTGCCTGCGGCAGACATAATTTGGAAAATGCCTTGTAACACGGGGTTATCTAAAAGAGGATAGACCTGTACCGTCGCTTTATTCGATAATGCGCCACCAATCCCTAGTAGCAAACCTGCAGCAGGTAGAATGGCAATTGGTAACATGAACGCTTTACCAATTTGTTGAAGCTGCTTAAACATAATGATCTCCTCTTCACACACAATGATTTGTACTAGTTTACCGCGTTTCTTAACCTAACTCAACAATTCTACCAAAATTCTGCAAAAAATATAAGCTATTCAGAGCTTGTAAAACTTGTGAAAATACTGCAAGAAAAAGGGGCTAAGATTCGGTTGCCTAAGGCTGAAAAACTGTCGCCTATTCAGCGAAAACTGTGGGCGGTATGGAAGCAAATGGCAAAGGAAAATGTCGTAGCTGAAGGAAGTTCTCGTGCATTAGATATCTTCGCACAACGCTATTTTCCAACAGTTAAACATTGGAAAGATCTTTCCGCCACTGATACAGCTTCTTTGTTAGAAACCTTAAAACAATGGAAAAAACGAGTAGGTAATTAGTATGAGTATCGCCAAATTTGACAATGAAGATTTTCACACGAAAGCCCCTGACCTATTGGCAGATTTGGCGAAACATACTGTGGTTGCCGCGAAAGAATTTGGCATTTGTGAAGAGCTTGCGGAGAATATAGGAATGATTGTAGCAATGAAAATTGGGCAGTCTTGGGGCGGTTTGAATGTTTATATGCCAAAAGCATTGGAATTGTTCGCTTGTGAACGAGAAAAACAAATCTATAATGAATTTACTGGTAATAACCATTCTTTTCTCGCCAAGAAATACGGGCTTTCTCTTCAATGGATCTACAAGATTGTGAAGCGAGTCCAAAAAGAAGAAGTTGCTAAACGCCAGTTAGATATGTTCAAAGAGTGATTTCCCTTCCCCTTAAAATGAAAAACTCAGTCAAAATCGGCTGAGTTTTTTATTTCTCTATGTGTAATGCCTTTTCATTTTTTATTTCACATTATTCCGTTTAATTCAATTTTTTCCCTAATTTATCTTACTTATTTAATGATGGTTATGTTGGATTGGTTTACACTACACAAAACATAAGACAAATGAGTTTAAGAATATTCAAACCCCATTTTAAGCGGCATCAGTGAAAATAAAAGGCATAGTAGACAAAATAAAAAATGTGGCATTACGGATTAAATAATGCCACATAAACTCGACGATATTGAGGAATTTTTTCTTATTATTTGACAACGATTATAATACTCTAAATACGAAATAAAGGCGAAGAAATAATTCAACTTTTTTTCAAAAATTGGAGCAAGATCACAAAATTTTTCACTTCCTCCTAAAATTCTCTACACATACCCATAACCCATCAACCGCTGATAACGGCGATCAAGCAATGCTTCTGCATTTAACGGATCCAAGTCTGCTAAATCCTCAAGTAAACGTTGTTTCAAATTTGCTGCCATCTCATCAAAGTTACGATGAGCTCCGCCTAATGGCTCTGGTACGATATTATCAATTAACTCAAGTTCTTTTAAACGTGGTGCGGTTAAACCCATCACTTCCGCAGCGGTTGAGGCTTTTTCAGCACTCTTCCATAAGATAGAGGCACAACCTTCAGGGGAAATCACTGAATAAGTGCTGTATTGCAACATATTCACTTTATCGCCCACGCCGATCGCTAAGGCACCGCCTGAACCGCCTTCGCCGATAACCGTACAGATAACAGGTACTTTTAAGGTGGACATTTCACGCAAGTTGCGTGCAATCGCTTCTGACTGCCCACGCTCTTCCGCACCAATGCCTGGATATGCCCCTGGCGTATCAATGAAGGTGATGATCGGCATATTGAAACGTTCTGCCATCTGCATTAAACGAAGGGCTTTACGGTAGCCTTCTGGTGCTGGCATACCGAAATTGCGTTTCACTTTTTCTTTCACGGTACGCCCTTTTTGATGCCCAATTACCATCACTGGACGACCATCTAAGCGAGCAATACCGCCAACAATCGCTTTATCATCTGCAAAAGCACGGTCGCCAGCAAGTTCATCAAATTCGGTAAAAATACGCTCAATATAATCTAAGGTATAAGGGCGACTTGGGTGGCGAGCCATACGAGAAATTTGCCACGCATCTAAATCTGAGAACGTTTTCTTGGTGAGTTCTTCACTTTTTTTCTGTAAACGTGCAATTTCATCATCAAGATTGATTTTGTTGTCATTACCTACTGCGGAACGCAATGCTTCAATTTTTGCTTCAAGCTCTGCAATCGGTAATTCAAAATCTAAGTATTCTGTTGTCATAATTTTTCCTATCTGTTTTGGCAGAAATAAAAACCGCTGTATTTTATCAGTGAATGTGACATAAGCGGTAAGATTTCCACATTTTTTTGCAAGTTTTCTCGCTGATCCGACCGCTTAATGCTATTCCGCAACAACAAATTGCCCCATACAGCCACGATCTCGTAACATTAAATCGGATACCCCGAAGGTGAATGGCTGTTGCTCAGAGGCTGTATGCTCAAACTTAACTAACAATGTAGTTTCTTGGGTTGGTTCTAACCATACACAATCTCGCCAAGCCAACTGTTTATGAGGCACAGCCTGACGATTTCTCGTTTCCACCATAAATTTGGCACCCTGTAAGGTAAAACCAACCGCTTCCGTTGTGGTCAAATACCAACGTTCCACTGTTCCTTTTTTTACCGTAAAATCGATCCGCTTAGGATCAAATCGTTGCTGATTGATTAAACGGTCTTGTGGGCGGAGATTGATTTTACGTTCTTGGGTAATTTTTAAGTTAAATTCTTCCACATTAAATGGGGGAAGTTTTGGTGTCACATTTAACGCTGAAGGCAACCCCTCTGGGCGAAACTCTAACACCACATTATCATTTAACTCATTGTTATCTTTGAATAATTTCCCAATTTCATCAAAAAAATCTCGCTTCTTGCCAGTGATTAATGAAACCTTATCTCCCTCATTTAAGTCCACTAAAACTTCAATTCGTTCCGATGGAGCAAGGGAAATATGTTCCATTTCAACCATATCCGCTAAAAAACCAATCCCCGTTGCAATTAAATAGAGCGGTTTGCCATTGTCTAAACGTAAATCATAATGACGAGAGAGGGAAGCATTCGCAATCCGCAAACGAACCCAGCCACGAGGTACATCAAAATAAGGACTTTCTTGCCCATTAACAAAAAGGCGTTTGCCAAAAAATTGATTAGTTTGAGTGTCAATTACTTGAACGCCATCACTGTTAATCAACTGATCTTGCAAAATCAGCGGAATATCATTAACCCCATATTTATTAGGCAGTGACGCTTTTCTACTTTCATTATCTTCAATGATCCACAAACCTGCCAAACCACGATAAACTTGGAAAGCGGAATTTAACATTGTGTCTGCGTGATACCAAGCCGTACAAGCGGATTGATTAACCGATAAAATCGGCGACCAACTGCTGTTTTTGTCTATAGCTCGGTGAATAGAGCCAATCATTTCCGTTGGAGCTTGTAGCCCTTGGATATTGATCGATAATGCTTGTGGCAGGTTGTTAGTATAGGTCAGCTTGACAAAATCACCTGACTTCACTCGTACCGTGGGGGCAAGATAACGCCCATTTACACCCCAAACATCAACCAGCTTCCCTTTATTAAATTGCGTTTGAGCAGGACGAAAATCCAATCGAACAGGACGACCACGCCCCACTTCAATCATCGGCGGAATGGTTAAACTAGGACGATTTTTCGCCCATAACGACGTAGGGGCAAAAGTAGCTACCCCAGCTAATGTAGAGCGTTGTAAAAATTGACGGCGAGAAAGTTTCATATTATTTACGTTCTAATTGTGCGACTTCTTGATCTAATTGTTCTATTTTAGCCTGCATAATTTGGTGACATTTTTCGATAAGCTCTTTGAGATTTTCACGGTCATAACCCGACGTATCAATCGGTTCTAATTGCTCACAAATCACCACGCCATTATCCTTACGATTTAAGTCAATTTTATTATGAGTCGTTGAACAGACAATCGGCACAATAGGCACACCAGCTGCAATCGCCGTATGAAATGCTCCCGTTTTAAAAGGAAGCAACCCACGTCCACGACTACGCGAACCTTCAGGGAACATCCATACTGAGAGCTGTTTATCACGAATAATTTCACCTACTTTATTCATCGTATTGATGGCACTACTACGTTTTTCACGATGAATAAAAATATTCCCCGTCGCCCAATAAATCAAACCAAAAAAAGGTATCCAAATAAGGCTACGCTTACCAATGCTTACCGTACGAGGAGGCACCATCGCCGCAATCGTCACCATATCATAATTATTTTGATGATTACCGATATAGATAGCAGGTTGATCAAACGCAGCTCTATTTCGTGTAATTAATTTAACGCCAAGCAATTGATGAAGAGAACCAAACATTTTAGCCACAACGCTAACACTATCAGGGTGGCGTAAACGAATTAACGCATAAAGAGTACCAATAACACTGATTAACATTGCAAGGGAAGCAACTGCAACAATGCGAAATAGTTTTAACATAGTCAAAAACCTTTGAAAAAAAATACCAACGGAAGTATAGCCGAGATATTGCTATTTGCCAAAAAGATAACCAAAAACTATCGTTAAAATTCATTTCAATTTACACAAGAAATCGTTATATTGAACAGGTTTTTTCAACCATTAAGGAGCAGTTATGACCCAAATTACATTAGCAGGCAACCCAATTGAAGTTGCAGGACAATTTCCACAAGCGGACAGTTTCGTGGCAGATTTTACATTAGTGAGCAATGGCTTAGAAAACGTATCACTTTCCGACTTCGCAGGAAAACGCAAAGTTCTTAACATCTTCCCAAGTATTGATACAGGTATTTGTGCAACTTCCGTGCGTGTTTTCAATAAAGAAGCCGCCGAACTCGCAAACACAGTGGTACTTTGCATTTCTGCTGATCTTCCTTTCGCCCAAGCACGTTTCTGTGGTGCTGAGGGAATTGCAAATGCCCAAACACTTTCAACATTCCGCAACAAAGCCTTCCATCAAGCGGTAGGCGTAGATATTGCAACAGGCCCATTAGCAGGTTTAACTGCTCGTGCAGTGATTGTATTAGATGAAAACAATAAAGTGCTACACGGTGAATTAGTCCCTGAAATCAAACAAGAGCCTGACTATGCAGCGGCGTTGGCAGTGTTGAAATAAGACGATTCATTGAATGATAAAGGACGCCAGCATGACGTCCTTTATCACTTAAACAATATCTAATAATTCCACTTCAAAAATTAACGTGCTAAATGGCGGAATTGACGCACCTGCGCCACGCTCACCGTAAGCAAGGTTATGTGGAATGGTTAAACGCCATTTTGAACCCACAGGCATCATCTGTAATGCTTCAACCCAACCTGCAATCACGCCGGTGACTGGGAACTCTGCTGGTGTACCACGTTTCACTGAGCTGTCGAATACCGTACCGTCGATTAATGAACCCGTATAGTGAACACGTACTTTATCTGTTTTCGCAGGCACTTTACCTGTACCTTCCACTAACACTTCATACTGCAAACCACTTTCTGTTTCTTTCACAGCTGGGTGTTTTTTATTCTCTTCTAAGAACGCTTTACCCTCTGCCGCTAACGCTTCAAAAGCTTTTGCTTGTTCTGCTTCGGCACGTTGAGATAACTCTTGTAACGCTTTGGTTACTTCATTCAAATCTAATGCAGGTGGGTTTTGATTTAACACATCAAAAATCCCTTTTACCACCGCTTCTGGTTCAACATCTAAACCACTGCCTAATAATTGCTGACCGATTTGTAAACCGATACCATAACCACCTTTTGCTTCAACGCTTTCTAATTTCACTTGTTCTAAATTTAAAGACATAATTTTTCCTTATGTGTAGAGGGGATCCCCCGTTAATGTGTTTATATAAATTCGGGCGAGGATAAACCTCGCCCCTACATTCATTAAAATAATGACTGCTGTAATATAGAGCCAGATTGGCAAATTACAAGTACAAGCGGTCGGATTTTGGCAAAAGAAACCACCGTCCCAACCGTAAACGTCCACTAATTTACCCATTACCCAACCTGCACTTGCAGAACCAAGTAAGTAACTGAATAAACCTGTTAAACCTGTTGCTGTACCTGTTGCAACACGTGGTACTAAATCTGCCGCTTGTAAGCCGATCATCATTACCGGACCGTAAATTAAGAAACCAATCGCCACTAAGCAGATGTTATCAACTAACGGATTGCCTGCTGGTTTTTTCCAGTAAACCACGATAGCAATTAATACACCAACGAGGAATAATAACATTGGCGGCGCACGGTGACCTTTGAAAACTTTATCACTTAAGTAACCGCTTGCAAGCATACCGAAGATACCTGCATATTCATAAAGGAAGTATGCCCAGCTTTGTTTGTCTACGGTAAAGTGTTTAACTTCTTTTAGGTAGGTTGGCGCCCAGTCAATAATCCCGTAGCGAATGAAGTAAACAAATACGTTCGCAATCGCCCATAGGAATTTATTGTTGATGATATATTTGTAGAAAATGTCTTTAGAAGAAAGGGTATGTCTTATTCCACTTTTTCTAATACTTTCTCTCCTTTCCATTCATCAACAGGCGGTAAGCCTTGTGATTCTGGCGTATCACGCATTAAGTAAAGCACCACAAAGGCAAGTACAATTGCAATCAGTGCCAGTAAATAGAACAAGGATTGCCATACACCGAAGATAGATAACCCCAAAATCGCTAGTGGACCAATCAAACCACCACCTAAGTTGTGTGACACGTTCCACCAACTCCACCAAGCACCACGTTCAGAACGAGAGAATCAGTTGGTCATCGTTTTAGCACCTGGTGGATAACCCATACCTTGGAACCAACCATTTAAGGCCGCAAGTAAGATCATTAATGGAATTGAAGAAAGTACGCCCAGTACTAAACCAAAAATCAAGCGGATGATTGCTGATCCGAATAAACCAATGGTGATGAAATATTTTGGATTTGAGCGATCTGAAACATTTCCCATAATGAATTTACTAAATCCATAAGCCAGAGATAATGCCACTGCGACCGTACCAAGATCCGCTTTGCTAAATCCATATTCTTCGATTAAATAAGGAATGGCTAAAGAAAAGTTCTTACGAATCAAATAGTAAGCTGCATAGCCAATAAATACACCAGCAAATACTTGCCAACGTAATTTGCGATATTCTGCGTCTGTACGAGAACTTTCAATTCTCGGTGCAGGTGCAGATGCCTTTAGAAAAGAAAACATACAAGCTCCTTTGTAACTTTTGTGATTTTGAAAAATTCGATTTCAAACATTTTATGTTCGGATGTGATTATTTATCTGAAAGACTTTACATTGCAAATGTATTTTGTAAATTTTGTGATGTAAATCTCATTTATTTAGTGAATTTGTATATAAAAACAACAGGTTAAAAGACGCAATCGTTTACATAAATTGAATTTTAATCTCACCTTTTGCAAAAAATCGCCTAAATCCGACCGCTTGTGATTGACTAACCGAAGTGAACGGATACAATCATTCCATTTCCGATTACTCATAATAAAGGACAACATTAATGAACCTATACAACATCAAACACCCTGAAGAACAAGTGAATTTTGCCCAAGGCGTTCGCCAAGGGTTAGGCAAAGATCAGGGCTTATTTTTCCCTGAAGTGTTACCTAAATTTGACGACATTGACGCTTTATTAGCATTACCGCTGGTTGAGCGTAGCCAAAAGATTTTATCAGCATTGATTGGCGATGAATTGCCACAAGAAACCTTAAATGCAATGGTGAAAAATGCGTTTACTTTCCCTGCACCACTAGCAAAAGTGAATAATGATATTTATGCGTTAGAGTTATTCCACGGTCCAACCCTTGCTTTTAAAGACTTTGGCGGTCGCTTTATGGCACAGGCATTAAGTGCGGTGCGTGGCGATGGCAAAATTACGATTTTAACAGCAACATCAGGTGACACAGGTGCGGCAGTGGCTCACGCTTTCTACGGTTTAGAAAATATCAATGTGGTTATTCTTTATCCGAAAGGTAAAATCAGTCCATTACAAGAAAAATTATTCTGTACCTTAGGCGGTAACATTCGTACCGTGGCGATTGAATCTGACTTTGATGCTTGCCAAGCGTTAGTTAAACAAGCCTTTGATGATGCGGAACTTCGTCAAGCTATCGGCTTAAACTCAGCAAACTCTATCAATATCAGTCGTTTACTCGCTCAAGTTTGTTACTACTTTGAAGCGGTGGCTCAATTGCCGAAAGAGAAACGTAGCGATGTGGTGGTTTCTGTACCAAGCGGTAACTTTGGTAACTTAACTGCAGGCTTAATTGCCAAAACCTTAGGCTTACCGATTAAGCGTTTTATCGCTTCAACGAATGCGAACGACACTGTGCCACGTTATCTTAAATCGGGCAAATGGGAACCGAATGCAACGGTTGCGACATTATCAAATGCAATGGATGTTAGCCGTCCGAACAACTGGCCACGTGTTGAAGAGCTGTTTAAACGTAATGGTTGGAGCTTGAGCGAGTTAGGTTCAGATGCCTTAAATGATGCAGAAACCGAAGAAGCATTAAAAGCACAATATGCGGAAGGCTATTTATGTGAGCCACACGGTGCGATTGCTTACCAAGTATTGAAAGATCAGCTACAAGTAGGCGAAACAGGTATTTTCCTTTGCACCGCACACCCTGCGAAATTTAAAGAGAGCGTAGAACGTATTTTAGATATTGAACTGCCGTTGCCTGAAGCGTTAGACAAACATAACAAAATGGAACTGTTGTCGGATACAATGGCGGCAGATTTTGCGAAGTTAAGAGAGTATCTTTTAAAATAGCATTCCCTATAAGCGGTAAGATGAAGGCGAAATACATTATCTTACCGCTTATTTTTATACCAAAAACAACACAGGAATTAAATTCATCACCATCATCGTCAAAATCGACTGGATCAAGCGGGACGATCCGAAGATAAATCCACGATTTTTACCGTTATCAAATTTCACTAATAAATTCGCCATTGCCGTTAATGCATACACTTCAAGCAAGGTAAAAATCACCAGATAGAGATAGGCAGAAACCAACGAAGCATAATGTAAGGTGATAAACCAAGGCACAACCATACCGACGACTAAAATCGGGCTAACGAAAATAAGTTGCTTACGGGTTAAATTGATATGCTTGGAGAAATACGATTGTAGGGCAACGGTCATCAACCCATTGATAAATAACGCAATCGGGATCTGCTCCGGGGCATTGAGTTTATTGTCAAACAGATAAGGGAAAATCACAAAAAACGACATTGCGACACTTAACGGTACAAACAGCATTAAGTGAACAAAAATAAACTCTTTGGTGATGATTTCCCGAATTTGCCCCCAACGAAATTTCACTAAATTGTTCACATTTTCCATTTGGTAGAACGGCTTTGCCATAAACACAAATAACACTGCTTCCAAGAGAAAACAGCACCAGATTAACGCATTGATATGTTCATATTTGATAAAGGGAATAGCGAGCAACGGGGCTGCCATTGACGACATACTGGTGACCCGTAAGAATTTACCTTGTAAGCGAGTTTTCGCCGCATATTCATCGCCAGCCAATGTAAGTAAGCACGCCCTTGCATTCGTTGCAAACAGACAACTTCCCATACCAAAGCACATTGTCGCCATTAATAACACCGTGTAGCTTTCCGCTGACAAGAAGAAAACATAGGCGATCACATCGAGCATACAGCCGACTAACATCATTTTCGCTAAACCATAGCGGTCGCCTAATACCCCTGCAAAAATCGCAAGGGCTTGGCTACAAAAAAACAGTACCGACAATGAAAATGCGATCTGAGCGTTAGATAAGCCTTTTTGTTGCAGGTAGATAAAAAAGACCGTTTGCATTGAAAAATAAGCAAGGGTCGAAATAAAACGACGAGTGAGTAATAATTTTTCTAAAGACATTTGAATATCTATAAACGGCTATCTGAATATGTAGCTAATCCTATGTTATGAATATATTTTACAATGTTGATTTTTTATATAAAGAACTATTATTCATATCGTGCTTTAATTATTCTCTATGATACAGAGATCATCATTATTGGTAAGCATTTTAAGATTCACTCACATAATACAAGCGCTCCTATTCCCTTCAATCTTTTGCAACTCGTCCCCATAGCGAGTACAATCCTCCCATTTGCAATATTTCGGATAAATCAAACCGCTTGTATGTCATTTGAACTTCAATTTCGTCTGCCGAAAGCGGACAGTACACATCAAGATCATCAAACTTTAGGTAACTTAATCGGGCATTCCGATACCCTTGCGATTGTGCAGACAAGCCAGCAATTTCAAGGCTTGACGGTGGTGGTGACACCTGATACTCGCACAGCGTTGCGGTTGGAAAAAAGTTTGCCGAGCTTCACGAAACTGCCTGTTCAGCTTTTTCCTGACTGGGAAACCTTGACTTACGACAATTTTTCACCTCATCAAGATATTATTTCCGCCCGTTTATCTGCATTATTTCAGTTACAACAAGGGCAGAAGCAGATTTTTCTATTGCCAATCAATACCTTATTACAAAAAGTCTGCCCACCGAGTTATTTGGCAAACAATGTACTGTTGATTAAAAAAGGCGACCGTTTTTCGATTGAGAAATTGCGTTTACAGCTGGAAAATGCCGGTTATCGAGCGGTGGAGCAGGTGCTGGAATATGGAGAATATGCGGTGCGTGGGGCATTGCTCGATCTCTATCCGATGGGGGCTAATTCGCCTTATCGTTTGGACTTTTTTGATGATGAAATCGACACGATCCGCACCTTTGATGTGGATAATCAACGTACCATTGAGCAGATTGATGCAATCAATTTATTGCCAGCCCACGAGTTCCCGACAGATAGCAACGGGATCGAGTATTTTCGTGGCAAATTCCGTGAACAATTTGGTGAAATCCGCCGTGAACCTGAGCATATTTATCAGCAGGTGAGCAAAGGCATTTTGAATGCAGGGATTGAATACTGGCAACCGCTCTTTTTTGAGCAAATGGCGAGCTTGTTTGACTATCTGCCTGAACAGACATTGTTTATTACCTTTGCCGATATTCAGCAAAAAGCCGAGCAATTTCAACAAGATACCGCAAGACGCTATGAAAGTCGCCGTGTCGATCCGATGCGACCGCTACTTCCACCTGAACAGCTTTGGTTCAATATCGATCAGATTAACCAACAGCTAAAAGGCTATCCACGTTTAACTTTAACCAACGAGAAAGTTCGCAGTTCGGCGGCTAAGCAGAACGCCAACCTTGAGCCGTTGCCTGATATTGCGGTGCAATCCAACCAAAAAGAACCTTTTGCCTCTTTTTTACAGTTTCAACAAATATTCAAGGGGCAAATTCTCTTTTCGGTGGAAACGGAAGGCAGACGGGAAACCTTGCTTGAGCTACTTGCACCGCTAAATATCAAGCCAAAGCAAGTGAAGCAACTGGCTGAGATTAATTCGCAAATTTCTTTGTTAATCTCACCGCTTGATCAAGGGTTTATTATTGAAACAAGCGGTCAAAAACTGGCGATAATTTGCGAAACGGATCTGTTAGGCGAGAAAGTACAGCAAAGTCGCCGACAAGAGAAAAGCCGTAAAACCGTTAATCCTGACACCTTGATCCGCAACCTTGCCGAGCTGAAAATCGGGCAAGCGGTGGTGCATTTGGAAAATGGAGTCGGGCGTTATGGCGGTTTAACTACCCTTGATGCTGGCGGTATTAAGGCGGAATACCTTGTGTTGCATTATGCCAACGATGCCAAACTTTATGTGCCTGTGGCTTCGCTCCATTTAATTAGCCGTTATATCGGTGGCACAGACGAAAATGCCCCGTTACATAAACTGGGATCGGAAGCGTGGGCGAAAACCCGTCAAAAAGCGGCGGAGAAAATTCGTGATGTGGCGGCGGAGTTGCTTGATGTCTATGCGAAACGTGAAGCACAAAAAGGCTTTGCGTTCGAGTACGATCGTGATGCGTTCGTGCAATTTAGCAACACGTTCCCGTTTGAAGAAACCGAAGATCAGAAAACGGCGATCAATGCGGTGATTAGCGATATGTGCTTGCCGAAAGCAATGGATCGCCTTGTGTGTGGCGATGTCGGATTTGGTAAAACCGAAGTGGCAATGCGAGCGACCTTCTTGGCGGTAATGAACCATAAACAAGTGGCGATCCTTGCTCCGACTACCTTGTTGGCACAGCAACATTTTGAGAATTTTAAAGATCGTTTTGCTAATTATCCGATCAATGTCGAAGTGCTTTCCCGTTTCAAAACCGCCAAAGCGCAGAAAGAGATTTTGGCAAAAGTGGCGGACGGCAAGGTCGATATTTTGGTCGGCACACATAAATTATTGCAAGAAGATGTGCAGTTCAAGGATCTTGGCTTACTGGTGATTGACGAAGAACACCGTTTCGGCGTGCGTCAAAAAGAGCGAATTAAGCAACTACGAGCCAACATTGATATTCTCACCCTCACAGCAACGCCAATTCCAAGAACGCTCAATATGGCGTTGAACGGAATGCGAGATCTGTCGATTATCGCTAGTCCGCCGGCTCGCCGTTTGTCGATCAAAACCTTTGTGCGACAAAGCGATGATACGGTGATCAAAGAAGCGATTTTGCGTGAAATTCTGCGTGGCGGACAAGTATATTATTTGCATAACGATGTGGCGACTATTGAAAATACTGCACAACAGCTTGCCGAACTGGTGCCGGAAGCTCGCATTGTGATCGGACACGGGCAGATGCGAGAGCGTGAGTTGGAACGGGTAATGTCTGATTTCTACCACCAACGTTTTAATCTGTTGGTTTGCTCAACCATTATTGAAACAGGGATTGATGTACCGACCGCCAATACCATTATTATTGAGCGAGCGGATAAATTCGGCTTGGCACAGCTACACCAACTGCGTGGGCGTGTCGGACGTTCGCACCACCAAGCCTATGCCTATATGCTAACCCCACCGCCAAAAACACTGACCAAAGATGCACAACAGCGGTTAGAAGCGATGAGTAGCATTGATAATCTTGGGGCTGGCTTTGTACTGGCGACCCACGATCTTGAAATTCGTGGGGCAGGGGAATTGTTAGGGAGCGAACAGAGCGGGCAGATTGAGAGCTTAGGTTTCTCCCTCTATATGGAACTTCTTGAAAATGCGGTCAAAGCCTTGCAAGAAGGTCGTGAACCGACCTTAGACGAAATCACCCAACAGCAAGTGGATATTGAATTGCGAGTGCCTGCGTTACTGCCTGATGATTATCTGCCCGATGTGAATATGCGTTTGTCGTTCTATAAACGGATTGCTAGCGCAGAGAGTGATGAAGCCTTAAAAGATCTGAAAATTGAGCTGATTGACCGCTTCGGTTTACTGCCGGAAGCCACGAAAAATCTGTTCCAAATTACTCAGTTACGCCATTTAGCAAAAGGGTTACAGTTGAAAAAAGTCGATGCAGGGATCAACGGCGGTTATCTTGAGTTCAAACCAACAGCAACGCCTGATCCGATGAAGTTCTTAAAGCTGATCCAAGCGGATAAAAATGTCTATAAATTTGACGGACCGTTGAAGTTCCGCTTTACCAAGCCAATGGAACGGGCGGAAGATCGCTTGGCGTTTGTGGCGGAGTTGATTGAGAAAATACGTTAAAAGCAAAATAGCCACGTTATGCGTGGCTATTATCTGGTGACAATCATTGAAGTTGAACTAATTAATGCAGCGAACATCACTTTTTTGATTTAGGCTTAAAGGACGAAATTAAATATCTATAGCCACCCTTTGCGTTTAAAATAAAGATATGGTGTCGCAGCCGTACAAATCATCAAACCGATAGCCATCGGATAACCATATTGAAATTTTAATTCTGGCATAAATTCAAAGTTCATTCCGTAGGTAGAAGCAACCAATGTAGCAGGAAGGAACATCACTGACACTACCGAGAAAAATTTCATAATACGGTTCTGCTCAATATTGATAAAACCCATTGCCGCTTGCATTAAAAAGTTTACCTTTTGGAAGAGAGATTCGTTATGCGGTTGAAGTGATTCAATATCTCGCATAATATCACGAGCTTGTTCAAGCTGATTATTTGGCAAACGGGTTTTACGCAATAAGAAACTCAATGCTCGCTGTGTATCCATCAAGCATAAACGAACTTTGGAGCTGGCGTCTTCAAGTTCCGTTAATTCAGCAAGGGCATCATCAAAATTATGCTCTCTCTTATTTTCTCCCTCGTGAGTACTGAGAACCACACGGCTTAATTTTTCTAAATCTGCATAGATATTCTCAATAACATCTGCCAACTGCTCAATCTTAGTTTCAAATAGGTCAAGTAGAAGCTCGTAAGCATTGCCATCTATCAATTTTGCTCGGCGAGAACGCATACGATACAAACGGAAAGCGGGTAGATCCCGTTCACGCAATGTAAATAAACGTCCGTCCCGAATAGTAAAACCAACAGTAGCAATATCGGCATAGTCGTCATCATCTAAGCAGTAGAAGAATGAGTGTAAATGTAAGCCATCTTCATCTTCAAAAAAACGTGCAGAAGCCTCTAAGTCTTCCAATTCGTGTTCTTCCGCAAGGGTCTGATCTAATCGCGTTTCTAAAACACCACGTTCTTCATCTGTAGGATCAATCAAATCGATCCAAATAGCTTCATTAAATTGATTTTGAATATTTTCATCTACACTGACTAGGCGATCGTTATTTAACGAAAAAGCTCTGATCATTTCATACTCCTAAAAATTGGATATGAGGCGATGAACAAAAAGGAACAAAATATAAGATACTGATAAGAATTACCGACGCTCATCGGCAAAGAGGTTTTGGACGAGGTGGGTTAAAAAACTGATAAGTATCGACTGTGACTGTCCAAAATGTGTATCCTCAAAGTGAAAAAAACGGGCGAATGGTACAGATTTAGAATTGAGCCGTCAAGGAAAATGACATTATTTTTAGATGGAGAACAATGCCTTACATCTGAACAGGCGCTATTATTCAAGATTGCGATAACATAAAGTTTTGATTAAAATGCACGCCAACTTTTATATTTAGGAACAGACAATGGCAGATTGGAACGGTGAATATATCAGCCCTTATGCTGAACACGGTAAAAAAAGTGAACAAGTAAAGAAAATTACGGTATCTATTCCGATTAAAGTATTGGAAATTTTGACTAACGAACGCACTCGCCGTCAAATTCGTAATTTACGCCACGCCACAAACAGTGAATTGCTTTGTGAAGCGTTTTTACACGCCTTTACAGGTCAGCCATTGCCAACCGACGATGATTTAATGAAAGAACGTAGCAATGAAATTCCTGAGGAAGCAAAACTGAAAATGCGAGAGCTAGGAATAGATCCAGATAAGTGGCAATATTAAATGATTTCAAACCTCTCAACTGCGAGGTTTTATTTTAGCTAAAAAATAGGAGGACTATGAAGGTGTCTAAACAAATAGATCGTGAAGTGCGTTGGGCATTATATCTGACGCTATTTTATGTTATGGGTTGGGTCGGTTTTGCTTATTTTTCACCTGCAGGGCGAGGTTTTTTAGGCTTTCCCCTCTGGTTTGAATTAAGTTGTGTCTATCTTCCAATCGTATTAACATTATTGATCAGCTCAGTAGTAAAATGGATTTATCAAGATATTGATTTAGGGGGAAAAGATGAATCTTGAGTTGTTGTTACCTTTAATCGCCTATCTCATTTTCGTATTTGGCGTAGCCTATTATGCCTATCGCCAACGTACAAGCGGTAGCTTTTTATCAGAATATTACGTCGGTGGACGCTCAATGTCTGGTTTTGTTTTGGCAATGACGACAGCAGCCACTTATGTTGGGGCAAGTAGCTTTATTGGCGGGCCAGGTGCGGCATACAAATATGGCTTGGGCTGGGTATTATTGGCAATGATTCAAGTGCCAGCCGTTTTTCTCTCATTAGGGATTGTTGGCAAACGAATTGCCATTTTGGCTCTCCAAACCAAAAGTTTAACGATCAACGATTTACTACTAGCACGTTATCAAAATCGCTTTGTGGTGTGGATTGCTAGCTTTGCTCTATTGCTCTCTTTCTTTGCAATGATGACCGTACAGTTTATCGGTGCTGGACGTTTGCTTGAAACTACGCTTGGCATTTCCTATGGCACCGCGATCATTATTTTTGCGGTCACTGTTGGTATTTATACCTTTATCGGGGGCTTTCGTGCCGTCGTTTTGACCGATACGATTCAAGGCTTAGTGATGGTTGTAGGCACATTGTTACTGCTTGGCGGTGTAATTTATGCAACGGGGGGCGTTGAGGCTGCAATTACCCAGTTAGAAAATATCAACCCTCAACTGACCGCTCCTTATGGTATTGATGAACGCCCACTGGACTTCACCTTTATGACATCTTTCTGGGTATTAGTCTGCTTTGGGTTAATTGGATTGCCACATTTTGCAGTGCGGAGTATGGCATATAAAGATAGCAAGGCTTTACATCGAGCTTTGATTATTGGCACTGTCGTTGTCGCTGTACTGATGTTCGGTATGCATTTAGCAGGTGCGTTGGGACGAGCGGTGATTCCCGATCTAAAAGTTGCCGATCAAGTTATCCCAACCTTGATGTTACAAGTACTTCCGCCTGTTGTTGCAGGCATTTTCTTAGCTGCACCAATGGCAGCCATTATGTCCTCAATCGACTCAATGCTTATTCAATCTTCTTCAACCCTGATTAAAGATCTCTATCTCGCAATTAAGCCACAAGCGGTTGAAAATGAAGAAAAAATTAAACGTTTCTCGACAATCACTACCCTAGTGATCAGCGTTTTATTGGTGATCGCAGCCATTAACCCACCTGAAATGCTCATTTGGTTAAACTTACTCTCTCTGGGAGGGTTAGAAGCGACATTCTTATGGGTAATTGTATTGGGACTATTC
The DNA here is from genome assembly GCF_017352235.1 of Glaesserella parasuis. Lineage (NCBI taxonomy): Bacteria > Pseudomonadati > Pseudomonadota > Gammaproteobacteria > Pasteurellales > Pasteurellaceae > Glaesserella > Glaesserella parasuis. The sequence goes on along the minus strand of NZ_CP071487.1, from coordinate 1,867,244 downwards.
TGGAAAAAAGCGAATGCAACAGGGGCTATTTGTTCAATGATTGCAGGTTTATCAAGTTATGTGTTAATGACAAGCCTATCTATCAAAATATTTAGCTTTCACGCCATCGTGCCAGCATTAGTAATTGGACTTATTGCTTTTTTAGTGGGAAATCGGTGTGTAACATTAAAAAAGGACTAGAAATTATTAGCTAATAATACTTTTTAACGAGAAATGCCTTTTCATATAGCTTAAAGTCTTATAATAAAGACTTTAAGCTATTTTTATTCTATGAGCCATTTTTATAAGTAACGCTTAGACAGATAAAGGTATTGAGATTAAACCAGAAATGTCTGATATGTATCTTCAAATAAGGATAAAAGGACTCAGCGCTATTAAATATAGCACTCAGCCCTTCTATTAAAAAGTCTAGCTTTTGGTGTAGATCAAATTGAAGTTCTACTAGAGTAAAACATTCGCTAATACTAAGCCAAACACTAAGCTAAATGCCATGCTTAATAAGCCTGGGATCATAAAGCTGTGGTTGAAAATGTATTTACCAATGCGAGTAGTTCCTGTGGTATCAAAGTCAATAGATGCAATGATTGGACCGTAGTTAGGAACAAAGAAGTAACCGTTTACTGCAACGAATACCCCGATTAAGATTGGTGCTGGGATACCTAACGCTACACCTAAAGGGAATAGAGTTGCTACTGTTGCACCTTGGCTGTTTACTAATACAGAAAGTACGAACAATGCGAACGCAAATGCCCATGGTGCAGTTTCCACTAAGCCTTTCACCATATCTTTAACTTCGGTCATATGAGCGTCCATTAAAGTATCACCCATCCAAGCAATACCGAAGATTGCGATAACCGCACGCATACCTGCGTGGAATACAGAACCTTGTGTAATCGCATTACCATTTGGTTTGCAGATAAGCATAATTAATGCTGCAACAGTAAGCATCACGATTTCGATAGTGTGAGCCATTCCCATTGCTTTGCCGTCGAATACTGGGCGTAACTCTTTGAATGTACCCATAAACACAACAAGTAATGCACCAAATAAGAATAAACTTACAGAGGTTTTAGCCGTTGGGCTAATTTGGATCTCTGCTGGGTTTGTATCTGCGTGATTTCTTGCCACATACTCAGGATCTTGTAATAAACGTTGATAATTAGGGTCGTCTTTTAACTCTTTACCCATTTTATTTACGAATAAACACGCACAGAAAAGACCTAAAATCGTGCCTGGAATGGTCACTAATAAAATGTCACCAATGCTATAACCTTGTGGTTCGATCATTGCAGCAACAGACACTACCGCGGCAGCAATCGGGCTTGCTACAATAGCAAATTGTGATGCAATAACAGCCATTGAAAGTGGACGTTCAGGACGGATACCGTTATGGCGACTAACTTCTGCAATCACAGGCAATACAGAGTAAGCAACGTGACCTGTACCAGCTAAGAAAGTAAATGTCCAAGTTACCGCTGGTGCGATGAAAGTGATGTGTTTTGGATTACGACGTAAAATGTTTGTTGCGATTTTGATCATATAGTCTAAACCGCCAGCCGCTTGCATTGCAGCCGCTGCAGAAACGACAGCCATAATCATAAACATAACGTCGATTGGAAGACCTGCAGGTTTTAAGCCAAATCCAAAAGAGAGGATTGCCAAACCTAAACCGCCCATTACCCCTAAACCGATACCGCCAAGGCGAGCACCGATTAAAATACAGAGTAATACAACGGCAAATTCAATAAGAAACATAGCAGACATAATTTGCTCCATTGTAATTTAACGAAAAAGCCCTCATACTGAGGAAGAATTGGCGATTGTTCGCCCTTTATACAAAAGGCGTGCAATATAGCATAAAAATTTATAATCGTTATAATCTAGATCAATAAAAATTTCTAATCATAGGAAAAATTATGCAATTTTCAAAAATGCACGGACTTGGCAATGACTTTATGGTGATTGATGGAGTAACGCAGAATGTCTATTTAACGGAAGAACTCATTCGTAAATGGGCAGATCGCCATCGTGGTGTAGGTTTTGATCAGCTACTACTGGTCGAACCACCCTATGATCCGGAACTGGATTTCCACTACCGTATTTTTAATGCTGATGGCAGTGAAGTCTCTCAGTGTGGAAATGGAGCAAGATGTTTCGCTCGTTTTGTTACCTTAAAAGGCTTAACCAACAAGCAGGACATTGGTGTGAGTACCGCAAAAGGGAAGATGGTTTTAAGCTTACAAGACGATGGTCAAGTTCGCGTAAATATGGGGGAACCGATTTGGGAACCTGCACAAATTCCTTTTACCGCAAATAAGTTTGAAAAAAATTATATTTTACGCACGGATATTCAAACGGTGTTATGTGGTGTCGTTTCAATGGGTAATCCGCACTGTGTGTTACAGGTTGAAAATATTCAAACCGCCAATGTCAATGAATTGGGGGCTTTACTTGAACGCCACGAACGTTTCCCAGAGCGTGCCAATATCGGTTTTATGCAAGTCATCAATCGAAATCATATCAAACTAAGAGTGTTTGAGCGTGGTGCAGGCGAAACACAAGCCTGTGGTAGCGGTGCTTGTGGGGCTGTTGCGGTTGGGATTATGCAAGGCTTATTGGATAGCCGTGTTCAAGTAGATCTTCCGGGTGGAACCTTGCATATCGAATGGCAAGGTGTGGGTTCACCGCTTTATATGACAGGTGATGCAGAACATATTTATGATGGGGCTGTGAAGTCATAAGTTATAGAATATGAGATATACTGGAATAAACGGAGTAGTTTAAGATCCAAATATATATTCTGGTACTACAGGCATAAACTACACTATCGTTATGCTTTTATGAACTATAGTCCCAATCTTCTTGAGATTATCTAGCTTGGTTTTAGTTTACTATTTCAGAATAAAGATAATTACTTTTGGATGAATAACCCGCAATATTCTATTCATCCTATTGGAGTATTACTGGAATACTTTGTAGGAACTTAAAAATATTGATTGTATCTGAGCAAGGGCTTTTTCATGATAAATTATGATCTTGTTCAAATTTTAAGTAAATTTTCTACAAATGAAGCAAATCTTTCTTTATAATGATCGTCAATGAAGTTTTATTTCAAATTTGACTTTTTCTAGGAGGATTTATGCGTTTAGTGCCTTTGGATTGTGCTGAACAAGTGAGCCGTTGGGCTGCTCGTTATATTGTAGATAAAATCAATGCTTTCCAACCTACTGCAGAAAAGCCTTTTGTACTTGGCTTGCCAACAGGGGGAACGCCACTTCAAACTTATAAAGAATTAATTAAGCTGTATCAAGCAGGTGAAGTGAGTTTTAAACACGTTGTCACCTTCAATATGGACGAGTACGTTGGCTTACCGCCAGAGCACAAAGAGAGTTACCACTATTTTATGTTTCATAACTTCTTTAACCATATTGATATTCCAGTAGAAAATGTGAATATCCTAAATGGAATGGCGGAAGATGTGGACGCTGAATGTGAACGTTATGAAGCAAAAATTCGCTCTTATGGCAAAATTCATCTCTTTATGGGGGGGGTGGGTGTTGATGGGCATATTGCTTTTAATGAACCTGCTTCATCGTTAAGTTCTCGCACTCGCATCAAGACTTTGACCGAAGATACGTTGATTGCGAACTCTCGTTTCTTTGATAATGATGTCAATAAAGTACCAAAATTTGCTTTAACAGTGGGGGTTGGTACTTTGATGGACGCAGAGGAAGTATTAATTTTAGTCACGGGTTATAATAAAGCCCTTGCCTTGCAAGCCTGTGTTGAGGGGGCGGTAAATCATTTGTGGACGATCAGTGCGTTACAATTACATCGTCGTGCAGTCGTGGTTTGTGATGAACCTGCAACACAAGAATTGAAAGTTAAAACCGTTAAGTATTTCAAGCAATTAGAGCAAAATATAGCTCGCTAGGAGGAAAAGATGGGGCGTTATGCACTAACAAATTGTGTGATTTATACGGGAAGTGATGTGCTATATCAGCATGCTGTGATCGTCAATGGTGAGCAGATTGAGGCTGTGGTTCATCAAAGTCAAGTTGCAGATGGGGTTCATCAGATTGATTTAGAGGGCGCAAATCTTTCTGCTGGTTTTATTGATCTGCAGTTAAACGGTTGTGGCGGTGTAACATTTAATGAAGATATTAGTGTTAAAACCCTTGAAATTATGCAAGAAACTAACCTGAAATCAGGTACAACAAGTTATTTGCCAACCTTTATTACTTCGCCTGACGAAGGAATGAAACAAGCGGTGCAAGTAATGCGTGACTATTTGGCTAAATATAAAAACCAAGCACTCGGTTTGCATTTAGAAGGACCTTATTTAAGTGTGGCGAAAAAAGGGGTTCATCGCCCTGAATATATCCGTGAAATAAGCGGTGAGATGTTGGATTTTCTTTGCAAAAACGGTGATGTCATTACGAAATTAACACTCGCAGCAGACAACCCAACGGCAGATCATATTCAGAAATTTGTTGAAGCTGGGATTATTGTGTCTATCGGACACTCAAATGCGACCTTTGCCGAAGCAAAACGACGTATTGAGCAAGGCATTGGCTTTGCTACCCATTTGCATAATGCTATGTCGCCGATCAGCTCTGGGCGCGATGGTGGAGTAGTTGGTGCAGTGTTGGATAGCGATATTTACGCTGGTATCATTGTCGATGGTTTGCACGTTGATTGGAGTAATGTGCGTATTGCGAAGAAAGTGAAAGGCGATAAATTGGTGATTGTAACCGATGCGGTTGCCCCAGCTGGTACAACTGATATGGAATATTTTATCTTTGTAGGTAAGAAAGTTTGGTACAAAGACGGTAAATGTGTCGATGAGTGTGGCAGTCTTGGCGGTGCGGCGATTACAATGATCGAGTCGATCCGTAATATGATGCAACATACTGATCTTCCGTTAGATGAAGTGATCCGTATGTGTACATTATATCCAGCTCGTGCTATTCATGTTGAAGATAAGTTAGGATCCATTGAAGCTGGCAAAATTGCCAATTTAACTGCGTTTAATCATCAGTTTGAGGTATTAGGTACAGCGGTGAATGGAAATTGGAAGTGGGCTCAGCTCTAATGTGTTGAGTGAGCTTAAAAAGATCGTTTAAAGATCCTTCTCTAAACGATCTTTTTTGTTTGTTTTTGAAGAATTTCAAATTTTTCTCAATTTCTTGCTTGCTCTCATTTGAGTTTTTGCGTAGAATTGTCCACCTATTTTATATGAATTTGAGAGTGCCAAACGCATAGCGATAGGCACATATTAGCGGAGTAAATATGTACGCAGTTTTCCAAAGTGGCGGCAAACAACACCGAGTGAGCGAAGGTCAAGTTGTTCGTTTAGAAAAACTTGAAGTAGCGACAGGTGAAAAAGTTGAGTTCGACTCAGTGTTAATGGTCGTTAATGGTGAAGATGTTAAAATCGGTACCCCAGTTGTTGCTGGCGGTAAAGTAGTGGCAGAAGTGGTTGCACACGGTCGTGGCGAAAAAGTTCGCATCGTTAAATTCCGTCGTCGTAAACACAGCCGTAAACAACAAGGTCATCGTCAGTGGTTCACAGAAGTGAAAATCACTGGGATTCAAGCATAATTTCAGAGGAGATCAAGTAGATGGCAACTAAAAAAGCTGGTGGTTCAACTCGTAACGGTCGTGACTCTGAAGCTAAACGCCTTGGTGTTAAACGTTTCGGTGGCGAATCTGTATTAGCAGGTAGCATCATCGTTCGTCAGCGTGGTACAAAATTCCACGCAGGTAGCAATGTAGGTATGGGTAAAGACCACACTTTATTCGCAACTGCTGACGGTAAAGTAAAATTTGAAGTGAAAGGCGAGAAAAATCGCAAATATGTAAGCATTATTGCTGAATAATCTTCAAAAGAATAAGATTAAAATGCCCCGCTAATCAATTAGCGGGGTTTTTTATTACCATTGAAACAAAAAAATTTATGTCAAAATCACAACCTTTACTCGGTTTTCTCTTTGCCCTAACTGCCGTAATGATGTGGGGTATGTTGCCAATAGCCTTGCAGCAAATTTTGAAATTTATGGACGCTCAAACGATCGTCTGGTTTCGGTTTATTACTGCAATGATAGGGTTGTTTTTGATTTTGTTCTTTGCAAAAAAATTGCCGAAAGTGACCGCTTTTACTCGTCGTCATTGCTATCTGTTACTACTCGGTGTATTTGGTTTATCCTGCAATTTTTATTTGTTTAATTTAGCGTTAAATCATATTCCACCTGCGGCAAGTCAAGTAATTAGCCCTTTTTCATCTTTGATTATGGCGTTTATCGGTGTCTATTTGTTTAAAGAGAGCTTCGGTTTACATCAGAAAATCGGCTTTGTTATCGTGCTGATTGGTTTGGGGTTATTTTTCAACGATCGTTTTGACGATCTTGCACAGATGAATGAATATGCTTGGGGAATGATCTGTGCAGTCAGTGCTAGTCTGATTTGGATCTGTTACAGCATTGCTCAAAAGATGATGCTAGATCGGTTTAGTTCACAGCAAATTTTACTGTTTATTTATTGTGGTTGTAGCCTTGTTTTCACGCCTTTAGCGGATCTTTCACAAGTCAATAATCTCAGTGGCTTTGCACTAGCGTGCCTGATCTTTTGCTGTTTAAACACGGTAATTGCTTATGGCAGTTATGCCGAAGCATTAAATCGTTGGGAGGTGACTAAAGTGAGCGTAATGATGCCACTTATCCCGATCTGTACAATTTTATTTTCGCAGTTGGCATTTTATTTAAGCCCTGAACATTTTGCTGAACCTGATTTTAATCACTTAACGCATTTAGGGGCAGTTGTCGTGGTATGTGGAGCAATGCTTTCAGCGGCTGGGCATAAACTTTTTTATCGACATAAACGGATTTAATATGAAACTACAACGTCCATTACTTGGATTTTCATTAGCCTTGCTTACTGCAATGATGTGGGGTTCTGTGCCGATTGCAGCACAAAAAGTGTTGAGTGTTGTGAATGCTCAAACGCTCGTATGGGCTCGTTTTATTGTGGCAGCAATCGGTTTGTTACTCATTTTAGGCTTTACAAAAAAATTGCCAAAACTGACCGCTTTCACTCCACGTTTTCTTTGGTTAATCTGGTTAGGCGTGGTAGGCTTATCGCTGAACTTTTTCTTGTTTAGCTATAGTTTAAACTTTATTTCACCGACAACTAGCCAAGTATTGTGGCAATTGGCGCCGTTTACGATGATTTTATGTGGTGTGGTGATTTTTAAAGAACAATTTGGGCGACATCAGCAAATCGGCTTGCTATTGCTCATTATTGGTTTAATCGCCTTTTTTAATGAGCGTTTTGAGGAAATTTTCCAGTTAGGCACTTATGCTTTTGGGTTGCTTGTCGGTGCAGGAGCAGCAATTGTTTGGGTGGTTTATGCGATAGCCCAAAAAATAATGTTGGCAAAATTTAGCTCACAGCAGATTTTGCTGATTATTTATACGGGCTGTGCATTGCTACTCACACCATTTGCCAGCCAGATAAACATAGATGAATTTGATCCGTTTTTATTGGGTTGTTTCATTTTCTGTTGTTTAAATACCTTGATTGGCTATGGGGCATATGCCGAAGCATTAAATCACTGGGACGCATCAAAAGTAAGTGTAGTCACGATTTTAGTCCCGATTTTTACGATGGTTTTTTCAAGCATTGGACATTGGGCATTTCCCGATACCTTTGCAAGCCCTGATATGAATTTATTGAGTTATATCGGCGCATTTATTGTGGTGTCTGGCACGATTTTATCGGCGGTCGGACATAAATTAGTTAAAATAAAATCAGCATTTCCCTAGTTTGTATGGGAAATAGGAGAAGATATGAAATTTATTGACGAAGCCCTGATCCGAGTGGAAGCAGGCGATGGCGGTAACGGCTGTGTCAGCTTCCGCCGTGAGAAATTTATTCCAAAAGGTGGTCCTGATGGCGGTGATGGTGGTGATGGTGGTGATGTCTATTTAATTGCCGATGAGAACCTAAACACGCTTATCGACTACCGTTTTGAAAAACGCTTTGCCGCAGGTCGTGGCGAGAATGGTCGCAGTGCGGGTTGTACAGGACATCGTGGTAACGACATCACCTTGCGTGTACCCGTTGGCACCCGTGCGATTGACAACGATACCCAAGAAGTGATTGGCGATTTAACCAAACACGGTATGAAAATGTTGGTGGCAAAAGGTGGCTATCACGGTTTGGGGAATACTCGCTTTAAGTCGTCAGTCAATCGTGCACCACGCCAGAAAACCAACGGCACACCAGGGGAAAAACGTGATTTACAGTTAGAATTGATGTTACTTGCAGATGTGGGAATGTTAGGTTTACCGAACGCAGGAAAATCCACCTTTATTCGTGCAGTATCAGCAGCAAAACCGAAAGTCGCAGATTACCCATTCACAACCCTTGTACCAAGTTTAGGAGTAGCACGAGTTGGTGCGGATCGTAGCTTTGTGGTGGCAGATATTCCAGGATTGATTGAAGGTGCGGCGGAAGGTGCAGGCTTGGGGATCCGCTTCTTAAAACACTTAGAGCGTTGCCGAGTACTCATTCACCTTGTCGACATTATGCCGATTGATGAGAGTGATCCTGCACAAAATATCTCTATTATTGAGTCAGAACTCTATCAATACAGCGAAAAATTAGCAGATAAACCGCAATGGCTGGTGTTTAACAAAATCGACACCATTGGCGAAGAAGAGGCGAGAGAAAGAGCCGAAGCGATTGTAGAAGAGATCGGTTGGGAAGGTGATTACTACTTGATTTCTGCCGCAACAGGGCAAAATGTATCCGCTTTAACCCGTGATATTATGGACTTTATCGAAGCAAATCCGCGTGTTGAAGAAGAGGAAAAAGCAAAAGAAGAAGTCGCATTCAAATGGGACGACTATCATCAACAAGCAATGCAAAACCCGATTACCGAAGATGATTGGGACGACTTAGATGATGACGGTTGGACAGAAGAAGATGATGAAGGGGTAGAGTTTATTTATAAACCCTAACTTTAATTGCTGGAATATTTTAAATTAAGGGATGGGATACCATCCCATTGCCCTTAATTCATAATTGTTAGATAATATAGGTGGTTACAAGTTTTGATTTAGGACAAATAATGAGTGATATCTTAGTGCCTCTTATTTTTACAGATGCTGCTGCAAAAAAAGTTAAATTCTTGATTGAAGGCGAGGAAAACCCAGAGCTCCGTCTACGTGTTTATATTACAGGTGGCGGCTGTAGTGGGTTTCAGTATGGGTTTACTTTTGATGATAAACTTAATGAGGGCGATTTAACCATTGAAAATTTAGATGTAGCTTTAGTTATCGATCCAATGAGTCTCCAATATCTAATTGGAGCTACTATAGACTATGTTGAAGGGTTGGAAGGCTCACGTTTTGTTGTGCAAAATCCAAATGCAAGTTCTACTTGTGGATGTGGGGCCTCATTTAGCATTTGAGTATTATTCCTTCCAATTATTAATTCCCTTAACTAAAGTGGCAGTGTCTTAACAGTAGCGTCATCTAGTTAGCAAAAAATATAACCCTTTCCCACAGATAATTCGGTATTCACAAAGTTGTGTGGATAACAATTAACGGCATAGTAGACAAAAGTATTGGTTTTAATTATTCCCCCTAATTATTACCAACTCTTTTTATTCAAAAAATCCTTTATAAACATAATCTTATGCTTTTTCGTTAATCCGCTATGAACCGATAATTTCTGTTTCAGTTCTTTAAATAACCCTTCCAACCTATTTGTTGTTTTTTCTATATTTAAATGAGTATATTCTTCAAAAGTGAGCTTAAAGCCTTGTACTATAAGGCTTTAGCCCACTTTTTACCAACATTGTCTACTATGCAAAATATCCTATCTAAATCACCGCTTTCATTAGATTTCCGCCTATTATTTCTAGCTTTTATTGATAAAAGTTGAAAAATTCTTGTTATTTTATTCTTAGTTTTGTGTAACTCTTGTTTTTTTTTTTTTACAATAGCGTGCGGGGGCATTTGTACATCCTGAAAATGTAAATAAAGGTTTATGATTTTTTATTAGGAAAAACAGCTTGTAGGGTGGGTCTTGACCCACCATGTAGCCGTAACATATTGATTTTATTGGTGGGTTAAAACCCACCCTACAATATTCAATCCATCTAATATATGGTTTGTCAAGGAGTTAACTTCCCCCGCTTGCGGGGGAAGTGCCCGAGCGAAAGCGAGGGCGATGGGGGCATTTGTGCATCCTGAAAATGTAAATAAAGGTTTATGATTTTTTATTAGGAAAAACAGTAGAGAAGGTTATTATGAATAAAATATTTAGAGTTATTTGGAGTCATGCTCAACAGGCTTGGGTGGTTGTGTCTGAGTTAGTAAAGTCTCATACCAAAACATCCGCTTACACGGATAAAAGAGCTCAAGTATGCACCTCAGATTATTTTTTAGATAAACAGCAAGATAAATTTAAATTAAGTCTTTTAAGTCTAGTATTACTAGGTATATTTTTTAGTCCAGTAGGTTTAGCTGCATATCTTCAAGATGGTTCTAGTCTAGGGTCTCTAGGAGGTGACGCTGGTTCTATTGGTATTGGTCAAGGTAGTAGGGTTGGGTATGGTGCTATTGGTATTGGCCAGAACTCAAAAGCTGAAAATAGGACTACTATTGCGATAGGTTATAACTCAGAAGCAAAAAAAGAGGGCTCTGTTGTGGTTGGTGCACATTCTGTTGTACATGGAGATTCTGGCCTTGCTATAGGTCATTCGAGTATTTCTAAAGACAATCAATCTATCGCCTTAGGCAAAGGAGCCAATGCGTTAAATGGACAAACAGTTGCAATAGGTGCATTGGCTAGTGCAACTGGGGCACAATCTCTTACTGTCGGGGCAAATACCAAAGCGGAGGGGTATGGCTCCATATCAATCGGTGGCGATGATTTAAATACGACTGAATATGGCACTGTAGCAGGATTTTCTACCACCACGGCAAAAGGAAATGCTGCCATTGCAATTGGTGGAAAATCAATCGCAGATGGAAATGGATCAGTTGTAGTCGGTCCAGTCTCAAAAGCAACCCATATAGAAGGTGTAGCAATCGGTGCGAAAAGTGCTTCAAATGGCGACTATGGTGTGGCTGTCGGTGGCAGTTCTGTAGCGGGCAGTCGTTCGGCATCTTTAGGCTATCAAGCTACTGCAGGTGGCACAGGTTCTGTCGCTGTGGGTGAACAGGCAAATACCGGCCAACACAATAGAGCAACCGCACTTGGTAACAATTCAATTGTTCTTGTTGGTGGCGGTGTGGCGTTAGGTTATGGTTCGAGAGCAGACACGGCTGGGGGTGTAGATGGAGCGAGACAATCCTATTCTGTAACAACAGGAGAAAGTACTGTTAAGAATGGTTTAAAATCAACACAAAGTGTTGATAATAGCATTACTATCGGTGCAGTTTCTGTGGGTAATGATAGAATCAAACGCCAAATCGTCAACGTTGCAGCAGGTAAAGAATTAACTGATGCAGTAAACGTGGCGCAGCTTCAATCCTTGACCATGAAGATTGATGGTAATACTAAAAAAGGAGATACACCAAAAGTTGGTTTATGGGAAGGTACGCTCAACGTAAAAGGCGAAAATGGTCTTATTTCCGAGGCTAGCGGCGATACGATTACGGTTAAATTAACCGAGCAAATTAAACAAAAAATTGATGAAGCCGCTAGCACAAGTTATGTTGATACCAAATTCAACTCTTTGGCAGTTAATTCAGGTACGTTTGGCTCTACAAATGGTGGCATATTGTCAGTAGGGACGGCAGGATTTGCAACTGTTGATGCTGTAGTCACTGCTGTAAATAGTGCAGGCTGGAAACTGAAGATCGATCAGGGAGCGGGTGGTCAAGCTACTCCTTCTACACCACATCTTATCAAAATGGGTGAGACTGTAACCTTTACCGCCGGAAATAATATTAAATTAGAACAAACGGGCGGAAATATTACGATTTCTACAATAATTGGTAAGTTAATTACAAAGACTGAAAGCCTAGCAGATGGTGGTTTGAAAATTACTTATACGGATGGTATGCATGACATTATCAAGAAAGGTGAAAAAGGAGATCGTGGCGAAAAAGGTCCAAAAGGCGATAGAGGAGAAACTGGCTCTGCGGGTCCAGCGGGTCCAGCAGGTGCTCAAGGTCCAGTAGGTCCTGCGGGTCCAGTAGGTCCAACTGGACCACGAGGTGCACCTGGTCCTGCAGGTCCAAAAGGAGAGGCAGGAGCAAAAGGTGATAGGGGTGACCGTGGTGAAGCAGGACCAATGGGCCCTCAAGGTCCTGCGGGTGCAACTGGCCCTGCTGGTCCAGCAGGGGCTAGGGGTGAACAGGGTCCTAAAGGAGAAAAAGGAGATACAGGTCCTAAAGGCGAAGCTGGTCCAGTGGGTCCAGTAGGACCACGAGGACCGCAGGGAACAACGGGTGCTCAGGGACCTAAGGGGGATAAAGGCGAACCAGGACCTGCGGGTCCAGCGGGTCCAAAAGGTGATACAGGTCAGAAAGGTGAAACTGGCCCTGCGGGTCCAGCGGGACCACAAGGTCCTGCGGGTCCAGCAGGGGCTAAGGGTGACAAAGGTGATACGGGTCCAGCAGGACCACAAGGACCTACGGGTCCAACGGGATCACAAGACCCTGCGGGTCCAACTGGAAATTCGGAATTAAAAGGCATTACCTCGATTGCCAATGGTAACGACGCCACCCAGGCGAATGGGGCTAAGATTACCTTGTCTGCAGGTTCTACAGATAAAACAGTTAATGTTAATGATGCGAAAATTACCAATGTGGCGGCTGGTACAGCAGATACTGATGCGGTAAATGTGAGCCAGTTAAATACTAAGGCAGCAGCGGCGAGAACTGAAGTTGAAGCGGGTAAAAATGTGAAAGTGACTTCAAAAACGGGGGCAAATGGTCAGAATATTTACAATGTGAGCGTGTCTGGAGATTTAAGCGACATTACTTCAATTAGTAATGGCGATACGAAAGTATCTTTAGGTAAAGATCAGAAAGGAAATCCAGTTGTAAATATGAATGGCGCCAGAATTACCAACGTTGGAGATGGTAGTGCTGAGGGCGATATTGTGAATGTGCGTCAGCTCAACAAAGTGGTTTCTTCTGTGAATACAGGATTTAATCAATTATCAAGAGATATTGGTCGTGTTGATGTTAATGCAAGAGCGGGTATTGCTTCTGCTGGGGCGATGGCTAATTTGCCACAAATTTCTTTACCAGGTAAAAGTGCTATTTCTGTTTCTAATGCACAATATCGCGGGCAATCTGCCTATGCTATAGGTTATTCCAGAATTTCTGATAATGGCAAATGGCTTATTCGAGCGTCTGTTAGCAGTAATACTCAGCGGGATACTATGATTGGAGGAGGGGTAGGTTTTGTGTGGTAATCTAGCACCTATAAATTAGAATTTCATGCTCAATGCCATTGTTATTTTAACAATGGCATTGTTTGGCATAGTAGACAAAAGTGTTGGTTTTAATTATTTTCCCTAATTATTACCAACTCTTTTGTCTACTATGCCTACTAATATAGAGTGCTCACAAATTCACCACAAATTTCCCAACCCCAAGATCATCTTCTTTGCGAGTACGATTAATCACACTTTGAGCGGATTCAATAACACGTAAACCCATCTGATCTTCGGTTCTCACCACTTCACCACGCAATGAGTTGGTATAAACATCAGTAATTTTAACATCCACAAATTTGCCGATCATATTAGGTGTACCTTGGAAATTGACAATACGGTTGCTTTCAGTACGTCCGGTTAATTCCATAATGTCTTTCTTAGATGGGCCTTCAACTAAAATGCGTTGTTCCGTACCTAACATTGCACGGCTAAATTGCATTGCTTGGTTGTTGATACGTTGTTGTAAGCGGTATAAACGCTCTTTTTTCTCATCTTCCGTCACATCATCAGGCAGATCCGCAGCTGGCGTACCTGGACGAGCAGAATAGATAAAGCTGAAGCTCATATCGAAATTGACCTGCTCAATGATTTTCATTGTTTGTTCAAAATCTTGAGCCGTTTCACCTGGGAAGCCAACAATAAAGTCAGAGCTGATTTGAATATCAGGGCGAGCCTCACGCAATTTACGGATAATGGCTTTATACTCCAACGCCGTATGGTTACGTTTCATCATTGTTAAAACACGGTCTGAACCACTTTGGATAGGTAAGTGTAAGAAGCTCACTAGCTCAGGGGTATCTTTATATACCTCAATGATGTCGTCTGTAAATTCAATAGGGTGGCTTGTGGTATAACGAACACGGTCAATGCCATCAATCGAAGCAACTAAACGTAGTAATTCCGCAAAAGAACAGATACCGCCGTCAAAGGTTTCACCACGATAAGCGTTCACATTTTGACCAAGCAAATTCACTTCACGCACACCTTGTTCAGCCAGTTGAGCAATTTCAAATAACACATCATCGACAGGACGGCTAACTTCTTCACCTCGTGTATAAGGTACGACACAGAATGAGCAATACTTATTGCAACCTTCCATAATGGACACAAATGCAGTTGGGCCTTCAGCACGAGGCTCAGGTAAGCGGTCAAATTTCTCAATTTCAGGGAAACTAATATCCACCACTGAACTTTTTCCGCCACGAATTTGGTTAATCATTTCAGGCAGGCGGTGTAAGGTTTGAGGCCCGAAAACAATATCGACGAAAGGGGCACGTTCACGAATATGTTCACCTTCTTGTGAAGCTACGCAACCACCCACACCGATAATTAAATCAGGTTTATCTTTTTTCCAGTTTTTCCAGCGACCAAGTTGAGAGAACACTTTTTCTTGTGCTTTTTCACGGATAGAACAGGTGTTAAGCAGTAATATATCTGCTTCTTCAGGATTTTCGGTTAATTCTAAACCGTGTGTGCTATTTAAAAGGTCTGCCATTTTTGATGAGTCATACTCGTTCATTTGGCAACCCCAAGTGGTAATATGTAATTTTGCCATTTTCAAATAATAGATAAATCAGTAAGTAAAAAATAAAAGTAGAGTTGTTTATCCTTTGGAACAGGGTGTACCTTATTTTACATGTTTGTATATATCATCGCTATAAAAAAGAAAACCACGACCAAAACTCGTGGTTTTTATTCAAGTAGTGTAACTATTTTGTTAAAACTAAAACAGTACTTTCACCTGCCACAACTTCTCCAGACAATTTTTGAAGATTTGTTACTTCATCCATATTTGAAATTACAACAGGTGTTAATACTGATTTTGCTTTAGATTGAAGTAATTCAAGATCAAATTTGATGATAGGATCACCAACTTTAACCTCTTGATTTTCTTCTGCAAGACGTGTGAAACCTTCGCCTTTTAACTCGACGGTATCAATACCGAAGTGAACAAAAAGCTCAACACCATCTTCTGACTCAATAGAGAATGCGTGATTAGTTTCAAAGATTTTACCAATCGTACCGTTTACTGGGGCAACAATCATATCACCAGTAGGGCGAATAGCAATGCCATCACCTACGATCTTTTCCGAAAACACAACATCTGGAACATCTTCAATATTTACAATTTCACCTGAAAGCGGTGCATAGATTTTCACTTCCTTCGCAACAGCTTCTTTTTTGCCGCCGAATAGTTTGTCAAAAAATCCCATAATTTAATCTCCATTATTAAATGAACAAAATTCTCGCATATTTTATACGAGAATTTTGTGTTTGTATTCAATTTTAGTTAAGGTTTTGGTAAAACTCATCAACTAAACGTTCAATATCTGCTGCTGTTGGTTGTGCAAGTGCTTTATCTGCAAGAGCTTTGGCATCAGCATAGTTGATACTGCGAACAAGTTTTTTCACATGAGGTACTGAAATTGCACTCATACTAAATTCATCTAAGCCCATGCCGAGTAATAAGGCAGTCGCTTTGACATCGCCAGCCAATTCACCACACATTCCAGTCCATTTGCCTTCTGCGTGTGAAGCGTCAATTACTTGTTTGATTAAGTTCAAGACAGATGGGGTTAATGGGTTGTATAGGTGAGCGATAATTTCATTACCACGATCTACCGCTAAGGTATATTGCGTTAAATCGTTAGTACCGATACTGAAGAAATCTACTTCTTTTGCAAGGTGACGAGCATTTACAGCTGCTGATGGTGTTTCGACCATTACGCCAATTTGAAGATTTTCATCAAAAGCTTTGCCTTCTGCACGAAGCTGAGCTTTAAGCTCTGCAATAATGTCTTTTAATTCACGGATCTCTTCCACAGAAATAATCATTGGGAACATTACCGCAAGTTTACCAAATGCAGAAGCTCTTAATACAGCACGCAATTGAGTATCTAAAATTTCACGACGTACTAAGCCAATACGAACTGCGCGCCAGCCCAAGAATGGGTTCATCTCTTTTGGTAATTCTAAGTATGGTAGCTCTTTATCACCGCCGATGTCCATTGTACGAAGCACCACGAGCTTACCATTCATTGCTTCAACAATTTCTTTATAGGCTTGGAACTGTTCTTCTTCACCAGGTAACTGGTTACGATCCATAAATAAGAATTCAGTACGATATAAACCAACGCCTTCGCCACCGTTACGCAATACGCCATCAACATCACGGATAGTCCCGATGTTTCCAACTACTTCAATGCGGTGTCCGTCTAAGGTTTCCGCTGGTAAATCTTTTAATTTAGCTAGTTCAGCTTTTTCTTCTGCAATTTTGGTTTGTAATGCTTTTGCTTTTTCAAGTTGTTCTGCAGAAGGATTGATGTAAACTTCATTGTTAATGGCATCAAGAATTAAAATGTCACCTGTATTGACTAATGAAGTAATGTTGTTTGTACCTACAACAGCGGGAAGCTCTAACGAACGAGCCATAATAGAAGTATGAGATGTGCGACCGCCAATATCAGTAACAAAGCCAAGCACTTTATCTAAGTTTAATTGTGCAGTTTCAGATGGAGTGAGATCGTAAGCAACAAGGATAGCTTCCTCTTGGATATCACCAAGATCAACAATATTCATACCTAAAATATTACGGATCAAGCGGTTACCAATATCACGAATATCACCAGTGCGCTCTTTTAGGTATTCATCATCAATTTCCGCAAGCATTGAAGCCTGCATGTCAATGATTTTACTTGCGGCAACATCGGCAGTTACAAGATTTTCTTCGATGTAGCCTAGAATTTCTTCTTCTAATTCTTCATCTTCTAAGATCATTAAATGACCTTCAAAGATTGCTTCTTTTTCTTGGCCTAACGTGCGTCTTGCTTTTTCTTTAATTGCTGTAAGTTGTGCTGCTGCTTTTTCACGTCCAGTAAAAAATTTACTTTTTTCAGATTCAATTTGAGTGGGTGTAATTTTATGTGTGTTAAGAACAATAGGTTCTTCTTTCAGAACTAAGGCTTTACCAAATACAATACCTGGGGAAGCGGCAATACCTGTGATCATAAATTAATCCTCGGCTAGAATTTAGTAGATGCTAAATAGCACGAAAGACTTTACCATTGAATAAAATGGTAAAGTCATCAATATCAAAAGGACAACTATTCTAAAGTAGGGATTAAATCTACTAAGAAATCTACAGCTTTCTGTTCGTCTTCGCCTTCAGCAGAAAGAGTGATGATAGTTCCTTGCGCAAGACCTAGGGTCTGAAGTTTAAATAAACTTTTTGCACTGGCACTTTTACCATTAGATGTGACAGTAATATCTGAAGCGAAGCCTTTTGCTGCTTTTACAAATTCAGCCGCGGGGCGTGTATGTAAGCCATTCGGGCAAGTGATTGTTACATCTTTTGAGTACATTGTTGGTTCCTCTGTTGTATATCAAATAATAAATGGAGGACTTTTTAGGGAAGAGCCTCCAAAGTAAGTCACGGGATTACTTTACTACAAAATCGGTATAAAAACACGATAAAAGAGATTAAATAAATGATAAATGTCAATTATTAGTGTGTATTTTAATCAATTTATAAAATCGTTTGCGTATTTTATGAATTATGTGTTTTATTTTCTTTTTTATAGAATTATTGATTGCAATTACCCTTAAAATCTTGTATTTATCCATACTTTCAATTCAAACACAACTTCAACTTTTTAGGAGCATAAAATGCAAAATGTAGGTTTTATCGGATGGCGTGGTATGGTGGGGTCGGTTCTAATGGATCGTATGGTTCAAGAGAACGACTTTGCGAACATTAACCCTGTTTTCTTTACCACATCACAAGCGGGTCAAAAAGCCCCTGTTTTTGCAGGCAAAGAGGCTGGTACATTAAAAGACGCTTTTGATATTGCAGAATTACAAAAATTAGACATTATCGTGACCTGTCAAGGCGGCGATTACACCAACGAAGTCTATCCAAAATTAAAAGCAACAGGTTGGAATGGTTATTGGATCGATGCCGCTTCTGCACTGCGTATGCAAGATGATGCGATCATTGTGTTAGACCCAGTAAACCAACACGTTATTACCGAAGGTTTACAAAAAGGCATTAAAACCTTTGTGGGCGGAAACTGTACTGTGAGCTTAATGTTAATGGCAATCGGTGGTTTATTTGAGAAAGATCTCGTGGAATGGGTGTCTGTGGCAACTTACCAAGCGGCTTCCGGTGCAGGTGCGAAGAATATGCGTGAGTTACTGGTACAAATGGGCGAGTTAGAAGATGCAGTAAAAGCAGAGCTTGCAGATCCAGCTTCATCTATTTTAGAGATCGAGCGTAAAGTGACTGCAGAAATGCGTTCAGAAGATTTCCCAACGGCAAACTTTGGTGCACCGCTTGCAGGTAGCTTAATTCCTTGGATTGATAAATTACTCCCAGAAACAGGACAAACCAAAGAAGAGTGGAAAGGTTACGCAGAAACCAACAAAATTTTAGGTTTAAGTGCAAATCCAATCCCAGTTGATGGTTTATGTGTGCGTATCGGTGCATTACGCTGCCACAGCCAAGCGTTCACCATCAAACTCAAAAAAGATTTACCATTAGCAGAAATTGAACAAATCATTGCAGCTCACAATGAATGGGTGAAAGTCATTCCAAATGATCGTGAAACGACGTTGCGTGAATTAACACCAGCGAAAGTGACTGGTACATTAACTGTTCCAGTGGGTCGTTTACGCAAACTAGCAATGGGGCCAGAGTACTTAGCGGCATTTACCGTTGGTGACCAATTATTATGGGGTGCGGCAGAGCCTGTTCGTCGTATTTTAGTGCAGTTAGTTAAATAATCTTTTCATCTAATGGAAGGTGACTTCTATTCTTGGTATTCAGATAAAAACCAATGGAACCCAAAAATATATAATAGTATAAAAAATATAATTAAAGAGTTAGAGTTTTATTCAAGTTCAAATTTTAGTTATGAATTTCAGACGATAGATATTTTTAAAGATTTATATATGGAAATAATGCCTAATGAAATTAGGCATAGTTTAGGAGAATATTTCACTCCATCTTGGATGGCTGATCATGTTGTATCTCGTTCACTTGAGAAACTAAACAAAGAATCTTGGAAAGCTATAGATCCATGTTGTGGAAGTGGGGTATTTTTAATATCATTAATAAAATCGATACTAGATAAACACGAATTATATAGTTTAACTATAAAAGAAAAACAAGAGTTATTATTAAGAATACTATCAAGTGTATATGGTATTGATTTAAACCCACTATCAGTTTTAACTGCAAGAGTTAGTTATTTTTTGGCTATAAGACCATTAATTGACGAACAAAAAATAGAAATCCCTGTCTATCTTGGTGATTCAGCTAATATACCACAAAAAATTGAACTCGATAATATAGCTTGTTATACATATACCGTAGAAACAAAACAAGGGGATTTTAATATTATTTTTCCTTGTAATTTTGTTGAAAGTAGTTCTTTTTTTGAAAGAATGTATCGTTTACAAACAACAGTAGAAGCTGAAGACCCTAAATTATTATACCATCAAATTATTGAAAATATAGATAAAGACTCTATCAATAACAAGATCAAACAAAGTATAAAAATATTGTCAAGTAAATTGGTTGAATTACATAAAAATGAATGGGACGGTATTTGGATTAGAATTACATCAAACTTTATGCTAATTGCAAGAGTTAAAGAGATGGATCTAATTTTAGGTAACCCACCTTGGGTAAAATGGGAATTTTTACCCCAAAATTACGCTGAAAAGATCAAGAGTTTGTGTATTGATAGAAAATTATTCTCAGGTCAAAGTTATATGGGAGCTATATCACTTAATTTATGTGCTTTAATTGCAAATGTTACATCAGATAAATGGCTAACTAATAAAGGCTTACTAGCATTCTTAATGCCAAAAACAATTATGACTCAAGATTCTTATGCTGGTTTCAGAAATTTTTATTTATCTGATGGTAGTCGAATGTATTTAAGTGAAATAGATGATTGGTCTAATGCCGGAAACCCTTTTATTGTAACTACCGAAAAGTTTATGACATATTTTTATGAAAAAAAATTCTGTAGATTACTCAAATGGGATACCTATAAATTTATTCTATAAAAAATCCAATGTGAAAATCACAGAAGTAAATAGATTTCATACATTTGAAAAAGTAAAAGATTTCTTTCAAATTAAAGATGGAATGGCTTATCAATTAAGCGAAAATAGAACGGGATTTACTTTACTCCCTGAAAGAGATTATACAATTTTAAGGAAGCTAAAGTTAATTTCTGGAACTTCAGATTATAAAGCTAGGAGTGGTGTTGAGTTTACGCCTGCTGAGGTTTACTTCATTGAACCTGAGAAAAGAACCAGTAAAAACACTTTTTATTTTAGAAACTCTGAATTCAAAAATTCAGTTTACAAAGTGGCTAAAAACTAAATTCACATTTTAAATTTATATAAAGTTTGGAGGTGTTTAAGCGATTTCAATGAGCCGCCATTTGAATGTGAACTATAAGACCGATTTTGTCCTTTGCCATAAATTACGTGAAGTGCCATTCAAAACTCGTGATTTAAGCCCATTACAAGGTGAAATCCTCGCAGATGGTGCCTAGGTTAATTTTAATTGTGCAACACTAACTTCGCCAAAAATCGCTATAAATAGTAACAAAAAGCCGATAAACAATGGCGAAAATTCCCAAAGTTCAGGCAGACTAAGCGTTGTATTATCAGTCTCAATCAACGAGCTTTCAATGATGATTGTGGGGTTTAAATGGAACTATTGTGGCAATGAACTATACTGAAAATGCCAAAACAATTTTAGCATTAAACCACCAATTCGTGATACAAGGTGGTAATATTATATGTGATGAAAATATGGCGTATCAAACCTATATACCAAAAAACATAGGTTAACCTAGTAAATTCTCATATAATACAAGCATCTTTAACTATTTATGGACTATTTATGACAACATCATCCCCCCTTATAGCTATTGTCGCTGGTGAAATTTCAGGCGATATTTTAGGTGCCGGATTGATTAAAGCACTCAAAGTACATTATCCAAATGCTCGTTTTATCGGCGTTGCTGGTGAGAAAATGTTAAAAGAAGGGTGTGAAACCCTGTTTGATATGGAAGAACTGGCGGTGATGGGGCTTGCTGAGGTAGTGAGACATCTTCCTCGTTTACTTAAAAGACGTAAACAAGTCATTGACACAATGCTTGCATTAAAACCTGATATTTTTATCGGGATTGATGCCCCTGATTTTAATCTTGGTGTAGAAGAAAAGCTGAAAGCCCAAGGTATTAAAACCATTCACTATGTTAGTCCGTCAGTGTGGGCGTGGCGACAAAATCGTGTACATAAAATTGCTAGTGCAACCGATCTTGTTTTAGCCTTTTTACCTTTTGAAAAAGCCTTTTACGACCGTTTTAATGTCCCTTGTCGTTTTATCGGTCACACAATGGCTGATGCGATTGCGTTGCAACCTAATCGACAAGAGGCTTGCCGTTTGTTGCAATTAGATGAAAACCAACATTATGTGGCGATTTTGGTTGGAAGTCGTGGAAGTGAAGTGAATTTCCTGTCTGAACCATTTTTAAAAACGGCACAATTACTTAAAGCTCAATACCCTGATGTTCAGTTTTTAGTGCCGTTGGTTAATGAAAAACGTCGTGAACAATTTGAAGCGATCAAAGCACAAGTTGCTCCAGAATTAGAGGTGATAACCTTAGCAGGCAATGCTCGTGCTGCGATGATGGTTGCCGAAGCAACATTATTAGCATCTGGCACTGCTGCTCTTGAAGCGATGTTGTGTAAATCGCCGATGGTTGTAGGTTATAAAATGAAGCCTTTAACCTATTGGTTAGCAAAAAGATTGGTAAAAACCGATTATATCTCTCTGCCAAATTTACTTGCAAACGAACCGCTTGTCCCAGAGCTTATTCAAGCGGATTGTTCCCCTGAAAATTTAGCGAAACACCTTAGCCTCTATCTATCTCAGATGCCCGAAGATGTGGCGAAGAAGAATGCGTTGAAACAACGTTTTATGGAATTACATCAATATATTCAATGTGATGCTGATGCTCAAGCTGCACAAGCTGTGGTTGATGTTTTGAATAGAGAGTAAAAACGGGCAATTTTTGCCCGTTTTATATAACATCAATAATCTACGAGTGATTTTTGATCTGCCCCTTCTTTCTCTACCACAGGCTGAATCATATGCTCACGTTTCAAGCCCAATTCAAGAGCAACACCTACTGCCACATAAATGGACGAGTAAGTACCGAAAGCAATACCGATCAATAATGCCAGTGAGAAGCTATGTAATGTTGGTCCACCTAATAGATAAAGTGAAAATACCACAAATAGCGTTGTAACAGAGGTCATCAATGTTCTTGATAATGTTTGGCTAAGTGAAATATCCACAATTTCGACTGAATTTGCTCGGCGAATTTTAGGGAAATTTTCACGAACACGGTCAAATACCACGATACTGTCGTTTAAAGAATAACCAACAACGGATAAAATCGCAGCCACGAAAGTAAGATCAATTTCAATCTGTAAGAATGAGAAAAGACCAATAGTCACCATTACGTCGTGGAACAAGGCTAAAATCCCCCCTGTTGCTAAACGCCATTCAAAGCGAAGGCCAACGTAAATCAGCAACATTGCAAGGGTTGCTAATGTGCCGTAAATCGCCCCTTGGGTTAATTCTTCACCGACATTTGGACCAACGAACTCAATACTTTGAATTTTAGCTTCTGGATCTAATTTTTGGTGAATTAAATCCATTACCGTATTCCCCAAAGATATATCGCCAGCCGAAGCAGGTAGGCGGATCATTACATCTTTTTGTCCACCAAAGGTTTGAACTAAAGCACTGGTATAACCATTTTCTGTTAATACTTCACGAACCTTTGCCAAATCTGCAGGCTGTGAAAAGTTGGTTTCAATTACTGTACCGCCAGTAAAATCCAATCCCCAGTTAAACCCTTTAGTCACAATGGTAAACACACAAAGTGCCGTAATGATCAATGAAAATACATACGCAATGTAGCGGTATTTCATAAAGGGAACTAATTTATAAGGTAGTTTAATTTCTACTTCTTTTTCTGTTGTTTGAACAGTCATTTAATTCCCCTTAGATCCAAAGTTTTTTCACACGTTTACCACCGTAAACAAGGTTCACTAACATACGCGTCCCTGTAATTGCGGTGAACATTGAGATCATTACCCCTAATGCAAGAGTCACAGCGAAGCCTTTGACTGGACCTGTTCCTACTGAATAAAGAATAATCGCGACTAATATTGTGGTTAAGTTAGAGTCGAAGATACTGGTGAATGCACCATTATAGCCTTCGTGAATTGCCTGCTGAATAGAACGACCATTACGAATTTCTTCTTTAATCCGTTCATAAATCAATACGTTAGCATCAATTGACATACCTACAGCTAACACAATCCCTGCAATACCAGGCATTGTTAATGTAGCTCCGATTAATGACATCAACCCGATGGTTAAAACTAAGTTAGCTAATAAAGCAGCTGTCGCAAATAGGCCGAAGACTTTGTAGTACACCACGCAGAATAAGATCGTTAGACCTAAACCTAACATGCTTGCGTCCATACCTTGAGCAACGTTATCTGCACCTAATGAAGCCCCGATAGTTCGTTCTTCAACAATCACAATCGGTGCGATCAAAGCTCCAGAACGTAGTAATACAGCAAGGTTTTGTGCTTCAGCCGCACTGTTAATACCTGTAATTTGGAATGAGCTACCTAAACGAGAGTTAATGGTTGCAACGTTAATCACTTCTTCGTGTTTTTCAAGAATCACTTTCCCGTTTGCATCACGGCGACCTGAATCTTTAAACTCACTATAAAGGGTTGCCATCGGCTTACCTACAGCAGATTTTGTCGCATTTGACATCAAATCCCCGCCTTGTGCATCAAGATTAATACTAACATTAGGCAAACCACGTTCATCTTTGCCCGAAGTTGCATTAATAATATGCTCACCACCTAAAATGGTTTTGTGATATAGCACCGTCGGCATACCATCACGACTATATTTAATCTCCGAATCCGCAGGAACAATACCACGAGCCGCAGACTCTAAGTTAGCATTACCATTGACTAAACGAAATTCAAGAGTTGCAGTTGCCCCTAAAATCTCTTTCGCACGAGCGGTATCTTGCACCCCTGGAAGTTCAACAACAATACGATCTGCCCCTTGACGTTGAATAGTCGGCTCAGACACACCAAGTTCTTCCACACGCTTACGCAAAATCGACAAGTTTTGTTCGATAGCTAAATCACGAGAAGTTGCTAACCCCTGAGCAGATTGAGCAAAACGCACAACGGTTGGAGAAATATAAGTTGCTTCTAAATTAGGATTAGTACGGCGAATATAACGAACTGCTTTATCTGCAGTATCGGTATCATTAAATTCTACATCTGTTGCAAAATTTTCTGCTTTTTTAACCGCTTTGTATTGCCATTTTTCCTTACGAAAATCGTTACGCAAGGTATCTTGTAGCTGATCTTGCTGTTTCGCCAATGCCGTATTCATATCCACTTCCATTAAGAAGCGAACACCGCCACGCAAATCCAAACCACGCTTCATCGGCTCACCACCGATTGAAGTTAGCCATTCTGGCGTTGCAGGCGCAAGGTTTAAAGCGACAGAATAATTATTGCCTAAGACTTCAGCGATTTTTTCCTTAGCTGGAAGCTGTTCCTCGTCCTTATTTAAACGCACTAAAATCGAACCATTTTCAAGGTTCATCGCCTTAGGCGTAATATTTAATGAAGCGAGTGCTGATTGAACTTGCGTCAGCGTTTCATCTGAAGCTTGTTGCCCTCTAGTACCGGAAACCTGTACCGAAGGGTCTTCACCATATAAATTTGGAAGGGCGTATAAAATGCCAATGGCGACCACAAGGATCACCATTAGGTTCTTCCAAAGAGGGAAACGGTTTAACACGATAAGTCCCCTTTCTTAAAGGAAAAAATTAAAGAGATTTGAGTGAACCTTTTGGTAACACTGCAACTACGAAATCACGTTTGATAGTTACTTCGGTAGTATCGTTCAATGCGATCACAACATTATCATTATCTGCAGTTACTTTAGTAATTTTACCGATTAACCCACCGCTTGTTAGCACTTCATCACCTTTTGATAAACCTGCTAATAATTCACGTTGTTGTTTTTGACGTTTTGCTTGTGGACGATAAATCATAAAATAGAAGATAAGACCGAAAACAACCAAAATAAAGATCATTTCCATTCCGCCGCCTTGTTGCATATAAAGCTCCTTTAAAATTATTAACTAAATTTAGACTTCATCTCAACATTGAGATAATCACTCACTAAAATAACATAAAATCTACCGTTTAACGAGTGGAAATTCAGACAAATCTGCTGATCGGCTTTGTTTCTGTTAAGTTTTAGGATAATCTCACAAAGTATTGTGCCAAATCATTGAAATTCAATCTTAACAAGGAAAAAAGATGAAAAAAATCGTATTACAAGCGGCAGTATCTTGCCTATTTCTTACAAATGTTGCTTTCGCCCATAATGTACAATTAAACCAAACGTTACCAAGTGTTACCGTGCAACAAGATGGCGAATTAATTGCCAATGGTAAAAAAGTCGATTATCGCCAATGGCAATCTTCAAGCCTAGCTGGAAAGGTGAGAGTAGTTCACCACCTTGCTGGCAGAAGTAGTGTAAAAGAGAAAAATCAACCATTAATGGACGCAATTAAAAATGCAGGGTTTGATCGCAGTAAATACCAAACCACAACCATTATTAATGCAGACGATGCGATTGTTGCAACGGGAGCATTTGTCAAAAATAGTGCAGAAAACGGTAAATTGGAAAACCCTCACTCTCAAATCATTCTTGATCAAACAAGTAGTGTAAAAAATGCGTGGAAACTGAAAGAGAAAGAGAGCTTTATTGCGGTATTGGATAAAAACGGTAAAGTTCAGTTTGTTGCTGAGGGGAAATTATCTGATACTCAAAACCAACAAATTATTGAATTAGTGAACAGATTAATTTCCCAGTGATAGATAATTCCACAAATGGAGAAAAATGGTGCAAATCGCTTCTAGTGTTACACTACAAGCGATTTGTTATTTCAATTATTTTACGATTTATTTTGTATCCAATTGTGGGATCACATTATTCTGAACAGAAAGCAAACCTGCCTGTGTATAAATACCTAATTTACCACGCGTATCCACAATGTCTAAATTACGCATTGTTAATTGACCGATACGATCTGCTGGGGTAAACGGTGCATCTTCTACTTTTTCCATACTTAAACGTTCTGGTTCATAGGTTAAGTTTGGTGATTCGGTATTCAGAATTGAGTAATCATTGCCACGACGTAATTCTAAAGTCACTGTGCCCGTAATCGCTTTCGCCACCCAACGTTGTGCTGTTTCACGCAACATTAAGGCTTGCGGATCGAACCAGCGACCTTGATAGAGCAAGCGACCTAAACGTAACCCATTGATACGGTACTGTTCAATCGTATCTTCGTTGTGAATACCTGTTACTAAACGCTCATAGGCAATATGTAATAACGCCATTCCTGGTGCTTCATAGATACCACGAGATTTTGCTTCGATAATACGGTTTTCGATTTGGTCTGACATTCCTAAACCGTGACGACCACCAATGCGGTTTGCTTCAAGAATAAGCTCTACTGCATCTTCGATACGTTTACCATTTAATGCAACAGGCACACCTTCTTCAAAGGTCACAGAAACGACTTCAGGCTTGATTTCAACCGTTTCGTCCCAAAATGCTACGCCCATAATAGGTTTAACGATTTTAATGCCTGTGCTAAGTAACTCAAGGTCTTTAGCTTCGTGAGTTGCCCCTAGCATATTAGAGTCAGTTGAATATGCTTTTTCAACGGACATTTTATAGTCAAAGCCATTTGTAATTAAGAATTGTGACATTTCTAAACGGCCACCAAGTTCGTCAATAAAAGTCTGATCTAACCACGGCTTATAGATTTTGAGTTTGGGATTAGTTAATAAACCATAACGGTAAAAACGTTCAATATCATTGCCTTTAAAGGTCGAGCCATCTCCCCAAATATTAACATCATCTTCTTTCATTGCAGCAACAAGCATTGTCCCTGTTACAGCACGACCAAGCGGAGTGGTATTAAAATAAGGCACGCCACCTGTCGAAATATGGAATGCACCACATTGAATTGCTGCAATACCTTCGTGAGCTAATTGCTGGCGACAATCAATTAAACGAGCATTCTCCGCACCGTATTCCATTGCTTTTCTAGGGATAGCATTGTAATCATCTTCATCTGGTTGCCCTAAATTTGCGGTATAAGCATAAGGCACGGCACCTTTTTGACGCATCCAAAGTAATGCGGCACTGGTATCTAATCCGCCCGAAAATGCAATTCCCACTTTTTGACCAAGTGGAAGCGTTTCTAAAATTGTTGCTGACATAAAACTTCCTAATATTTTTTGAATGAAATTAAAAAATTCTCGCAATCTTACCGCTTGCGTTCAAAGTTCGATATTCTAACGCAAAAATGAAACACAATCTATTCAAAGAAAAAGAATTTATAGGTCACAAAAAAACGGTAAGATGTATTATCTTACCGCCTGTAAAATGCATTATATTAACTATTTAAATTATAAATAGAATTTCTCAACAAAGTTTAATTTGTCATCAAGTTTCAACACTAACGGCTGACCTGTTGGGATTTCAAAATCCATAATTTCTTCATCAGAAATACCGATGATATGTTTTGCCAACGCACGGAGAGAGTTACCGTGAGCAGTCACAAGAACACGTTTACCAGATAACAATGCCGGTGCGATTTGGTCTTCCCAGAATGGTAAAACACGCTCTAGGGTGATTTTTAGGTTCTCTGCATTTGGCACAACATCTTTTGGAAGATGTGCATAACGACGGTCGTTATGTGCTGAATTTGGATCTTGTGGATCTAAATCTGGCGGAGAAATATCATAAGAACGACGCCAAATATGAACTTGCTCGTCACCATACTGTTCTGCGGTTGCTTTTTTGTCTAAGCCTTGTAATGCGCCATAGTGACGCTCGTTTAAACGCCAGTTTTTCACTTGTGGAATCCAAAGTTGGTTAGATTCTTCTAACACGATGTTACAGGTTTTGATCGCACGGGTTAAAACAGAAGTGAATGCGATATCAAATTCATAACCTGCATCAAGTAATTTTTTACCTGCCGCTTTTGCTTCTTCAATACCACGCTCTGTTAAGTTTACATCACGCCAACCTGTAAATAAGTTTTTAGCGTTCCACTCACTGAAACCGTGACGAATAAATACTAATTCCATAAGTTCTCCTATATAAAATAAATTGATTTAATGTCTATTTATAACAAAAAATACTTTTTTTTTAAAGTTAAACACAATTAATTTGAAGATAAAAATGATCTATGACAAAAAATAAGATGTAATAATTTATTCCTATGTTGGTAAGAATGCTACTATTTGCTTATTGCGAGCATAGGGTATTTAAAATCTGTCTCACCCGCTCCAAATCCTCCGCCGTATCTACCCCAACTTGAGGGGCTTCTTTCGCTAAGTCGAGATGAATTTTCTCGCCATACCATAATGCTCTAAGTTGCTCTAGCGACTCTAGCTGTTCTAATGCCGTTGGTTGCCACGCAACATATTGCTTAACAAAACCTGCATGGTAGGCATAGATCCCGATATGACGAAGATAGTTTTGTTGTTGAACAAAAGCATCATCACATTGAGGGAAATAATCACGTCCAAAAGGGATTGTTGCACGAGAGAAATAGAGTGCCATTCCGTTTTTATCCGTTAATGTTTTAACCACATTGGGATTAAATAGCTCTTCTCGTGTTGTCAATTTAACCGCAAGGGTTGCCATATTGACTTGATGTTTATCTAAATTTTCAGCCACTTGTGCCACAATCAAAGGCGGAATAAGTGGTTCATCGCCTTGAATATTCACGATAATTTCATCATCTGCAATCGCCATTTTTTCAATCACTTCGGCTAAACGTTCTGTGCCAGAATTATGTTTATCTGACGTCAAGCATACTTCTCCTCCAAACCTTGTAACAACCTGTTCGATTTCGGGGTGATCGGTCGCGACGATTACACGAGTGGCTCCAGATTGTTGTGCCTTTTCCCAAACGTGTTGGATCATCGGTTTACCTGCAATATCTAACAGGGGCTTACGCGGTAAACGTGTAGAGGAATAACGAGCGGGGATAATGACGGTAAAACTCATAAAATCTCCTAAATGCGACTAAGATCAAATTTCGCTAAATCAATATGATTTGGCGTGCCATAAAATTCACACAAGGCTTGGCGAAGTTGTTCTGCACGTTTTGGTAAGCCTTTTTCTGCATAGATTTTAACTTGTTCATAAACGGCTTGTTTGAAAGCAGAATTATCGCCAGCATCGCCCGTTAAGTTATCAACACTGGCAAAATAACGGAAATTTGCTGCCGTAGCTAACACCCATTCAATCGCTTGCGGTTTTACTTCGACTTGTTCAAATTCTCTTTGGCGTTCAGCAGAGCGTCCATCGGGTTCATACCAGTAACCAAAATCTTCTAATTTACGGCGTTCTGTTCCTGCAACTAACCAGTGAGCAATTTCGTGTAATGCACTGCTGTAGTAGCCGTGAGCAAATAAAATAACATTATAAGGGCGTTCACTCGCTACGTTACCTTCATCAATAAAAGCGGGGAGATAAATCGGATAATCTCCGCCCCGCTCTAAACGAGTGTTGTAACTTTCTGCAAAGCAAGCGTCAAAGATACGAATAAGATCTTCATAATCGTGATCGTTTTGGTTCATTGTAAATCCTATTTGATGTAACTTACAAAATCAGTAATTTCTTCTGTTTGGCTAGCGGTGGTAATGCTATCCCCCTCAAGTGGCGAGCCAACCAGCAGTAATGCGACAATTTCATCGTCAGCTTGACAACCAAAGGCCTGGCGTAAAGCCTGTCCTTTAATCCACTTATTGGTAATCCAGCAAGTTTCAAAGCCTTGAACGTTGGCTGCAAGTTGCATTGCATAGGTTGCACAGCCTGCTGTAACCATTTGTTCCCAAGCGGGTACTTTGGGTAAATCTTTTGCTATTTTAGCGATAATCCCGATAACCATTGGTGCGCGTTTAGCTAATTTTTCTGCTTTTGTAACACCTTCATCACCCATTTCAAGTTCTTGAGCGGTTTCTAACAGGCAACGACGGAAAATTTCCATTGCCGTTGGCTCAATCACTACGAAATGATAGGGCTTTAAACGCCCGTGATCTGGTGCTCTAACTGCCGCTTTAAACATATTTTCTAGTTGTTCTGCATTTGGTACATCTTGACCAAATTTTTTACTTGAACGGCGACGTTGTAGTAAATCTAACGTTTCCATTGAGTATTTCTCGTGATAAAAAATGGGTTAAAGGGTAGCATATTTTGTTAAGTTTCGCTTTGTTTTGTTGATTGCAGGGAAAAAGGAGGATTGGCTATTTATTTAAAAATAATTTTTTAGATTTAGCGATCCTAAAATTGTTTGCTGTACACTAGCAGTTTGAGCACATTATTGTATAGCTTCATATTGAGCTTCAAATATCGTAAACGTTTGCTTAAGATCCAATTTTCATTATTTGATCTTGATCACATTTTTTATGTGAGATTTTCCGCAAGTTATTCTAAAAATAGTGTAAACTTATCAAGTTTTTCAGGTGATGATATAGGGTGATTTTAATCATCGATTAGTCGTCTAAACACTATTCATTTTTATATTGATTAATTTTAGGAGTCGAAAATGGCAGAACGTAGAGAACTTGCAAATGCTATCCGTTTTTTAAGTATGGACGCAGTGCAAAAAGCAAATTCAGGTCACCCTGGTGCGCCAATGGGTATGGCGGATGTTGCGGAAGTGTTATGGCGTGATTTTTTATCACACAACCCAACCAATCCAGCTTGGGCAAACCGTGACCGCTTCATACTTTCTAACGGACACGGCTCAATGTTGATTTATAGCCTTTTACATTTAACAGGCTACGATCTTTCAATTGAAGATTTAAAACAGTTTCGTCAATTACACTCTAAAACACCAGGCCACCCAGAATATGGCTATGCACCAGGCGTTGAAACCACAACAGGTCCGTTAGGTCAAGGGATTACTAATGCAGTAGGTATGGCGATTGCGGAAAAAACCTTAGCGGCACAGTTTAACCGTGAAGGTCACGAGATTGTAAACCACTACACCTATGCGTTCTTAGGTGACGGCTGTTTAATGGAGGGGATCTCACACGAGGCTTGCTCATTAGCAGGAACTTTAGGCTTAGGAAAATTAATTGCTTTCTACGATGACAACAATATTTCGATTGATGGTCACGTTGATGGCTGGTTCTCTGACGATACTGCAATGCGTTTTGAGTCTTACGGTTGGCAAGTTATCCGCAATGTTGATGGACACAATGCGGAACAAATTAAATTTGCAATTGAAAATGCGAAAGCAGAAAAAGATCGCCCAACCTTAATTATCTGTAAAACCATTATCGGTTATGGCTCACCAAACAAATGTAACTCGCACGATTGTCACGGTGCGCCATTAGGTGATGCAGAAATTGCGGCTGCGCGTGAATACTTAAAATGGGAACACGCACCTTTTGTTATTCCAGCTGAAATCTATGCAGAATGGGACGCAAAAGCAAAAGGCTTGCTCGCAGAGAAAGAGTGGAATGCAAAATTTGCAGCTTATGCAACCGCTTACCCAGAGCTTGCCACTGAATTTAAACGCCGTGTTGCAGGTGAATTACCAGCAAATTGGGCGGCAGAATCACAAGCATTCATTGAAAAATTACAAGCAAACCCAGCAAATATTGCAAGCCGTAAAGCGTCGCAAAATGCGATTGAAGCCTATGCACACATTCTTCCTGAATTTTTAGGCGGCTCGGCAGACTTAGCAAGTTCAAACTTAACTTTATGGTCTGGCTCAAAACCAATCCGTGCAGATTACAATGTTGATGGCAACTATATCAACTACGGTGTGCGTGAGTTTGGCATGTCAGCGATTATGAACGGTATTGCTTTACACGGTGGCTTTATTCCATACGGTGCAACCTTCTTAATGTTTATGGAATATGCACACAATGCGGTGCGTATGGCGGCATTAATGAAACAACGTTCATTATTTGTTTACACCCACGACTCTATCGGCTTAGGTGAAGATGGCCCAACTCACCAACCAGTTGAACAAACTGCGGCATTACGTTTAATTCCAAATCTTCAAACGTGGCGACCGTGTGACCAAGTGGAATCTGCGGTAGCGTGGAAAGCGGCTGTTGAACGTAAAGATGGCCCAAGTGCATTAATTTTCACTCGTCAAAACCTAGCTCAAATGGAACGTACTCCAGAACAACTTGCCAACGTGGCTCGCGGTGGTTATATCCTACGTCAATGCTGTGAAAAAGGCGATTGCCCAGATTTAATCTTAATTGCAACAGGTTCAGAAGTTGAATTAGCGATGAAAGCAGCTGAGGTATTAAGTGCAGAAGGGCATAAAGTTCGTGTGGTTTCAATGCCAAGCACTAACGTGTTTGACGCACAAGATGAAGCTTATCGTGAATCGGTATTACCAAGCTCAGTGACCAAACGTGTGGCGATTGAAGCAGGTATTTCAGATTTCTGGTATAAATATGTTGGCTTTGGCGGCCGCATTGTTGGTATGAATAGCTTCGGAGAGTCGGCACCAGCAAGTGAATTATTCAAACTCTTCGGCTTTACCGTAGATAACGTGGTAGCGAAGGCGAAAGAGATTTTGTAATTACATAGAATGTGGCAAAATAAGGGGATTTTATATCCCCTTATTTTTTAGTTTCTATTTGGGAAATCAGAAAATGAATAAAATTCTTGTTATTCGTAACGATAAAATTGGCGATTTTATGTTGGCTTGGGCGGCATTTGCGATGTTAAAAAAATCAATGCCGAATTGCCAAATTATTGCCCTTGTTCCTAAATATACAGCGCCATTAGCGGAAATCTGCCCTTATTTAGATGGTATTATTTTGGATAGTTCAGATAAACAAAATAAAGCTGAAAATGATCGTGTATTACAAGCGGTAAGATCTGAGCAATTTGATGCAGTGATTAGTTTTGTGTCGGATTGGTATAACGCCAAATTGGTTTGGAAAAGCCGTATTGTCTACCGTTTAGCACCCGCAACGAAACTCTTTCAATTTTTATATAATCACCGTTTAACCCAGCGTCGCTCTCGTTCTGAAAAAGCAGAGTATGAATATAATGTAGACTTAGTGCGTTATTTTTTGAAAGATAATCAAATTACAGCGGTAGAGCCGACGACACCTTACTTATCTTTTGATAATGCTTGTCTGAGTACGCAAAAAAGCAAATTAATGGAACTATTAAAGTTAGATGGCAATAAAAAATGGCTTTTTGTACATAGTAGTACAGGAGGATCTGCGACGAATTTATCTTTGAATCAATATGCGGAGTTAATTTTAGGGATTTTAGCGAAATTTGATTGCCAAGTGATTTTAACCGCAGGGCCTAATGAAAGCGAAACTGCTAAAGCATTGCAACAGTTAGTAAATCATAAGAATGTGGTGATTTATGATAAAAATGATGGATTAGTCGATTTTGCCAAATCGTTAGCCTGTGCTGATCTCTTTATTGCAGGTTCGACAGGGCCTTTACACATTTGTGGGGCATTAAATATTACAACGGTAGGTTTTTACCCAAGTCGTTTATCTGCCATTCCACGCCGTTGGAAGCCGTTAAATGATGCCGATAAACATATCGCATTTTGTCCGCCATCTGATAAGGCTTCGCAAAAAAATTTAACCTTAATTCCGATGGATAAAGCATTAACGGAGATTCTGCCGTTTATGAGACAAATCATGGATAATAAAAAATTATAGGATAGTAAGTAGTAATATGTTTTAGTTATTACTAGTAATTAAATGTTATTAATATAGTATTTTTTATTGTTACAATCTATCTACTTTTGAATTAGAGAGGCTACATGCAAAAAAGAATTTTTAATTTTATCCAGAAAAAATATTTATGTACTATAAGTTGTGCAAAGAATAATATTCCTTGGTCTAATGCATTTTATTATGTATTTGATGAAGATAATCTGCGTTTAATTTTTGTGACGAGTTTAACGACTTATCATAGTCAAGTGATGTTAGAGAATCCTAATATTTCTGGTACAATCTTTGTACCAACGCGTTTTCATCCCTCTTTACAAGGTGTTCAATTTACAGGTAAAGCAAGAAAATTAGAGGGGGATGAAAAAAATATTGCTAGAGAATTATATAAAAAAGAATATTCACATGAACTTATTGATAAATTGTCTATTTGGGAAGCAAAATTAGAGTATGCTAGATTAATTGATAATTCATTAGGATTATTTAGTGTAATAGAATGGAATGGGGAAGAATATTTCTAATATATAGTTTTATACTTTCAACATCATAGATTCTTTTGAGAAATAAATTTATTAGAACATAACAGTATGAATATAAAAATTCTTATTACTGGTGGTGCAGGTTTTATTGGATCTGCAATGATTAGGTATATTATTAATAATACTCAAGACTTAGTAATTAATATAGATAAATTAACTTATGCAGGTAATTTAAGCTCATTAGAGGAGATTTCTAATAGTTCTCGTTATGCATTTAAACAAATAGATATTTGCGATAAAATAGCCTTAGAGCAGATATTTAATGAATATCAGCCAGACATAGTAATGCATTTAGCTGCAGAAAGCCATGTAGATCGTTCTATTAAGAATTCGGAAGTATTTATTAAGACTAATATTTGGGGAACTTATACTTTATTAGAAGTAGCTCGTAAATATTGGAATGATTTGCCAGAGGAAAAAAAATCTATATTTCGTTTCCATCATATTTCTACTGACGAGGTTTATGGTGATTTAGGAACAAGTGAGAGGCAGTTTACAGAAATCATGCCTTATGCTCCTTCTAACCCCTATTCGGCATCAAAAGCCGCAAGCGATCATTTAGTGCATGCTTGGAGGCGTACTTATGGGGTACCAACTATCGTAACAAATTGCTCAAATAATTATGGTCCCTTTCATTTTCCTGAAAAATTGATTCCATTGATCATCTTGAATGCAATAGAAGGAAAGAAATTACCAATCTATGGTAATGGGTTACAAGTTCGTGATTGGTTATTTGTTGAAGATCATGTGAGAGCTTTATATAAGGTAATTAAAGAAGGTAGAGTGGGAGAAAGTTATAATATTGGTGGTGATAGTACAAAAAGTAATCTGGAGGTGGTTTATGCTATTTGTGAAATATTAGAAGAACTACTTCCACATAAGCCAAAAGGGGTACAGAAATATAAAGATCTAATTTCTTATGTACCGGATCGTCTAGGGCATGATACTCGTTATGCTATTGATTCAACTAAAATTCGCGAAGAATTAGATTGGAAACCTCAAGAAACTTTTGAAAGTGGAATTCGTAAGACAGTAGAGTGGTATTTAAATAATCAAAAATGGTGGAAAAGCATAAGAAAAAATAATTTTTCGTATTCTTGTTAAACAAAATAGATATTCATTCCTTAGCAACATTCTGAATGATTAAACTTAAGAATACCTTTGGTTATTTTATCGCTGTAGAGTGAATTTGCTAATTACTATTTTAACAAAAGTTATTGAATTTTATCTTCTTTCAAATACTTATGTTATAAATAAGTAAGCCTATCTATTAGTGGATCTTTAAATATAAACCCTGCAGATTGTAATTTGTGAGGCACAAGCGGTTGATTATCTAACAACAATTGCGAACGTTCACCTAATAACCATTTTAAGATCCATTCAGGCACAGCAAAAAAGGCTGGGCGTTTAAAATGTCGAGCAAGTTTTTGATTGAACGCAGAATTAGTCAGTAGCTCCGGCGACACCAAATTAAAAGCACCACTACATTCGAAATGATTGAGTAGAAATAAAATTGCCCGAATTTCATCATTTAGCGAAATCCAAGCCCAGTGCTGTTTACCGGATCCTAGCTTTCCCCCTAAACCGAAACGATAAAGCGGTAACATTTTTTGTAATGCACCGCCTGTTTTGTCTAATACAATGCCCGTGCGGATAAGACAAACTCTTGTCTTATTACTCTGAGCTTGTAAGGCGGTCTTTTCCCATTGAAAACAGAGCTGAGCAGGAAAAGCTGTACCACAAGCGGTTTGTTCATCGTAATGTTTTCCTTCCGCCAAATTGCCATAAAAACCCGTTGCCGATCCCGAAATAAAGGTGTGAGGAGGCGTATCGCTCGCTTGAATTAGCTCGACTAAACGTTGTGTTATACTAAGACGACTTTGTATTAATTTTTGTTTCTGTGCTGTAGTCCAAGCTTTGTCAAAAATCGACTCGCCAGCAAGATTGATCACCGCATCGAATGTATTTAAATGCTGGAAAGCGGTAAGATCTTGGCAAAAACTTACCGCTTGTTGATTAGGTAACCTTTGGCGAGTCAGTACGGTTAGCTGATGTCCTTGCTTAATTAAAGCCTGACAAAGTGCCTTGCCTATAAAGCCTGTTCCGCCGGTAATCAGTATGTTCATTAGAGTGAGCTATCAAAAAGTTCAGTAATGGTTGCAATTAATGTTGAAATAGAGGTATCACGAGTTGGGGTAATGAAAATCGTATCATCGCCGGCGATAGTTCCAAGTATGCCTTCTGCTTTTCCCATTGAGTCCAGTAATCGAGCGATCAACTGTGCGGCACCAGGACTTGTACGAACAACAATCAAACTTTCATTATGGTCGATATCGATCACTAAATTTCTTAGTGGGCTTGACGTGGTTGGAATACCGAGTTCTGCTGGTAAGTGATAAACCATTTCCATTTTTGTATTTCGGGTACGGACTGCCCCAAATTTACTCAACATTCGGGATACTTTTGATTGATTGATATGCTCAAATCCCATTTCTTGCAGAGCAGTGACAATTTCGCTTTGTGAACCAAATTTTTCTTCTCGTAATAATGATTTAAAAGCTTCGTTGAGAGAGTCGAGTTTTTCCACTTGTTATCCTTTTATTTTTATGCAATTACAGTCGTAAATATGCAGAATTGTTGCCTATTTATTCACGGAAATCAATCTAAACTCACTTTTTTTCTCGAAAATTTGCGGTAAGTCTCAAAATTGTATTTTGGTATTTGAAAGTTACTATGAATTTACATACACTTTCGCTATTAAATTTACATAACCTATGAGGAGAAACTTATGAAAGTTGCAGTATTAGGCGCAGCAGGCGGTATCGGTCAAGCATTAGCTTTATTATTAAAGTTACAACTTCCAGCTGGCACAAACCTCGCACTTTATGATATTGCCCCTGTTACCCCAGGTGTTGCAGTTGATGTGAGCCATATTCCAACGGCTGTAAAAGTAGTTGGCTATGCAGGCGAAGATCCAACACCAGCTTTAGAAGGTGCAAATTTAGTTTTAATTTCTGCAGGTGTGGCTCGTAAACCAGGTATGGATCGTTCTGATCTGTTCAATATCAATGCAGGTATTGTGCGTAACTTAATTGAAAAAGTCGCAACGGTTTGTCCGACGGCTTGTGTGGGAATTATTACTAACCCAGTAAATACCACAGTAGCTATTGCTGCAGAAGTCTTGAAAAAAGCTGGCGTTTACGATAAACGTAAATTATTCGGTGTGACATCACTCGATGTATTACGTTCAGAAACCTTTGTGGCTGAATTAAAAGGCAAAGATGTCAATGATGTAAAAGTACCTGTTATTGGTGGTCACTCAGGCGTAACCATCCTACCACTACTTTCTCAAGCATTTGAAGAAGATAAAATTGACTTTACTGCAGAAGAAGTTGCAGCATTAACCAAACGTATTCAAAATGCTGGTACGGAAGTGGTGGAAGCTAAAGCAGGTGGCGGATCAGCGACTTTATCTATGGCTCAAGCGGCTGCTCGCTTTGCTCGTTCTGTGTTAAAAGGCTTAACGGGTGAGCAGGTTGTTGAATACGCTTATGTCGAAGGCAATGGTGAGTATGCTCGTTTCTTCGCACAACCAGTTTGTTTAGGCTTAAATGGTGTAGAAGAGTTGTTACCTATCGGTACTTTAAGTGCTTATGAGGAAGCAGCTGTTCAAGCGATGATCCCAACCTTAA
The DNA here is from genome assembly GCF_017352235.1 of Glaesserella parasuis. Lineage (NCBI taxonomy): Bacteria > Pseudomonadati > Pseudomonadota > Gammaproteobacteria > Pasteurellales > Pasteurellaceae > Glaesserella > Glaesserella parasuis. Next base: position 1,828,614 of record NZ_CP071487.1, on the reverse strand, counting down.
AAGCAGATATTGAGTTAGGCGAAAAATTTGTAAACGGTTAGTCTTGAATTTATCGTAAAATCACGCCATGATACAAGGGCTGGAAACTTCAGTTTTCAGCCTTTTTATATACTACTATGGTGTACTAATATGGATTATCTTATTAACGTCAATAACACTAATTTTAGTGAAGTTATTAAAGCTGCAGCAGAAGTCCCTGTCGTTTTTCATTTTATTTCTCCCCGTGAGCCTCGTTCACTTGAGGTGGAGGCTTGTTTTCGTCGTTTAAACGATGAATATTCAAAACAATTTCTCCTTGCCATCGTCAACTGTGATGAATACCCAATGATTGCCGCACAATTTCGCATACAAGCGGTGCCTACAAGTTATTTCTTTGCAAATGGGCAACCTGTTGATGTGATTGAGGGTGAGATAAATGAACAAGAATTGCGAGTTCGTCTAAGCAACATTTTACCCAAAGAGGAAGAACTTCAATTCGCTCAGGCACTTGAATTTCTAGAAGCAGAACAGTATGAACTTGCGTTACCGTTATTAAAAAATGCTTGGGAACTGACGCATAAGAAAAACAGTGATTTTGCGTTACTCTATGCGGAAACCTATATTACAATGAAGCAAGTTGAACCAGCTAAAGCAATCTTGATGCAAATTCCAATTCAAGATAGAGATAGCCGTTGGCAAGGTTTGCAAGATCAAATTCTATTACTAGAACAAGCGGCTAATTCCCCAGAAATTCAACAACTCCAAGCTGATTATACTAAGACTAAAAGTCCTGAGATTGCCGTAAAATTGGCAAATCAGTTACATCAAGTTGGTAGGAATGAAGAAGCTCTAGAATTATTATATGATTGGTTGAAACATGACCTTTCAGCAGGTAATGGAGAAATTAAAAAGCAATTTCTCGCTATTTTATCTGCAATGGGGAATGTCGCTCCTCTTGTTCCTAAATATCGCAGACAACTTTACTCTTTATTGTATTAGTTTTAGTAAGTGATTTTTCATATATTTAGGAGAACAAAATGGCAACAAAACACGCAAAATTATTGATTTTAGGTTCTGGCCCTGCTGGTTACACAGCGGCAGTTTATGCGGCTCGTGCAAATTTAAACCCAGTATTAGTAACGGGAATGCAACAGGGCGGACAGCTCACTACAACTACAGAGATTGAAAACTGGCCTGGGGAATTTGGCGATATTACAGGTTCAGAGTTGATGAACAAAATGCAAAAGCACGCTGAGAAGTTCAACACTGAAATTATTTTTGACCATATCAACAGCGTCGATCTTTCACAACGCCCATTCACCTTAAAAGGCGACTTTAATACCTTTACCTGTGATGCGTTAATTATCGCTACAGGTGCATCAGCGAAATACTTAGGCTTGCCTTCTGAAGAGGCTTATAAAGGTCGAGGCGTTTCGGCTTGTGCAACCTGTGATGGTTTCTTTTATCGTAATAAGCCAGTAGCAGTAATTGGCGGCGGAAATACGGCTGTGGAAGAAGCGTTATATCTTTCAAATGTAGCCTCTGTGGTACATCTAGTCCATCGCCGAGATACTTTTCGCAGTGAAAAGATTTTAATTGACCGCTTGATGAAAAAAGTCGAAGAAGGCAAGGTGATTTTGCACACCCACAGTGTTTTAGATGAAGTGTTAGGCGATAATATGGGCGTAACTGGAGTGCGTTTAAAATGTACTCAAACAGGTAATGAAGAACAGATTACGCTTGACGGCGTATTTGTCGCGATCGGGCATTCACCAAATACGGAAATTTTTAAAGATCAACTAGAGCTTAACAATGGTTATATTGTGGTTAAGTCAGGTTTAGATGGCAATGCAACCGCAACAAGCGTTGCAGGTGTATTCGCCGCTGGTGATGTGATGGATCATAACTACCGCCAAGCGATTACTTCAGCTGGAACAGGCTGTATGGCAGCGCTTGATGCGGAGCATTTTTTGGAATATTGCTCATAACTTTTGATATAGTAGACAAAATAGTTGCTAATGTTTGTTTTCTTTAAATATTAGCAACCTTGTCTATTACATCTAGATCGTTTGTTCCCAGTATTTTCCTCATTGTAGGGAGCAATATTTCAGTCACAATTATTTGTTGTGCTCAATTTTATTAAGATAAGAATATGTGTTAAGAGGCAGAAAAGTAAAGTGGGTAGAATCCTTCAGTTGATTATTTCTGATATTTATTCCACAAATCAGCATACTTCACAAAAGTAGAATGTGCCGACAGAACGGCAAGTAAAAAACCTTGCTTACCATCAAGAAAACCTGCTTTTAAAATATACATTTTTACAAAACAGCCGACAGCGTGGGTAACACCTTGGAATAAAGTTGCTTTTTTGCCAGCTTTGGCTCTTTGCTCTGACCAAGCCTTAGCGTAACTTGCTGATTTTACTAGATAATGGTGAATATCTTTATAAGTAAAATGCAATAAATCGCCTTTAAGTTTAGCGACTTTGGCTTCTTTTGGATAATGGACTTTTTCGTGAACAAGTTCATCGCCGTATTGAGCAAAATCCGTACGGTAAAGTCTCACTACATAATCAGGATACCACCCTGAATGGCGAATTTGCCTGCCAAAAACTTCACTTAAACGGGGGATTTGATAAACCGTGTTTGGTTCATTACTACTTACCGCTTGTTGTATGCTCTGTTTTAATTCTGGGGTGACACGTTCGTCGGCATCCAGCCAGAGGACGTAATCGCTGGTGACATATTGTTGAGCGAGTTGGCGTTGTTTACCGAAGCCTTGCCAATTGGTGTTTTCATAGAATTTTGCTCCGTATTGTAAGGCGATTTCTTTGGTATTGTCGCTACTTCCAGAGTCTAGAATGATGATTTCATCCACCCAACCTTTGATAGTTTCTAAACATTGGGCAAGATCTTGCGATTCGTTTTTGACGATCATTGCGACGCTAATCGTTGGCATAGGTTATCCTTTTTGAAATTAAGTCAGTTTCGCCTATTTTAGCATATCTTTAGCTTTAAAATTTATTCTGAATATGCTATTTTCTACGCCGATTTTTTTAGCATAGAAAGGCAATTTTAATGTCAGTAAATTTAACAACAAAACAGAAACAATTTTTAAAGGGGCTTGCCCATCATTTAAGTCCAGTCGTGATGCTTGGTGGTAATGGTTTAACCGAAGGGGTGTTAGCCGAGATCGAAAATGCGTTAGATCACCACGAGTTAATTAAAGTGAAGATCGCAGGGGCTGATCGTGAGATGAAGCAGTTGATTATTGATGCGATTGTACGTGAAACCAAAGCGGTGCAAGTGCAGACCATTGGGCATATTTTAGTGCTTTATCGTCAAAGTGAAGAGAAGAAAATCAGCTTGCCAAAGATAGCTAGGAGCATTTAATCAAATCTTCAGGAATAGATGTTTGTAAGCACAGTGATATATTCATAGGGACAGAGAAATTAGTTAATACTTAGAATGTTGTATGAATAATGAACAAAATATAAGCCTGTTACTCAAACAAAATTTTGCATCAGGATTAGTCGTTTTTCTTGTCGCATTGCCTTTGTGCTTAGGTATTGCCCTTGCATCAGGAGCGCCACCTTTAGCGGGGATTTTATCTGGGGTTATTGGAAGTGTCATCGTTGGCGCATTAAGTTCTTCTCATATTAGTGTTTCTGGACCTGCAGCGGGGTTAGCAGCGATTGTATTAGCAGCGATGACAGAATTGGGGGCTTTCGAGTTATTTTTATGTTCTGGTGTAATTGCTGGTGCACTGCAATTGCTTCTGGGTTTTCTTCGAGCTGGGAGTATCTCAAACTATATACCTATTTCTGTGATTGAAGGAATGCTGGCAGGGATCGGTGTGATTATTATCCTTAAACAGTTACCTTATGCTCTTGGTAGTGATGATACATTAATTGAAATTGTTCATTCTACTGGACGGGTTCATTTAGGGTCTTTGGTTGTTGCAGTAGTTGCGCTTATTATTATGATTGGTTGGGAACAGCAACCTCGATTACGTCAACTCAAATTACTCCCTTCTGCTTTAGTTGCCGTTATTGTGGGGATTTTACTTAACCAGCTTTTCATATGGTTCAACAGCCCGCTTGCAATTCCAACAAATCAATTAGTTCAACTACCAGTATTAAGCTCTTTAGATGAAGTAAGTTCCTTAATTCGCTTTCCTAGCTTAGAGGGTTTCAATAATAGCATAGTCTGGATTACAGGGGGAACTATTGCAGTAGTTGCCTCTGTGGAAACATTACTTTCAATTGAGGCTGCAGATCGTTTAGATGTTCGCCGTCGAATTACGGATAATAATCATGAGTTACGAGTACAAGGTTTTGCTAATATATTAACCTCTTCGATAGGAGGTTTACCTATGACATCGGTCATTGTGCGTTCTTCTGCTAATGCAAATGCAGGAGCGACTCATAAAACATCTGCGGTATTTCATGGTGTTTTGTTGCTTATGTGTATTAACTATTCCAAGTGTGCTCAACCAGATTCCCCTTGCAACGCTAGCGGCAGTATTAATATTGATTGGATATAAATTGACACATCCTAAGCATTATAAACCTTTTTGGTGTAAGGGGAGTTATCAATTTATTCCTTTCGTTGCAACAATGGTTTCTGTTGTTTTCCTTGATTTGCTGAAAGGGGTAGGGATTGGCTTAGTGATTAGTATTCTATTCATTCTGTATGGAAATATGAAAAGAGCTTATTACTTGAGCCGTGAAGAATTAGCTGATGCGGATAAGATTATACTTGAGCTAGGTGGAAAAGTCTCTTTTTTGAATAAGGCAGCGATTAAGAAAACTTTAAAAAATATTCAACCTAATTCAAAAGTTACAATTAATGCCAAGCGGGCTTTATATATTGCAAGTGATGTATTGGAATTACTTGAGGACTTTACCAATGTATATGCTCAAGAAAATAATATTCAGGTTAAATTGCGTGGTTTTAAATATGACTATGAACATCAGGAAGGGAGAGAGCATACACATATTCGAGTTGAGCATCGAAGCTGGATTTAGCCATAAAGGAGTGATAGAGGAAATATAGACCTTAGTTCTTATTTTGAGCAATTAATGTTTTTTTCTGTAAAAATTATAAAAAGTACTTGCGTTGGATTTGAATTTCTCTATAATGCACACCACACAACGACGCACTGTTGTGAAGTAGTTAAATTTAACAGTGCGTCGTTCTTTTTTGCTCTTTAACAACTTATCAGACAATCTGTGTGGGCACTTGTTGATTGACTTTGTTTAAATATATTTTTTTAATTTTGAAGTCTTAATAGGTGCTTAAACTAGAAATTCATTTTTACTTAAAAGTAATATGTAAACTTTAGCTAAGCAGTTTATTGAGCGATTGAACTTTTTAAATTGAAGAGTTTGATCATGGCTCAGATTGAACGCTGGCGGCAGGCTTAACACATGCAAGTCGAACGGTAGCAGGGAGGAAGCTTGCTTTCTTTGCTGACGAGTGGCGGACGGGTGAGTAATGCTTGGGGATCTGGCTTATGGAGGGGGATAACGACGGGAAACTGTCGCTAATACCGCGTAATGTCTAAGGACTAGAGGGTGGGACTTTCGGGCCACCTGCCATAAGATGAGCCCAAGTGGGATTAGGTAGTTGGTGGGGTAAAGGCCTACCAAGCCGACGATCTCTAGCTGGTCTGAGAGGATGACCAGCCACACTGGAACTGAGACACGGTCCAGACTCCTACGGGAGGCAGCAGTGGGGAATATTGCACAATGGGGGGAACCCTGATGCAGCCATGCCGCGTGAATGAAGAAGGCCTTCGGGTTGTAAAGTTCTTTCGGTGATGAGGAAGGGTGATGTTTTAATAGAGCATTACATTGACGTTAGTCACAGAAGAAGCACCGGCTAACTCCGTGCCAGCAGCCGCGGTAATACGGAGGGTGCGAGCGTTAATCGGAATGACTGGGCGTAAAGGGCACGCAGGCGGTGACTTAAGTGAGATGTGAAAGCCCCGAGCTTAACTTGGGAATTGCATTTCATACTGGGTGGCTAGAGTATTTTAGGGAGGGGTAGAATTCCACGTGTAGCGGTGAAATGCGTAGAGATGTGGAGGAATACCGAAGGCGAAGGCAGCCCCTTGGGAAAATACTGACGC